>CAYTXE010000007.1:2557-40544 GCA_964441045.1 uncultured Candidatus Brevefilum sp.
GTGTTGGAATTTGATGCCCTGACTGGTAAAATTCTCGGGAAAGGGGAGAAACTGGGAGACCAGGTCAAGGGAATGATAACACCGGAATTGCTATTTGATGTAACGGCAGTCGCGGCAGGAACGTTGGTCCCAGGTGGCAGCCTTGCTGTGAAACTAGTTAAAGTCGCCTACGACCATACAAAGAAATAAAATTAATCCGGATCTTATCTCAAACTGAGCACGCTCTCCATAACATAGATATCCCCAATTGATCGCACAGGTGTCCTCAGTGCATAGCCTCCTGTCTGTGAAGCGTCCTGTAAGGAAGGGACCTGCGCAGGTGGAGACCTGCCTCATTGTTCCGAACAGGGTCGGGAGACCCTGTGCAATCTGGTGCATTTACCCTCATAATGTCCCTCATAATTCACCCTTTAACCTAACAGTGTTACAATGAAGCGTCAATAATGAATGATAAAGGATAGACAATGAAACCAACCCTGGAATTCGTCAAAGACATTACACTGCAAGCCGGTGAAATCCTGCAAAGTTTCATCGGACATGAGATGGGCATTCAACATAAAGGTCCCACGGACCTGGTCACAAAAGCTGACCGTGCCTCAGAAGAATTCTTGATTAACGAAATCCGCAAATTATTCCCAGACCATGCCATCAATGCCGAAGAGTCAGGTGAATTGGAGGGCAATCATGAACACCAATGGTTCATCGATCCCCTGGATGGCACATTGAACTATGCCCATGGAGTCCCTATCTACAGTGTCTCTGTTGCATATGCCAATCATGGCAAATTGACCCTGGGTGTGGTTTATGATCCCACGAGGGATGAAAGTTTTTATGCAGAACGCGGCCATGGCGCTGAAATGAATGGTCAGCCCCTGCATGTTTCAAATTATCAGGATTTAATTGATTGCATGCTCTTCACCGGGTTTCCAAATAACAAATGGGGATCCCCTACAGATAACACAGATAATTTCCTCCGCTTCAGCCAGCTATCACAAACCGTACGCCGCCTGGGATCGGCTGCATTGGCTATTGCCTATGTCGCCGCTGGGCGATTGGACGGCTTTTGGGAGATCGAGATCAACCAGTGGGATGTGGCTGCAGGGGGACTGATCGCAAAGGAAGCCGGCGGCGTGGTCACGAATATCTATGGCGACCCGGACTTCTTACACAAACCTGTCAACGTGGTTTGCGCCAACCCCACCATTCACAATCAGATGCTGGATGTGCTGGCTGAGGTGCGTGCTGATAAATCATAAAAATATCTTGATGATTAAATAAAGAGACCGCTGATCCAATCTACCGATCAGCGGTTTACTTTTGGTTTTTACACATATTTACCGTCGATTTCTGGGGCGAGGTGCTGCCAGATACGCTGTGCCCTGAGCCGCTATCGGCATCATCAAATGGGAGTGCTCACTCGGTGAATTGTGCACAATTGAATTCCATATTTGTGATAGAACATTCGCAAAGAGCAGGCTTACTGCAGGTAAAATGGCCGAACTGAGGATTTTTACATCTCCTATATTTAGATTTCTCTTCAACATGTCATTCTCCTTGATTAATTGTGGTTATATTCAATCTAAATATAAATATAATATATATGACCTTATTTGTCAAGTTTATAAATTAGCTTTGATTTTTCTTCTTTTCATTGTTTTTCATAGTCTTAATTGCATCAATCAGTCAGTATGAGGAAAAAACACCCTCAAACCATAGAAATTTGATAGAATGAAGGTGCCGACGAAAGATTATTCCATGCAGACGCCTTCCCAGCAGAAAAACAAACACTTTTCTCCCTTCAGCGGCTTTCTACCTTTTTTTTGGCTGGCTTTAGCCTGCCTTGGTGGGATACTGCTGGCATACCTGATCAAAATCCCAAACTGGTTGTGGATTCTGGGAGTGTCTGCCAGTTTAATATTGTTGGTTATTACCCTGGCACTCCCCAAGAAGTTGTCCTTTACCCATCTGCTGAGAAAATATTTACGATCAGATCAACGATTGCCAGGATTGATCCTGTCGGCTGTCTTCTTTATGGGTGGTTGGCGATATGTGGCAACCCGCCCGATCATTACACCTGAACATGTCGCCTTCTACAACGGTCGCGGCACGGTTCAGCTGATTGGGACTATGGTCAAACCACCTGATCCTCGAGATAGCCACACTAATTTAGTAATCGCAGTCGATTCCCTGCGTATGCTGGATGAGGATCTCGCTGAAGTTGCCTCCAATCAAATGTCCGGCCAAGTTCTCATCCAAATCAAGTCCTGGCAGGAATTTGAATATGGTGACCAATTATTGATAACGGGTCAACTGGAAATTCCCTTCGAAAGCGCTGATTTCTCCTACCAGGATTATCTGGCTAATAAGGACATTTTCAGTCTTATGCCATATGCAAAAGTCGAAAAAATTACCTCTGGACAGGGCAAACCCATCAGAGCATTCCTTTATGAACTACAATCTAAAAGTTTAGATACGCTTCACGACCTGTTCCATTCTCCAGAATCCGATCTCCTTGCGGGGATCTTATTGGGGCGCGATCAAGGGCTATCCCATGAATTACAGGAAGCTTTCCGCAAAACAGGTACGAGCCACATCATTGCAATCTCTGGTTTCAATATAGCTATCCTAGCAGGGTTATTTTCTGGTGTATTCACACGTCTGTTAGGGCGCCGGTGGGGTGCACTGACTGCAGTGGTCGGTATTATAGGATATTCGCTTCTTGTCGGTGGTGAAGCTGCAGTGGTTCGAGCAGCGATCATGGGTGGATTAGGTGTTTTAGGAGGTATGTTTGGTCGGCGGCAGAACGGGTTGAACAGCCTCGGTCTGGCTGTGATGCCAATGCTGTTGATCAACCCCAACCTGCTGTGGGATATTGGTTTCCAATTATCAGCATCTGCGACACTTGGATTAATCTTGTATGCCCAACCCCTGGAAGAAAGGTTCATCAAGACTGCCAGAAATTGGATGACAGAAGAACGAGCACAAAAATTGGTCGGTCCTGCGAGCGAATTCTTATTGTTTACATTTGCTGCCCAGGTCATGACCCTGCCAATTATTGCTTATCACTTTGGGGGAATCTCGTGGCTGTCAATGATCGCCAACCCACTGATCCTGCCACTGCAATCCCTTGTGCTGATACTGGGAGGCTTTTCCCTGTTGACCGGGATGATATTACCAGGCTTGAGTAAAATTATCGCTATCCTGGCTGCTCCCTTTGTGCGTTATACGATACACATGGTCAGCTGGTTAGCACACCTCCCTGGGGGAGACGTCACACTGCCAAAATTCCATTTCCTCTGGCTTGCGATCTTCTACGTTGTGCTGTTCATAGTCACCCTGTTGCCGCGAGAACAGCGTAAATCCATTTTGATGAAGGCCTTTTCTTTTGAAGCGGGCATTTTACTGCTGGTAGGCGGCGTATTCTTTATGTGGAACCGGGTGCTGACCATCTCTGATGATCAATTACATCTGACTTTCTTGGACGATGAAGGAACATATTTAATTCAGAGCCCTGCTGGTAACGCTGTTCTCGTTGGCGGCGGGGAAAGCCCAACGCACTTAAAACAGGTGCTTGGTCAATTCCTCCCAGCAGGCGATAACAAACTCAGCGCCGTTATCGTCGGGAGTGCAGCTCGTGATGACCTGAACGGATTAACGGATGGAATCCTTCATACACCGGTTGAGATAATTCTATGGGGAGGAGACCCGGAGGTCAACCAAACCAGTGTGGCAGTGTATACCTCGTTTTCGAACAGGAGCGTGCCTATTAGTGCTATGGAGCCCGGTCAACTATTAGATCTTGGAGAAGGTGTTATCTTACGAGTCTTGTGGGTGGGCGAACGCGGTGCTGTCTTGTGGCTGGAATGGCACAATTTCACAGCCCTATTACCCACCGGTAAAGTCGCAGATCACTGGCTATCCACGCCATGGTCTCCACAGGTAATCCTCCTGCCAGATGATCTAAAAGCTGAAACCTTGCCCCAACCCATTCTCAAAGATTGGGCTCCTTGCGTGTTGCTCTTGCCTTTAAAAGAGACAGATCTCCCTCTAAAAGGCGAGCATGAACTTCTATCTCTGCTGGAGATATATCCACTGGTGAGTACGCTTGATTATGAATGGATTCGCATCAACACAGATGGCAATCAGCTGTGGGTGTATGGTGAGTAATACCCTTTGACCGATCCATTAGGTAAAATTGGACATCATTAACCAACATCGGTTAGTCTGGAATACAAAGCCCCCTGAGATCAAAAACGAATTACATCTCAGGTTTATAGATATCAGCTGCAAAACTTGAGAGGAAATATTTATCATGTTAAATCATTTACCCCAAATTTATCACATGGATCAAGACCTGATCGTGGCACAGCAATTGGGTGCACCCATCGTAGCACTGGAATCAGCAGTGATCACCCACGGCCTACCCCGCCCTGAGAACCTCAACATCGCCCGGGAGCTGGAAGCTGAGGTGCGGGAGAACGGCGCCAACCCTGCTACAATCGCTCTGCTGGAAGGAAAGATACATATTGGCATGACGGAGCTGCAATTAGAAGAATTAGCAAATATGGAAAAAACCCGCAAGATCTCACTACGAGATTTCGGGATTGCATTAGCTGGTGGTCTGAGCGGGGGCACCACCGTGGCAGCCACCCTTTTTGCAGCTGCCCAGGTAGGGATTCGCGTTTTTGCCACCGGAGGGATTGGCGGAGTTCACCGTGGTGCGCCATTTGATGTCTCTGCTGATCTGCCGCAGTTGGGGAAATCCCCCGTATTGGTGGTTTGTGCAGGAGCTAAAGCAATCCTGGACCTACCCGCAACACACGAGGTGTTGGAAACCCAGGGCATACCAGTCATCGGCTTCCAGACAAATGAGTTTCCCGCCTTCTATTCCCCCAGCAGTGGTCTACCCGTTGACCATCGTGTGGAGACGCCTAAGGAAGCTGCCCAAGTCGCCATGAAAGCCTGGGAGGCGGGTGTAAAGTCAGCAGTATTGCTGGTGGTACCACCTCCTGCGAAGGCAGCATTGCCAGCTGGCTCAATGGAAGCTGCCATCCAAACCGCACTGGATGAGGCTGTTGAGCAGGGCATCCACGGCGCGGCCGCCACACCGTTCCTTCTCAGCCGCGTGAGTGCATTAACCGGTGGTGAGAGCCTGCATGCAAACCTGGCACTTCTGCGGAATAACGCTCGTGTTGCCGCCCAGGTCGCTGTTGAGATGACAAATATTAATAAACTGGAAGCTTATTAGGATTGGGTTAATCTGCCGAGGTTGGTCAAGGCGTACGCGTCCTAGTGGGTGTTGGCGTCATTGTCACTGTAGATGTCGGCCAGAGGGTATCAGTGGGTGTTATGGTGGCTGTGTTTGTGAGTGTCAAAGAGGGAGTAAATGTCTGTGTTGGTGTGGGTGTGATCGATGGTACTGGCGGTTCCCCAATCACGTTGAAGAAGCCAGAAACCTTCCATTCCGTACCAACGAAGATTTGAACTTCGTAAAAACCAGTCAGCCACTCGCTGCTGGGGGGATTCCAATCTGTATAACCATAACCACCCGAACCGCCATCCCAGGGTTTGGTCTCATAGTGAACAAGCTCCCCATCCCGATACCACAGCGCACTCCATTGAACACCCACGGTCATATTATTATAGCTGAAGGCGCCAAAAAGATGACCTACTGGATTCTCAAACTCCTTTGCAGGGGCAATCGGCAACAAATCATCGCCAATGTGTTGGGAAAAATCAATGGTGCTGAAGACAGCATCCGGGTTGGGTGTGACCTCAGCTTCAAAGGAGTCTTCAATATCATTTGGCAGGCTTGGCGTGCTGGTGATTGAGGGCGTCTCTGTGATGGTAGGTGTGAGTGTGACCGTTGGGGATAATGTGATTGAAGGTGTGATCGTTATCGTCGGTGTTTGAGTGGTAGTAGGTGAGGGTGAAATAAATTTATAAACGACGGGTTCGGAAAAGTTCAGAACCGCCCATGCCAGGGGGATCAACACGATGGCCACAATGATCAAGCGCCAACCCCGTACCATTCGATCGTGTCGTTTCCGGTAGAACGGGACTTTTCGACTATTAATGATATGCCTGATTCCAAAAATTAAGGTTAAAACAACCGCAGTCCCCATGATAATAACAGCGGTCAGTACAGTTGAATGAATATCAATTTGTGGCATAAACCGGCTTTCCGGAAATCATTTCAAATTATAGCCCATTTTATCCCCATCCTGTGGTTTGGAAATGAGTTGCTCTTAGACCAATCACCTCTTGGCCTTGATATCTTGATTGAAGATTAGCGACCTTTTAAGGCTGGCCTTTGGTAAAATGCTACTGAGACCAACAACGATGCGTTTTGTTGATAGTCCCCATTGAAGGTTTTTACCAACAAACCACTATTATTGGAGGCTGCGTGCGTTTAGATGTCAATTCACTCCTCAGAGATCGATATAGGATCCTTAAAAAACTTATCGAAAGCGGTATGGGGATTCTGTACTTAGCCCATGATGAGGCTCTCAACGTGGATGTGGCTGTTAAGGAAAATCAATACACAACAGCCGGTCACTCACAACAATTCCACCAGGAGGCGACCATATTGGCCAGGTTAAGACACCCGAATTTACCCAGGGTGATTGACCATTTTGTAATCGATGGACAGGGTGAATACCTGGTCATGGATTACATCAAAGGCATGAACCTGCAGGAAAGTTTAGACAGTCGTGGAAATCCACTTCCAGAATCAGAAGTGGTCAGAATTGCAGCAGTTATTTGCGATACCCTGGAATACCTTCATTCTCGGAAACCCGCTATTTTGCACCAGGATTTGAAACCTGCAAATTTAATTATCGCCCCTGGAGGGGATATCATGTTGGTGGACTTCGGCCTGGCGAAACCCTATGAACGTGGCAAGGTAGTCAAGAACGGCGTACAGGGTGTGACCGCGGGCTATTCCCCAATTGAGCAATACAGCCAATACACTGATGTACGCAGCGATATTTATGCCTTAGGTGCTACCCTGTATACCCTCCTGACCGGACAGATCCCCATTGAAGCCATAGAACGGGCTATTGGTGATGATGAACTTCAGCCCATCAAGCAGATCAATCCCAATATCTCTCAATCCCTCCAGGAAGTAATTGAAAAAGCCATGGCAGTTATGGCCGAGGATCGGTTTCAATCCGTGAATGATTTTAAGCTTAAACTTTTTGAAGCACACCCATTTCATAACACTTCGAAAAACAAGTCGCGAAGTTCTGAAAAAAGGGTTCAAAATGAACAGACAATTAACCGTCTTCCAGCAGATCCGGCACAGGGTACTCCCAAAGCGAGAAAGAGGAAACGTGCATGGTTATGGTTGCTCCCTTTGATCGCAGTTGTGTTTACAGCTTTAGCCACCGCAGTGATATATCTCACAAACCACTCTTGGGGTGAGCGCTTGTTTCACCCATCTCGCATTGAAACTCAGCCAATTTCCACGGTTGTTGAACAAATAGAGCCTTCACCCCCTGCTACACAGATATTAACGGCGCAGCTATCAGCGACCGCCGACAACAAAGATATCCTTCCAACTGTAATGGCTACGCATACCCAAACTGCAACCAAAACACCGCAGGGAACACCTCAGGGTGGCGGAGTGGGACAGATCGCGTTTGTCTCAGAACGGACCGGTTCCCCGCAGATCTTCCTGATCAATGTTGATGGATCCGGGTTAGTGCAGGTGACATCTGAGAGAGAAGGCGCCTGTCAACCGGAATGGTCCCCAGATGGTTCATCATTAGCATATATTTCGCCCTGTGAGGGAAACAATGAATCCTACAAGGGCGCCAGTATCTTTGTGATAAATATTGAGAACGGTGACACCCACCAGATCTCTACCCTGGGCTCTGGTGATTACGACCCAGCCTGGTCACCGGATGGGGGCCAACTGGCATTTACATCTCTGCAAACGGGAAGACCACAGGTTTTTATCTATGATTTCGAGTCTGGCGAAGCACACCGACTGATGAACAGGACCATGGTCAACCGCACTCCGGCATGGTCACCTGACGGGAGTCAGATCGTGTTTGTGACTCCCAATCCAGACAACAACCTTCCCACTTTATTTATCGTGGATTCAGCAGGACAAGAGAATCCCAGGACAATTCTGGGAAGCGCTTTTAAAGAAACTTTTCGCCCCGATTGGTCGCCTGAAGGCGATTTGATAGTATTCGATCTGGCAGAGGAAGGGCAAATAGGCAGCAAGGTGCTTCCTAATCAACAAAACGTCCCGATCAATACCCCACTTGAAATCGTTGAGAACCCTGGCTTTTCTCCGGATTCACAATGGCTAATTTGTAATGGCATAATGGATGTCGCGGGGCAAGACATCTTCATGATGCTGCGCTCTGGTGCTGGTTTAACACGTCTGACAGACAACCCCTCAGATGACTACCAACCTGTCTGGCGACCGTAAAACCCACTCCTTAAAAACACCTGGCAGGTGTTTTATTATCCGTTTTCAGGAGCAAGCCAGACAAATTGGAAAGGAGCCAAAGTCAGGTCCTCCTTGTTATCAAAAGAATCGCCAGTCACAAGATCTTTAAAGGGTGCCTTCAATCCAAAAAACCGAAGTGAGATATGGGTTATGACCTGAGGGAAATCACTGAAATTGTTCAAGACCCACAATTGCGATGCTCTTTGTTGCCGCTTATAGCCAAAGATGTGTGGATTTTCAGTGTGGATGAACACAGGTGGTTCCCCGCTGAGAACTGGCGAGTTTTTCCTGAGCTGAATTATCTGCAACAGCCCATGATAAATTCTTCCTGGAATGGATTCGGGATCCTTTCGCAAGGCATAGAACACTGGATCAGCAGAAGGGCGGTGGACCCAACGGCTGTCATCAGCTTTGGTAAGGTCATCACGGTATCCGTAGTCATTTAACGTCCCAACCTCATCCCCCAGATAGATCAAAGGTATCCCACCAATTGTTAGGATCACATTGTGGATCAAGAGAATTCGCTGTATGGCCAAATCGACTTCCGCGGCTGTTTCTTCGGTCAACGCTTTTTCAAGCCCAGCCAGTGAGGCGCAGGTACCTGAGATACGAGCATCTCCTGTTTTGGGATTTTCCTGAAAAGCCAACCCCCGCCCAAAACTTCCCTCAAATCGCCCCGTGTAGAATGCATTTAGAAACAAACGATGATCAAAGGCATTGATCCCAAGGGCTGCGGCATCTTCATCGGAGAAGGTCCAACCGATATCATCATGACAGCGCACATAATTTACCCAGGCACACCTCTTGGGAATATTAAAGCGTTTCTGCATCGATTGATACAACAAGTTGACTTCCCTGGTGGCCAAGGTGCTCCACAATAGTGCCATAAGGAGTGGATTATAGGATAGCTGACATTCATCTTCTCGAATGTATTGTGCGACTTCATCAGGGTGGACAATTGCTTCTGATTTAAACAGAAGTGCAGGTGCTGCAATACGGGCGATGGCATTATAGGCTTGAATGATCATGTGTGCTTCTGGCAGGTTTTCACAAGCTGTCCCCAAGGACTTCCAGATGAATGCCACCGCATCTAAGCGTAAAATCTCCACACCCTGGTTAGCTAAGAACAGCATTTCTCCAGCCATGCTGTTGAAGACCTCAGGATTGGCGTAATTTAGATCCCATTGGTTGCTGTGGAAAGTCGTCCAAACCCACTTCTCGATATCGTCAAAAAAAGTAAAAGCACCCGGGTGTTCATCCGGGAAGATCTCCCGTAGATATGCTTCATACGCATCAGGCATGGTGCGATCATCATACATCCAGTAATATTTTTGATAGTCAGCATTCCCCTGTCGAGCACGTTGCGCCCAGATATGTTCATTGGATGTGTGGTTGAAGACAAAATCCAATACAAGGCTGATACCTTCAGAACGCAGTTCGTCTGCCAAATTTCGCAACTGTGCCATCGTTCCCAAATCCGGGTACACATCTCGGTAGCTGCTGATCGCATATCCCCCATCATTTTCCCCTTCAGGGGAACGGAACAGGGGCATTAGATGCAGATAGGTCAGCCCCATTTCTTTGAGATAAGGTATTTTGTTATGGATACCTTCAATGTCATTAGCAAAAAGATCAACGTAACAAACACCGCCCAGCACATGATGATCCTGGAACCAGGTTGGTTGTGCTTCACGTTCAGCATCCAATGTTTTGAGATCCTCTGAGCGCTGCACCCAGGCCTCAGTGATGGTCACCAACACCGATTCGAGATGAAAGAAAAAATCATATCGATCTCCATACAGGTGTACAAGGATTTTAAACAGGGGGATGAATTGCGTTTTTAATCGTTTCAAAAATAATGTCCATTGTTCTGGGTTTTGTGACCTGTACGTTGAAAACGCTGATTCAAGACGTGGAAGCAGCCTCGCCAGCGATCGCAAAGCCTCTGTCTCTAAATTCTTGGTTTCATGGATGGATTGGACCACTTAATTTCATCCTTATTCTTGGGAGGGTGATCTTAGATAAGATTAATGCCGCGTAGTGTCCTGTGCAACGAGAAATTCATCAAGCTGTTTGGTTGTCGGTAAAGCAGGGATCGCTCCCAACCGGGTTGTTGTGAGTGCGCCAACAGCATTCGCACGTCTGCAAATTTCAACCAATCGGTCCTCATCCAGCCATGCTTGAGGGATTTTAAGCAAACCACTTATGAGCCCTGCCACAAATCCGTCACCAGCCCCGGTTGTATCAATAGCTTTCACTTGAAATCCAGGCACATATCCGCTGAAATCAGGTGTGAAATACTGGCAGCCCTGTCTTCCCAGTGTAACAACCATTAATTTCAAGTTTTCATGCCACAAGTCAGACACAGCCTCATCGACATCGTCTTTGCCTGTCAGAAACTGCACTTCATCTTCGCTAACTTTAATCAGGTCTGCTTGTTGCCAAATGCTCAACATACCAGTTTTTGCAGCATTCGCATCTGGCCACAAAGCGAGACGAAGATTCGGATCGTAGGAGATCAACAAATGATTTTCGTGTGCAGCCTGCAGGGCTGCCAGTGTGGCACTGCGCGACGGTTCATTAATCAGGCTGATCGAACCTGTATGAAAAATTTTCGCATTTTCGATCAATTCGATGTTAACTTCATCGGGGGTGTAGAGCATATCCGCACTGGGGTGCCTGTAAAACATGAATTCGCGTTCACCATCTGAACGTAGGCTTACAAATGCCAGAGCTGTACGGGCTTGGTGGGAAAAAACCAATCCGCGCGTATCCACGCCAACTTCATCCAGAATGGTTTTCAGGAATTGACCAAAAGCATCTTCGCCGACTTTTCCCAGAAAAGCAGTCGAGACACCTAATAACGCTAATCCAGCAGCAACATTTGCCGGAGCACCGCCTGGTGCTTTTTTAAATGCTGGGGCATCAATCAATGAAACACCAGATACAGTAGGGACAAAATCAATCAGTAATTCTCCAAGCGTCACAACATCAATCATTGGTGCACGAGATCCTCTCTTGTTCTTAAGACCACCGGTTCAGCCTGAACCAAGGCAGGTATGCATACTTATCAACTAACCTTTGAAGTGCCAAAGCCCATCCTTCCAGGATCAACCATCTAAGTTGTCTCTCGCTCGATGAGACTTAGTGGAAGCCGAACATGTCGGAGCGGTCGGGAGGGATCTTTCAAGCGAGCAAGCAAGATTTCCACAGCCAAACGACCGGACTCATCCAAATTTTGATGAATGGTACTCAAACCGAAATATTCAGCGAGATCCAAATCGTCAAAGCCGAGGACAGCTAAGTCATCAGGTACCCGAAACCCTAATTTCCTGGCTTTATTAACCACACCCACAGCCTGCAGATCCGTAGCAGCAAAGATAGCGCTTGGTGGTTTGGGAAGACGCAACATTAACTCAATTTTATCTTCCGCATCTTTCACAGCATACCTCGATTTGCAGATATATTCTTGGGGAAGCGTCAATCCATGTTTGGCGAGACCTTGCTCAAACCCTTTCAAGCGCAGGGTGATTGGAAAGATCGTATAAGCGCCTAAATCAGAGGTATCGCCTATGAAGCCTAGGCGGTTATGACCTTTCCCGATCAAATAATCTGCAACCATTTCACCGCCAGCCATATCATCAATCTCAACAGAATTAAGGTCTGATCGAGGAAATTCGATCAGAACGGTTTCAAGGTTGTTATTTACCAACTTCGCAGCGGATTCATCATTGACGCGTAACGACAACAAGATCAACCCCTGAAGATGCCCTGTAATAGGCAGGGTCGCTAAATAATAGTTGAGATGTTCAATTGATTCAATCGTAAAGATAGTTAGCTCATAACGTGTTGAAAGCAGCCCTTTTGCCACCCCTCGCAAACGTTGGACAAAAGCAGGTGCTGTAAAAAAAGGTGTGAGTACACCAATTCTGGCGAAATCTTTCATTGCGCGGGCTCTGGCTTCTGCTTTGGGAACAAAACCAAGATTGTCAATGCTTTTCTGTACACGATCCCGAGTGGCGTCTGTGACATTCGGGCTGGCATTGATCACCCGAGAAACAGTGGAGATACTGACACCAGCAGCTTTAGCCACATCGTATATCGTTGGGGGATGATTAAGTTTAGAGGACATCGTCAAATGATTTTGTTGGGAAAAGGTTGTGAAACTGCTTCCATAAAAGTATTTCCACATTAATAATAACATAGAGTTTTTTTATGTCAATTCACTTCTATTTCAACCTTATTCAGGTTAAAATGAAAGTAATAGGAAGTGTTCATTCACACAAAGGATTTCAGATGCCTCCAATCTTATATCTCATTGACGGTCACGGCCTGGCTTACCGCGCATATTATGCTCTCACGGCTGGCGGCACCCGTACTAATGCCTTTCAGACAAGCCGGGGTGAAACGACCGCCGGTGTCTACGGATTTACCAGTATTCTTTTGCGGATCTTCCAACAAGAGAATCCCGATTATTTGGCAGTTGCTTTTGATATGGGGAAAACCTTTAGGCATGAAATGTACCCGGATTACAAGGGAACACGTGCAAAAATGCCAGATGACCTGCGGTCGCAGGTGGAACGAATGCGCGAAATCGTTGATGCATTCAACATCCCCCGTTTGGAAAGAGAAAATTTTGAAGCGGATGATGTATTAGGCAGTGTTGCGCTGTGGGCATCTGAGAAAAAAGGTTTAGGTGTGAAGATCATCACCGGTGACAAGGACCTTCTTCAGCTGGTTACAGACCGTGTGATTGTCAACCTGGCCGGCAGCCGGATGTCTGATGCGAAAGATTATTTCCCCGAAGATGTTCAAAAGAAGTTAGGCGTCCCACCAGAGAAAGTAGTCGATTATAAAGCCTTATGCGGGGATCCCTCGGATAATATCCCCGGTGTGAGGGGAATTGGCGAAAAAACCGCCACGAAGCTCCTGGAAAAATACGGCTCTCTGGATGGCATATTTAATAATCTCGATGAGATCAGTGGTCGTGCAAGATCTGCACTTGAGGGCAGCCAGGATGTGGCATACCTGAGCCAAAAACTTGCTCGGATCGTTACCAATCTGGATGTTGAACTTGACCTGGAACAAGCTCGCATCGATCGTTTCAACCCTAAAGCAGTCGAGGATTTGTTCCGTGAGCTTGAATTTCGTACACTGATCGAGCAGTTAAATGCCCTTGTGGGTAAGATGCACCCGGTCATGCCCCAGGGTGAGCAATTGGATTTGTTTGCCCAAAAAAAGACCACGTCCGATGAAGTTAACACATCAACGGATATTAATACTACTCTTGTAGATACGCCGGAAGCCCTTGCAGCACTGAAGCACCAACTGGAAGAGTCCGAATTGATCGCCCTGGACACTGAAACCACAGGCACTGACGTCATGCAGGCGAAGCTTGTGGGGATTTCTCTTGCTGTCAAACCAGATCATGGCTACTATATCCCCATGGGACACCAGCAAGGCCAACAGCTTTCCGTGGATGTGGTTTTTAAAGCTCTGACCGGACCGCTGACTGACCCCAGTATTGGCAAAGCAGGGCATAACCTCAAATATGATTACCTCATCCTCAAACGTGCTGGATTGACGGTCTCACCACTCACATTTGACACCATGATCGCTGAGTGGTTGATAAATCCATCATCACGCAATCTCGGTTTGAAAAACTTAGCCTGGGTGCGTTTGGGATATGAGATGACCCATATCGAAGAATTGATTGGGAAAGGGCGGGGACAAAAGACCATGGACCAGGTGCCCATTTCAGAAGCTGCAGGATATGCTGCTGCGGACGCTGCGATCTGCCTGCGCTTGATCCCGCTGCTGGAAAAGGATTTACGAAAGCAAAAAGCGGAATCGCTTTTTCAAACCATGGAAATGCCATTGATCCCCATACTGGCTCGAATGGAAGAAAACGGCATAAAGCTGGACAGTGATTTCTTTGAAAGTTTTTCAATAGAACTGGAAACACAATTAGGAGAGATTAAAGCCAGTATCCAGGATGAGGTCGGCTATGCATTCAACCTGAATTCAACCCAGCAGCTTTCAGAAGTACTTTTTAACAAACTGGGCCTTGAACCACCAGATCGGACGAGAAAAACCGCATCTGGACATTACTCCACTGCAGCTGCCGTGTTGGAAGCGATGCATGGTCAACATGAGGTGGTGGATTGGGTGCTCGAATACAGGGAGCTTGAGAAGCTCCGATCTACTTATGTTGATTCACTTCCACATCAGGTCAACCCTGAAACCGGACGTGTGCATACCTCCTTTAACCAAACCGGAACGGTAACTGGACGAATTGCATCCTCTAATCCAAATTTGCAGAACATCCCCATCCGGTCGGAGATAGGTCGTCGGGTGCGTAAAGGGTTTGTCGCCAGAAATAACTGGCAGCTGCTGGCTGTAGATTATTCCCAGATAGAACTACGCATCGTTGCCCACATGTCAGAAGACCAGGCCATGCTGGCGGCTTTCAGCGCTGGTCAGGATATTCACGCCACAACAGCGGCTGCCGTGCAAGATATTGACCTGACGGATGTCACACCAGATATGCGCCGCCATGCGAAAGCGATTAATTTTGGTCTGATTTACGGCATGAGTGCGTATGGGTTGACCAACGCAACAGATCTGACCCTCGCTGAGGCAGAAAACTTCATTACAACCTATTTTGAAAAATTCCCTGGTGTCAAGAAGTACCTTGATGGGGTCCGTAAACAAGCGTCTGAACAAGGATATGTTGAAACATTATTAGGGAGACGACGTTATTTTCCAAACCTCGCAAGAGGTGTGGGTTATAACATCCGCCAACGTGAAGAACGTGAAGCAATCAATGCACCAATCCAGGGAACAGCTGCGGACATCATCAAGATTGCGATGCTGCAATTGCCCAATGAGATCAAAATGGCGGGGTTGAAGGGGGAAATGCTTCTCCAGGTCCATGATGAGTTGATGTTCGAGGTGCCGGAAGATGAACTGGCTGAAACAACTAAATTAGTACAACGTGTGATGGAAAACGCTTATCATTTGGATATCCCCCTCAGTACAGAAGCTAAAGCAGGGAAAAACTGGGGTGAAATGAGTAAGATCTAACGCTGTTTTTGGTTCTGATAGCTTTTATCTTACAGCGTGGAGAACTACCTAACCCCCACCGATATCTGATACTTACAGAGAGACTTAAACTTTTCGAGCTGGATCATCGCGCCCAGTGATCCTTCGTCATGGGTGTTATCACCATGCGAATCACTCAAGCCATCATGCTCACACTACCATAAAGCTGCTCACGGATTTGTAGAACCTGACGCCGCAGCCGGTCATCAGTATCCATCAGATTGTTGACTTTCTCGCAGGCATAAATGACCGTGGTATGGTCACGGCCACCGATTAACGCCCCAATTTTTGGTAGTGAAACGCCGCCTTCCTCACGCAGAAGGTACATGGCAATCTGGCGGGGAAGAGCCACATCACGGGTGCGTTCACGACCCAATAAGCGGTCATTCGAAACACCAAAGGCTCTTGACACTGCACTCAACACATCATCCGGCTGCAAGTCCAAACCTTCTGGAAGAAAGTCTGCTAATGCACGATGCGCCAGCTCAAGGGTTAATGGCACGCCGGTGAGATCCGAGTAAGCTAAAACACGATTTAAAGCACCCTCAAGTTCACGGATATTGGATTGCACCTGTCGAGCGATCATTTCCAAAATATCCGCCGGGACTTGACGACCTGCGCGCTCTACCTTGGAACGCAAAATTGCCAGTCTAGTTTCAATATCAGGTGCCTGGATATCTGCCGTGAGTCCCCATTCAAAACGGGAGCGAAGCCGCTCTTCAAGTGTGCTCATCGCTTTCGGTGATCGATCCGATGAGATTACCAGCTGTTTGTTTTGTCCATGCAGGGTGTTGAATGTATGGAAAAATTCCTCCTGAGTGGCTTCTTTACCCGCTATAAATTGAATATCATCAATCAATAGAACGTCAATTTTCCGGTATTTTTCTCGAAATACTGGTGTTTTATGCGTGCGTATGGCATTGATCAGGTCGTTGGTGAATTCTTCTGAAGAAACATACAGTACATTCAGATCAGTGTTTTGGCAGACATTGCCAATCGCATGCAGCAGGTGGGTCTTTCCTAAACCAACCCCACCATAGAGGAAAAGGGGATTATATGCCCGTGAAGGACTTTCTGCGACCGCCATACAAGCGGCATGTGCCAACCGATTATTTGACCCAACTACAAAATTATCAAATCGATAACGTCCATTAATGGTTGGATTTTCCTTCACCAATGGAGTGACAGCCGTGGATTGTGCTGGCGGATTTGTTTTTCGTGGGGATGGAATGGATGAGTGAACTTTAATTTGTGTAGTAACAGGACTTCCTATCATGCCTGTCAATAATCTTGTAATCGTTGAACTCAAGCGATCATCAAGCCAATCTCGGGCGTAAGCGTTCTTGACACCAATCTCAAAATAACCTGTACCCTCATCATAGCCAAGAAATTCAGCACTGCTGACCCAGGTATCAAAGGAGGCCTTGGACATCTCAAGTTGAAGTTGGCCCAAGGTAGCTTGCCAGGCATGCTCTGCATTCATTGATAATTCCTCTTTTCTTTGTTGCGCTGCCCTTGTTGAGAGGTTTGGGCTAAAAAAACACCACTGTTGATAAAATCCAGTGACAGTATAGAATCACTTAATATGAAGGCTTCCCCAAAGCTGGAAATCGTCACCCGCTTGGTAGGTAAGTAATAAGATTCTAACTGATTAATGAAATGCTCTCAAGCGGATTCTGCTGAATTTTGCTAAATAAACCTGAATCTTTAAGACGGGCTAATCTTAAAAAATATGATACTTTTGATAAGAATTAAATCCAAGCTTACGAACTGATCAACCGCCAACATAACGGAGGTTGGCAAAACACACCCCCTATATATCGGGACTCAGAATCAAAATTCGCGCATTTCCACGATATTTAGGGGAAATTTAAAAGTTCAAGCTACGAGTAATTGCTCAAATGTTCGAAAATAAGATTCAATAATTGGAATCGGGGTTCTGATCGGAAATCATCATTCCTGCAGCCCGTCGCCCAATTTCAACAGCAAAGTTTATTCCACGATCCCAGGGATAGACCTGGCTCATACTGGCATAGTACAACCCCGCTATTGGTGTACGAATCTCAGGTATTTTTGTGGAGTGGTTGAGCAGTGGTATGGGTTGAGCATATTTTGTCCGGAACAGCCATGTCTTATTGACCCAATCCTGTGAAAAATCCGGATTGATTTTCTTAAGATGGGGCAGGAAGCGCTCTTCTAAGGCTTCCCGTGAAAGTTCGAAATGCTCATGGTTCTGGGGGAGATAGTCACCCACATACACAATATGTTCACCGTCAAAATATTCAGGGGAGAGAAAGTTAGTATGCTCTACCAATGAAAGGAACGGAAAACCGGCTGACTTAGGGATGTTATACCAGTAGTAACCTTGTGTGGAGAGCTGATGTTTAAGAGAGAGCACAAGCGTCACAGCACCCATGCTTTTCAAATCTCTCAGTTTCTTCAAGTACGATTTCGACAGCATGGGAGTTAGTTGTGCCAGGAATAAGGGAGAAATAGTCGCAAGGACCTGGTCGAAGTTGTATTGCTGATCCGCATCTGTGGTGATTCCTATCTCACCTCCAAACTCAGGCTGGATGGATTGCACCCTTGCATTAAGCTGGATGGCAACACCCATCTGTTGAAGATGTTGAGAAAACTGGTCCGCGAAGACCTGAAAACCGCCTTTGAAGATGCCCAGCCGTGTTGTTCGGGCATGCATCCGAGCCCAAAACCAGGCCATGTTCACTTCTTTAGCATAGGTTTCACCAAACTTTCCGATCATCATCGGTTCCCACATGGATTCGTAAACTTTATCCCCTGCCCATTTACGCATCCAATCATCTACTGTGGTCTTTTCTAATTGCCTCCAATTGTTCGTCAGTCGTAAATACAAACCGACAAGCCCAAATCGGATCTTGTTGATCCCCCAACCCAAACCAGGATATAGCAGAGCAGCAAGAATGGAGTCAAAGGGGTAGAACTTTCCTTTGTTATACATGACCGTCACAGGACGCGGAAAGATGACTTTGTCCGACCACCCCAACTCACCTATCAAACTGAGAATGTTGTTATCAGAAGCGAACCAGTGATGATAGTAACGTTCTACTGTCCAATCCCAAGCCGGCTCTTTGAATCCGGCAGCCAACCCGCCAACATGATCAGATGCTTCGAATAAAGTGATTTCATTTCCATCTTGTGCAAGGTCATTCGCAGCCGACAATCCTGTGAACCCTGCCCCAATGATGGCTATTCGTTTCCGTCCATTATTCATTTTGATCACCATTAATTGTGGTGGTGCTTTGGACTTCGGCTTGTGCCTGCATTGCATTGATGTCTATGGTCCATTTCAACCCTTCTCGAACAAAGAAAATCGCACCAACTAATGTAATTGGTACCCATAATGCTATCCGCAGGATAAGTGTATATCCCAAAGCGGGTTCCGCCGCCACACCAAAAGCCTGGAGCATTGCACGTACAGCTGCATCAAATGTGCCCAAACCACCAGGTGCAGCAGGAATGAGCAGCACCAGGTTGGCCACGCCATTCAGGAGCATCAACTGTCCAAAGTTAAGCCCTAATCCAAATGCCCGACTTACACTCCAATATAACCCGGTTTCGCACATCCAGATCAATATTGATGTCAGGAAAACCATCAAAGCATCCTTCGGTGAGCGCAGGCTCATCAACCCATCAAGGAAGCGATCGGCTATGCTGCCCACACCTTCTCGCCACCTTAACGGGATGATCTTATTGATCACATGGTGAATTGATTTCATTGCAGGTTTGGGGAATAACGCAATGACGATGAAAACAGCAAGTCCTGTTATGAAAATCACTGCTGCCCAGGTTGCCAACCCTCCCAATCGGGCAAAAGCAGAATTGCCGTTTAACTCGGACAATTGCCCCAAATTAAGCAGGACAAAGCCGACGACGATAACCGCATCAAAAATCCTTTCAACCACGATGGTGGCCAAACCTGCGGAGATGGACACATCCTTCCGCCTTTTCAGCACCACCGCTCGAATTACTTCTCCTATGCGCAGCGGGAAAACATTATTCCCCATATAACCAATTAGGATGATCGGGAAAAGTGTTCTTATGGTTACTTTCTTAATTGGGCTCAACAAGTATTTCCAACGCCAGGTACGCAACATCATGCCGAAAAAATAGGTTGCAAGGCCAGGAAGGAGCCACCACAGCCGGGATGACAGAAGCATTCTCCAGAGATCAGCGTAATTGATCTGCCTGAAAGCCAGGTATAAAAAGACTGCAGAAATGATTAATCCTATCCAGATCAGCCATCTCTTCATTTCGTTTTTCATGATTGAGATTCTACCATGCATAAATTCTTCATGCGATAAGGCACCCAGGTCCAAGCTGGGGAACAATTATTTTCGTCATACATTTTGAAAATGGTATACTTGCGACATGTCTCTGATCACAGCCAACCAGCTCTCAAAATCCTTTGGACCGAATGACATCTTCGAGGGGATCAACTTATCTATCCCAAGGAATGCCCGGATCGCAATCGTCGGTCCAAACGGTGTAGGCAAGACCACACTCCTTAGGATTCTGATCGGGTTGGATTATCCAAGCGAAGGGTTTGTTTCACAGGCTAAGGATCTGACAGTCGGTTATTTACCTCAAGAAGCGACACTGATCAAAACAGGAACGGTTTGGGAGCAGTGTTTAAGCGTATTTTCAGATATTCTGGAGATGCAAGCAGCGTTGGAAAACTTTATGGCTGCCATGTCTAATCCAGAACAAGCCGAGGATGCTGTCAGCAGGTATGGGAATTTAGAAGAGACTTTTGAATCCCTCGGGGGTTACACTTACGAAGTTCGCATCAAACAAACCTTATCTGGCCTTGGATTTACAGAAGCAGATTATCACCGACCCATCACACAACTTTCAGGTGGACAGCGAACACGCGCCTTGCTGGCTAAGCTGCTCCTGGAGAGCCCTGATGTGATGATGCTGGATGAGCCGTCCAATCACCTGGATATCCAGGCGGTGGAATGGCTTGAGTCCTTCTTGAAAGATTGGCAAGGCGCCCTGGTGGTGGTTTCGCATGATCGATATTTCTTAGATCAGGTATCCGACACAATTTGGGAAATGACACCTTCACTGGAAGTCTACCGTGGAAATTATTCGGCTTACATAAAGCAGCGTGAAGAACGCTATACACGGCGTTTGGCTGAATATGAGGCACAAACAGCTTTTATTGAGAAAGAACAGGCATATATACAGCGA
The DNA here is from genome assembly GCA_964441045.1 of uncultured Candidatus Brevefilum sp. GTDB lineage: Bacteria > Chloroflexota > Anaerolineae > Anaerolineales > Anaerolineaceae > Brevifilum. The sequence goes on from CAYTXE010000007.1 coordinate 23,361, forward strand.
AACATCGCTGGTCAAAACACAAATCAGGCTAAGGGTCGGCAGCGGCGATTGAAACGATTATTGAAAGAAACAAGGTTAGCTCCACCCCCAGCGGAGCCGCGTCGTATGCATATTGACCTCCTCACACGCGGTCGTTCAGGCGACCTGGTGCTGCGCACCCATCATTTACAGGTAGGTTATCATGATGAAGGAAAACCGTTATTTGACTGTCCAGACCTGCTGTTACAACGAGGTGAGTGTGCCGCGATTATTGGACCAAATGGCGCTGGAAAGACAACATTTCTAAAAACCATCCTTGAAAAAATACCGCCCTTTACTGGCACAGTTCAACTGGGTGCAAATTTATCAATTGGTTACTTTGCACAAGCACATGAAGAATTAGACCCGGACAGAACGCTCATGCATGAAATTGACAGCGTCCTCCCCACTATGCTTCCAGCAGAGAAGCGCAACTATTTAGCCAAGTATTTATTTACAGGTGATGATGTCTTCCGTAAAGTCAATACACTTTCAGGAGGAGAGCGTGGGAGGTTAGCACTGGCAAAGCTGGGCTTATCAGATGCCAATCTCCTTCTTTTAGATGAACCCACAAATCATCTTGACCTGCCTACTCAGGAGGTGCTTGAGTCAGTTCTGTCAACATTCCCTGGAACGATTTTGCTTTCCTCACATGACCGCTACCTGATCGATTCCCTGGCTACACAGATTTGGGAAGTTGATCCGAACGGCAAAAGCTTACAGATCTTTAAGGGTTCATATACAGAATATAAAGAGTATCAATTGAAGCGCCAGGAGATCCTTTCTGCTGAGAAAGCATCCTTGAAACATATAGTAACCACCTCTAAAACATCTTCACAACCGCTTACGCAAGAAAAGCGTCTTTCAAGTTTCGAACGTCGGCAAACTTTGGCGCGAATGGCTGAGATAGAAAATCAAATTGAAGATTTAGAATCACGACAAGCTGATCTTTCCACAATATTACAAAATCCACCCGCAGATTCAAACGAAGTGTGGCAGATAGGGAGGCAGTTTGTGAACTTGCAGGAACAAGTTGATACGCTGATGGGAGAGTGGGAAGCACTTGAGGAGAAGCTTAGGGATTAACACCTTCTTGTCATCGCATAGAGGTGCCGAGAGCACCAAAACTGCAATGTAGCACTCCTTTGATCTTTCATCAAGGCTGCATCTTATTTGTACAGCTCGCGGAATTCCTCAATTATTTTTATAAACTCTTCGGGCAAGTAACTTCTACCCTGATCCGCGATCTCTTGCGGGATGCCGCCATAAAAGGCTTCAGCAATACCCCCCGTAATGCAGGCAATGGTATCACTATCACCGCCCAGGGAGACCGCTTTACGAACTGCATCTTCATAATCCGAGGATTCTAAAAAGGCAATGATAGCTTCAGGAACTGAACCCTGACAGGACACATTAAAAGTATACTGGGGACGAATATCATCCAGTGTTCGGTCGAGAGAATACCTAAACCGTCCAGAAATTTCCTCACGGATTTCCGCTTTCGAAGCCCCCTGCCTTCCCATGAAAATAGCAAGCGCCGTGGATTGTGCCCCTTTGATACCCTCCGGGTGATTGTGCGTGACTTCTGCGCTGCGTTTAGCCTCAGCCAGCAATGCTTCTATATCATTGAAGACAAACCCAACCGGGCTGACACGCATCGCAGAGCCGTTTCCCCAACTATTGTAAGGTTGGGGGTTCTCTGCCCAGATCCACCCGCCGAAATTCCCGCCGTAACCTCGTCCCGGGTAGCGTCGTGCAAAGTCCTGGTATACCGCGGAATAATTCGTTCCATTCATTATTGCTTGAGCTGTTGCTGCTGTGAGGACAGTGTCATCCGTAAAGAAACATCGCCCTGAAAATAGTGGGAAATCCGTGGTCTTGATATTATGCCACTCGTATACTGAACCAACAATATCGCCTATCATCGCACCTAACACATTTTCCTCCTGTCTTTTATTGTGAAGATAGAGATCAAACACAATCCATCAATATTTCTTGTTGACGCAAAACAACACCATAAAATTCATTTTTTTGATGTCTGCTCGTTTGCCTTAATACTTCCTCGCCAAACCTGTAAAATGGAACCCTGCTCGCTCCCATGCAATCTTATCCCAGGCACCCACGGCATCAAACACAAATACTGCAGGTGTCTTCTTTCGGATATCTTCAGGTTCAAGGCCCTTGAATTGTTCATGTGCAACCGCCAACACAACCAGGTCAGCATTGATTAGAGCAGTTTCCAATCTCCCAACCTGCTCAATTTCTTTAAAGCCAGCATCCGGCTTAAATGGTTCAAAGGCACAAACTTCAGCACCTGCGCGTTTCATGAACCTGGCAAGCTCAACTGCTGGACTCTCCCGCAGGTCATCCACGTTGGGTTTGAAGGATAATCCCAGGAATGCGATTTTCTTTCCTTGTAAACCACCAGCTGCTTTTTCAATCAACCCCGCGACAAACTCTGGCTGTGCATCGTTAACCTGTCGTGCGGTCTTGATCAATTGCGTAGCTTCTGGTGCTGCTTCAACCAAAAACCAGGGGTCCACACTGATGCAGTGCCCACCCACACCTACGCCTGGTTGCAAGATCTCAATACGTGGGTGCAGGTTCGCAATACTTATCGCTTCCCAGATATCCACATCGAATTTTTCTGCAAGCCTGGCAAACTCATTAGCAATGGCAATATTAATATCCCTTGACGTGTTTTCCATCAGTTTGACCATTTCAGCGGTGGTGGCATCGGTCAGGATAATATCACCTTTGACGAACTTGCGGTATATATCACGTCCAGCCTCAGCAGAAGCGTGATTCACCCCGCCAATCACACGTGGGTTATCAACCAGCTCGCTCAGTATCCGACCCGGTAAAACCCGTTCAGGAGAATAAGCTAGCAGGAAATCTTCACCAGCTTTCAATCCACTTTTTTCCAATATAGGGGCGAGAACATCAATTGTCGTACGAGGCGGTGATGTCGATTCAAGGATCACCAGGTTTCCGCGCTTGAGATGCGGGACAATTGACTTGGCAGCTGAGATCACCGCACGCAGATCGGCGCTTTTATTCTCAAAAAAAGGCGTGGGAACAGCGATGATAAACACGTCAGCTGGGACGACTTCATTGGATATGCATAATCCCCCACTGGCCAAGATATTCAGTACCAGCTCCCGCAAACCTGGCTCAAAAATATGCAGTTTCCCTGCATTCAGACCTTCAATGATATCTGTGTTAATATCCATGCCGGTTACATGGATGCCTTTGCTTGCGAAAATGCTTGCTGTGGGCAGTCCAATATAACCCATACCTATGACACACAACGATTCAAAGTTCAAGTTGGCGTTCCTTTACAAAAAAAGACGAGTGAAATGCTGCCAGAATTTTACCTTAATTTCATTTGACCACTACTGGCCGGATTGATTATGTTAGGAGGGGTCGGCATTGACTCCGTGTTCAAAAATCACAAAAATCCAGAGAAATCATCACTCCTGATGAAATTTATTCTCTTATTTTACAGTCCCTGACCGCTGATAACCACCCAAGCACTCTTAATGATGATATAGATATCAAGCCAGATCGACCAGTTGCTGATGTAATATTCATCAAGTTGAAGCCGTTCCTTAAAGGAGGTTGCATTTCGCCCCATCACCTGCCACCAGCCAGTGATCCCAGGTTTGACTTTCAGGATGATCTTGGCAGATTTACCCATTGCGGGCAATTCACGCGGAAGATAGCTTCGGGGTCCAATTAAATTCATGTCGCCCTTAAGGACATTTAAAAATTGGGGCAGCTCATCCAAACTATAACGCCGCAGAATTTTCCCTATCCGGGTCACCCGGGGATCGTTGACCAATTTGTGATATTTCTCGTATTCCTCATTAGCTTGAGGATCATTCGCCAGCAATTCCTGCAGTTTTTCCTCAGCCTTTTCATACATCGTTCTGAACTTAAAACTGTTAAATGTTTCACCGTTTATCCCTAATCGCTTTTGGGTATATAGAATCGGACCCTTGGAATTAAGACGGACCAGCACTACCAAAATGATGAGTATTGGGAAGGTCACCAGCAGTAATAAAACGGTGATGATCATGTCTAGAATTCGCTTAATGATTGTCTCACGCTTGTTGAGTAAGTGGTAATTCGTCTCAATCGCAAGCGTACCATGCAAATCAATCGTTCTCACCCATAGTGAACCAAAAGGCGCTGTGTTAAGAGTAAACAGGATATTAGGAAATACATCGCGCATCCAGTAAAATTCTTTAGAGGTGATATCGTCCATGGGATTGGTAAATACCGCATGCTTGATTTCAGCGCCTTTCACGAGCGACTGGAGTGCCTGTTTACTTTCCACAACAGGCACATTATGAATGGGAGCATTGGATTTAGAATTGGGATCATAGAAAAAGACCGGTCGGAAACCTAAGCGCCGGCTCTGGATCAACTTTTCGATAACTGGTGTTGCATTTTCACGTGAACCAATGATTACCATTGGGATTCCCCACCACTTGAAACGCGAAAAGCGATTCCGCACCGCAAAGCGTCCCAACATCATAAATAATGCTGATAGGATCCATGTGAATATAAAAATACTCCGGGAATAAGCTAAGGCCAGCTGTTGTAAAAACAGGAATACACCCAGAAAGACAGACGCCAGGGTAACAACATAAAGTACTTTCTGCATCTCATGAACAGCCACCAGGCCAAATCCTGGATACAATCCATTCAACCAGGCCAGCACGAGATTGAAGATCACGTAGAAGAACAAACTGTTTACGATCAAAGACCAGTTAACTGCTCCACCCATGAAGGGTTCTAGTAAATAACGGGTGCCAGCTGATAAGAGCACAGCCAGGCTGATCGTCAAAACATCAACAAACATCAGCAGGATGTTTACGATCCAGCTGCGATTTTCAATGAGGGTTGTCTCAATTTTGTGATTTGACTTTGATCGCATCGTCACTTTCCAGTAGAAAGGGGAACTCTTTTTACAGCACCTTTATCATAACACCGGACGATTCTTCCTTGATATTTTAATAACATTTTAAACGCGCTTCCGATGTGATGGAAGTTGGCCTTGCTAAGTATCTTCTTGCGCCCTTCTGCGATATGCTCGTGATAAGCCACAGCTGCATTAAGATAACATACCTTCCAGCCTTGCTGCCACATCCTGCAGCAAAGATCTTCGTCTTCAAAATACATAAAGAAACGTTCATCAAATAATCCTGCATCCTCCAGCGCTTTTTTTCGCAGGATCATAACAGCACCTGTTATCCAGTCAACCTCCGCAATATCATTGAATTCGACATCATTCATCAGATAGTGATCAACTACAGCTAAACCTTTAAATAACACGTCGATATGGAGCGCACGAACAAGCAATACGAGAAAGGAAGCAAATCGCCTTCGGGATGGTTGAACAGTACCGTCAGGGTTTATCAATCTGGGACCAGCAACACCAATTTTTGGATTGTCTTCCATGACAACAATGAGTTGTGACAACATCCCAGATAGACAGGTTGCATCCGGGTTTACGAGTAAGTAATAATCAAAATCGGCATGCTCTGCGATGATTTGATTATTATTGCTGGCAAAACCTTTTGGCTTATCATTTTCTATTAATTCGATATCCGGGAAAGCCTGCGTCAGCCATTTTTTTATAGCATCGTCCTTGAGATTATTGATGACAAAGACCTGGTAAGGTTTATCGTAGGACGAATTCATAATTGATTCAACTGCACGCTTTAACATATCACCATGATGGTGATTGATAATAATGACAGCCAGTTTGGGCGTTACTTCTTGAATCACTTGTGATTTTCTGGTGGTTAAATGATGTACAACCTTTTCATCTTGATATTCTCTAAAGAATGAGGGAAGCTAACAACCTGTTTTTTCAATTAATCCGATTCTACCATATGGGAAAACTGCCCTATCTCACCGCTCTCCCTGCACTTCAGCCCGTAATTGTTCGTAAAAATCCATCAGGTAAGCATACCGTGATTTTGCTATAGCTTTTCCACTTTGGGTGAACATGCGTTCTTTGACATGCCGCAGCTTGAATAAGAATTCATGATAAGAAGAATGCGGTTCACCAGGTTGTTTTTCTCCGGTTTGCAAAAATTGCTGTGAGGGTTCTGAAAAGAAAGGTTGATTTTCAATAGCAGCATAAGCAATTGTTCGGGCAGCTCCGATCGCGCCCAATACATCCAGTTTATCTGCATCAAATAACACCTTCGCTTCAATGGTTTGTGGAACTTCTTCATGCCCGCGATAACGGTGGGTCAGGATACAATGCTGTACCGCTTTAATTTCCTCGTCTGGCCAGCCTTTCTCAGCCAGCACGCTGCCAGCGAAATTCGCTGAGGTAATGTGATGTTCCATGCGGGAATTACCTGTGATCGCTGGGGCACTTCCCCGAGAATCATGTAATAAAGCTGCTGCTCTAACAATATCCAAATCAGCGCCCTCTGCGATTGCCAAGCGTTCTGCAATTCGATATACGCGCAGGACATGATCAAAATCATGAACAGGATCAGCATCCGCATACCAGGTCTTTGCTTCTTCTAGTGTAACAGATTCCATTATCTAATCAATTTCTCTAGAAAATCTTTGGCCATGGCAAGCCAATATCTACAAATCCAAGAAAGTAGCCAGCAATCAATAATATTGCAAGGATGATCAAGACTAAACGGGCAATTTTCCAGGCAACCCGTATCACGTTTCGAAGGATGAAAATACCAACGAATAACAATACGCCAGCAGCGATGATATATAAAATGTTTTCAAGATTATCTATCATAGTACCTTTACACTGGTTATGTAAATGACGTCAAAGGCAGGTTGTCTGAGCGGTAAATCCTGCCCTTTTTGATAACATGGGCTACAAGATTGGTGCCAAAACGATATCCAAGATGCCGATAATCATCTACACTCAAAATCAGCAGGTCAGCTTGCTTACCCAACTCAATGGAACCGATGTCGTCCTCCCTGTTCAATGCGGCTGCAGCGTTGATCGTCCCTGCAGCAATGGCTTGTGCAGGAGTTAACCCCATCTTTCGGCAGGCAAGCGCCAGGACAAACTGCATTGACTCGCACCAGGCCGTCCCTGGATTGGTATCCGTTGCCAATGCGAGAAGCCCGTTAGCCGCCAGGATATCATTGACAGGTGTGTATTCCGTTTCGTTCAGCCCAAAAGGTGTGCCCGGCAGTGAAACAGCAACCGTATCAGATTTTGCCAGCGCCTGGATATCCTTCATGGAAGTCATTACCAGGTGATCTGCAGATGTGGCACTTAGTTCAGCCGCCAGGGATGCGCCGCCCAAATTCTCGAACTCATCAACATGGATTTTCAATGGAAAGCCAAAATCACTGGCTGTCTGCAGTATCCGGCGGGTTTGCATTAAATCAAAAGCCCCTTTTTCGCAAAAAACATCCACAAATGGTAAGCCTTCGCCTGGCTGATGAGATGTCCACCAGCTGTGCAGCGCAGGAATCATAGAATTACATACTAAATCGACATATCCATCCGGTTTTTCCCGAAATTCAGGTGGGATAGCATGTGCGCCAAGAAAAGTTGGCACAAGTTCTAAAGGTCCTTCCTGATTCAGCAGTAGAATTGCACGCATTTGTTTCAACTCAGTCTCCCAAGTCAGACCGTATCCAGTTTTCACTTCTGCGGTGGTCGTGCCGTAAGCAAATGCTGCTTGTGCTCTTGATCGGGTCTGGCTGATGAGTTCTTCTAACGAAGCTGAACAGGTGGCCTTGACCGTTGAAAGGATCCCACCGCCACTGGCCAAAATCTCTAAATAAGATTTTCCCTGAAGACGCATTTCGAACTCATGAGCACGGTCTCCCGCCCAAACCATATGCGTATGTGGATCAACAAACCCTGGCAAAACAACGCGACCCTGTGCGTCAAAGGGGATCGCCTGAGGGTATGCTTCTATTAATGCCTTGCTTTCACCCACAGCCCGGATGATGTCGCCTTCCACAACCACAGCTCCCCCTTTGATGATACCCAGGTCGCCCAGGTGGTCCCCACGTTGAGGCCCCCCTGCCAGGGTTAGCAGTTGGGAAGCATTATAGATGATGCGTGCTTTGTTTTTGAATATCATGGCCGCTTCTCACATTATACCAATGGCCAGGGATAAACACGTCGATCCTCAGGAGTGCTGGGGAATCGACCCGTTAGCAATTTTTTGGCCCGTTCTTGGGTTGCCTTTATCTCCCGCTCTGTCAAATATTGCTCAATCGCCTTGTACATGTGGTCTCCTTCTGAAAGGGATGACCGGTTTCTCTTGGTATCTGCCAACAAGTCTTTGAGAATAGACTGACCTGCATGGTCCCAAATGACTGTTCGGTGTTTATCATCTTCATGAAAACTTAGCCCATGATCGATCAGCCATAATTCTCCATCAGGATCGGTTAGTAAATGACCAGCCTTACGATCAGCATTATTTGTCAAAGAATCAAATAGGGCAACCTGAGGTAATTTCTTCTTTTCTGTTAACAAAAATTTGAAATAATGATGGTCTGGGTCATGTTCAATGAAGAATTGCAAGGAACCTGGACCCAGGGGAGCATCTTCAATCCGAAGAACGGTGGGGGGAACAAGATCCCATCCCAAACACTCACTGATCAAATAGGCTGCAACTTCGCGTTTCGCAAGTGTTTGAACCGGAAAATCCCACAAAGAGAACTCGCCCTGGAGAGGTTTACAACTCGCCTTATACGATTGCCTTTTATAAGAACAGGTGACCATAAAAGTATAGTTTAAACCATAGATGAACCTGCCCTGTATCTGCATTACGCCCTCGCGCAACACTGAGAGGATTAAATTTTTCTCCATGATGTGTATGTTTTCAGGGAGTGGTTTTATGACCGTTATTCTTAGGTGAAAATTCTCCGGGGGGAAGGATTGGCTCACCAGTTGAAGGCCAAACAGGACGTCCACGGCTGGCCAGTTCAATACCCCAACGTCCCAAAGCCCACAACTGGGAGCGAGTACACCAAAATCGTATCTCACTTGGCGACTCATCTTCGGGATTTGGATTTTCCAGGGGACCTTCTTTTGCAATTAAAACCATCAGATCAGTCTCCGGATCATACCCCAGGCTCAATTCACCTACACGAAAAATTGGATCCAAAGGTACCTCCAGAATCATATCTTCTTCTTTATAATCAGGTGAGGCAGCGGCAAGATCGGGCAGCTTTTCCTGTAATTCCGACATCAAATTTTCGATAGCCAGTGCTAATGTTTGGATTTGAAATTTTTCAACTAGTAAGGTAACGTCCTGATCTTCATTCTTCCCCTGCAGGTAAAAAACCCGTTCCCCGGGTTGACCAATGGCATCAACGGTAATATGAGATATTGGATTCATGTCGATATTCATGTGAGGCATATCTGGTCCATTCAGAACTTCAATAATCTTCTGGATTTTACCTGAAATAAATTTAGTGGGTAAAGTAAAAAACAATGCTGGAGGTCACATAAATGACGAATAACAAAATAACTGAAAACATACCTGCGTTGGTTACAAGATCTGCGTAATGCAGATATTGTTTACCCCTATCAAGCCCTCTAATTTTTGGATCAGGGGTTCTGTCAGGCCAGTGGTGAGGTTGGGGAAGTTAATTTCGTACCAAATACCATTCTCATAAACTCTAAATGCAAACTGATCCCTTCCCGGGCGGGAGATTAGTATGTCATGGATTCGACGCAGTCGTCGGACATCCTTGTGCTTATCGCCACATGAATTAATTGTGACGAAAATACAGCGCGGCTTTTGTTCCGGGTCTGGCAAAGGTTCCACTTTCAGCAGCGAAGCTTTGAGCATGTGATAGCTATTGGAAGGTGCTGAACGTTCCAGCACCTGTGTAGCTGTTGCTGTGGCTATTTTTGTGCTTTGTTCTGCATAACTTGCGGTATTATTCGGTTGGATCTTGTTGGAAGGAATATCTATATTCTCTTTTTCATCAGAGATGCTGCTCGATAGATCATCAAGATTGGGATCTATAGTGTCTGTATTTGGAGTCCTGGCCTTTTCAACAGGAGGCAGATACCCTGTCTGTTGTTCCTCAGTGCCCTTTGGATTAATTTTATCAAACGGTAAACCAGGTAGAAATTCTTCCATGAAATCATCTTCTGGTATGTCTCCAAACCCTGGTTTTGGGTTCTTAGAATCTTGAACCTTGAGATCTTCCAGGGCTACTTTGGTTAGTTTATCTACTAATAATTTTGGGTCACCTTGAGAGTTATCCAGCCGACCTTCTGCTATAAGCACATTGTCGATTTCCATGAGATGATAGTATTTTCCCCATACTTGAGAGAAAATAACCAAATCTATCTTCCCAAATAAATCTTCCAATGTGGCAAAGCCCATATTCTTACCGGTTTTCGTTAGATGCTGCCTGAAACGATCAACCATACCAGCAACGATCACTTTGCCGTTTTCTTCAGCCTCTGCCAGTTGATAAGAAAAATGAGTTACTCGCTCCCCAAGCGTCTGTTGATAGGGGCTGAGAGGGTGATCAGACACATATAATCCGATCAGGTCACGCTCCCAATTGAGTTCTTCCCGTTTATCAGTTGCATGAACTTCACAAAGTGTAATCCGTTGAGATTTGCCAAAGAGTCGTATCTGCCCGACTGCTCTTGCGCTGAAAAGACTATGGCTGACTGCTATTATTCGTTCCAAATCTCTAAGCAGGGCTAATCTGGGACCAAAACGATCCAGGCTGCCAACCTTGATCAGGCATTCCAAAGCACGCTTTCCAATTTGCTGCAGGTTCACACGCTCTGCAAAATCTGTCAGGTCTTTAAAAGGACCTTGTGATCTTGCTTCCAGGATAAGATTGACCGGATTATGACCGACATTCTTAATCGCCCCTAATCCAAAACGGATTGCAGGGTCTTTATTTTCGCGGTCCTCAATACTGAAATCATAATCACTGCTGTTGATATCCGGTGGTAAAACTTCGATTCCCAATGACCGGCAACCTCCCACATAAGTGGAAACTTTGTCAGTATCATTTTTCCATGCTGAGAGCAGTGCAGTCATGTATTCAACCGGGAAATGGTATTTTAAGTAGCCGGTTTGAACCGCTATCACACCGTAATCGGCGGCATGGCTCTTATTAAATCCATACCGTGCAAAATTTTCCCAATCCGTAAAGATATCCTCAGCATCCCGCCTGCTCATATGGGTGTGTTCCTGTGCGCCTTTGATGAATTTCCTGCGATGTGAGCTCAGGCTTTTCTCTTTCTTCTTGGCAATCGCTTTTCTTAGGCTGTCAGCATCGCTTGCCTCATAACCAGCCAACTGCATGGCAGCTTGCATGATCTGTTCCTGGTAGATAGGGATGCCAAAAGTGCTCTTGAAAATGGGCTCTAATGCCTGGTGACGATAGGAAGGTTTTTCTTTGCCATGCATACGTTTGATGTAATCCGGGATGAATTGCATGGGGCCCGGTCGATATAGCGCGATCATGGCGATCACATGCGCCAGTTCATGGGGCTTCATCTCCATGATATAACGCGTCATCCCTGTTCCTTCAAGCTGGAACATGCCTGTTGTGTGCCCCCGGCTGATAAAATCAAAAACCTCAGGGTCGTCAGTAGGTATTGACCGTAGATCGAAGGTTTTTCCATGACGCTGATTAATCAGCTCACAAGCACGCGCCATGATCGTTAGCGTGGTCAATCCCAAAAAGTCGACCTTAAGCAAACCAAGATGGTCGATCACTGACATCTCGTATTGGGTGATGGTGTTCACCGGGTTGTCATCAGCCTGGTTCGTGGGGCGATGCAGTGGCACATATTCGACAATGGGTTTGTCAGTGATAATGACTCCCGCAGCATGGGTGCCAGCATTCCGTATGGTGCCTTCCATTTCGCTGGCAGTATCGATAAGTTCCTTATAGAAAGGAGCAGAGTTGTAAACTTGCTGTAATTCCTGTGATTCAGCCAAAACTTCTTTAATTGTGACAGGTTTCCCCGGGATGGCGGGGATTAACTTAGCGACCTTATCCACTTCACTGATGGGGATGTCCATCACACGACCAACATCGCGGATAGATCCGCGAGCGCCCATGGTACCAAAGGTGATGATTTGAGCAACTTTATCATGGCCGTATTTTTTGGCGCAATACTGCATCATCTCTGCACGGCGATCATCCTGGAAATCCAGGTCAATATCCGGCATATTGACACGCCCTTTTTGTAGAAATCGTTCGAACATCAGGTCGTGCTTCAAGGGATCTATTAAATTAATATCCAATGCATAAGCAACCAGTGAGCCTGCAGCAGAGCCGCGCGCGTTATACCAGATATTATTCTCTTTGGCATACTGACACAAATCCCAGACAATTAGAAAATAGGCATCAAAACCCATTTCGTGGATCACTTCTAATTCGTAATTCAACCGCTCCTGTATCTCTGGGCTTTCCGCACGTTCTTCATAAATCCCTTTCAAACCCTCATCACACAGGTGGCGCAGATAGGATTGTGTTGTCGCATTCTCAGGGACTTCGAACAGCGGCAGGTGATAGCCTGTCGGTGAGAGATCAACCTCGCATCGCTCAGCTATCTTCAACGTGTTTTCGATTGCACCAGGCACGTGCCCAAACAGCGCTTTCATTTCCTCTGGTGATCGCAAATAATAAGTATCATCCCCCATACGCATGCGATCAGGATCAGCTATCAGAGCGCCTGTTTGGATCGCAAGCAAAATATCTTGATATCGAGCATCTTCTGGATTGATATAGTGAACATCATTTGCCGCAATGAATGGAACCTGGTATTGCTCGCCAAGGTTGATCAACTGCTGATTGGTTCTCTGTAAGCCGGGAATTTGATGTGATTGGAGTTCAATGAAAAAACGATCCGGTCCAAACACTTCCAGGTACCATTTCAAAGCGCTTTCTGCCCGTTGAGTGTCATTATTAAGTAACGCTTGTGGAATTTCCCCTGACAGGCATGCTGATGTTGCGATCAATCCCTCGTTATGAGCTTTGAGATACGCTCGATCGATCCTTGGGCGGTAATAAAAACCTTCCAATTGTGATGCTGAAGCGATTTTGAGCAGATTCTGGTAGCCTGTCATATTCTCCGCAAGCAGCAAAAGGTGGAAAGCCTTTTTATCAAACTTCGGATCCCGATCCGTCATTTTGCGAGGTGAGAGGTATGTTTCCAAACCGATAATTGGTTTTATTCCAGCCTCCACCGCTGCATCAAAAAACGTTACGGAACCATACATCGTGCCATGATCGGTCAATGCCAGGGCGGGCATACCCAGTTCTTTTGCACGTTGAACAAGCGGCTTAATTTTGCTGAAGCCATCTAATATTGAATAGGTTGAATGAACGTGCAGATGGACAAATGACATATTATAGTAAACGACCGCAAGTGATTTAGATAAAAATTGCGTCCTTTTTAAGTGACCCAGGACGCATGTGTTTAGTGAATTATAGCATGCTGGAATCTTTTTAAATTTAAGAAGTCTTAAAATATTTAGAATTTTAAGGAAGGATTTTCTTGATTTTCAAACTGACGTAGCATCATCAACAGGTAATGCCCCCAAAAAAGGTAATAAAAAAATATGGAACGCGAAGTGCTGTCACACTTCGCGTTTTCCTTGTGAGAAATATTAGATTCTATTGACTGTGACAAAGATGAATGGACTTCGCTTTGTCTCTTGATATAAATATGATTTGACAGATTGGATAATCTCTCTTTCCAATTCCCCACTTGATTTTTCAACAGTTTTTTTGATCTGCTTGTTCAACCCATCCATCATCATATCTAAATCCTCAGGCAGCATAAACCCTCGCGTGAGGATATTCGGTTTTCCAATGAGTTGACCACTTTTCTTGTTGATATCCACATCAACAACCAGAATTCCATCTCTTCCCAACGTCTCCCGCTCACGAACAATGCTTCTATCCACATCCCCTACACCACTGCCGTCCACAAAAATATAATCTCCTGGGATTCGTTCTCCGATGTGTAATTTTCCATTAACAAATTCGATAATCTGCCCGTTTTCAACGACGATGATCTTTTCTTTCGGGATTCCAACTTCTTCGGCAAGCTTAGCATGCTGCTTGAGCATGCGCAATTCGCCATGGATTGGAATGAGATACTCTGGCCGCACCAGGTGCAGAAGTAATTTCATTTCCTCCTGACTGGCGTGCCCTGAAACGTGAACCGGGGCAATCGATTCATAGATCACATCTGCCCCGCGACGGAATAAATTGTTGATTGTCCTGAAGACAGATTCCTCGTTGCCGGGAATGATTTGGGATGAGAGAACAATGGTATCCCCTTTACGGATATCAAATTTTCGATTGGTCCCATTGGCAAGCCGTCCCATAATGGAACGGGGTTCACCTTGTGATCCGGTCACCATCAGTACAACTTGTTTGGCCGGCATCGAAAGCGCCTTTTCAATGGAAACCTCCAATCGCTCGGGGAAATCAACATAGCCAAGATCGCGAGCCATTTTCATGTTGTCGACCATACTCCGGCCTGTAAAAGCAATTTTCCTGCCGTGCCGCTCAGCTGCCTTTGCAACCTGCTGCATCCGTGAGATCAATGATGCGAAAGTGGCCACTAATATGCGGCCTTCCGCTTTTTCGAAAACCTCATCAAGCGCACGGTCGATCACCCGCTCAGATTTCGTCCAACCAGGCTCAGTTGCGTTAGTTGACTCCGCCAGTAGTGCGAGAACGCCCCGTTCAGCAAATTCTGCAAGCTTTGCATAATCCGTAGGCCAGTTATCGACCGGTGTATGATCAAACTTGTAATCTGCTGAATGAACGATCAATCCAGCCGGTGTTTCAATACCAAGCCCCACGGCATCGGGTATCGAATGACAGACATGAAAAAAATCGACTTTGAATGGTCCGATTTGAACACGATCGCCAGCATTGACGGTGCGCAAATCGGCTTTGTGTACTAGGCCATGGCGACTCAGTTTAACTTCAATCAGACCGCGAGTTAGTTTCGTGGCATAAATCGGTACATTGAATTCTTCCAACACATGCTGGATCGCACCAATATGATCTTCGTGTCCATGGGTGAAGATAATGCCGCGCACGAGATGTTTTTTGTCCTTGAGGTAATGCTTAAAATCAGGAATGATGTAATCAATTCCAATCATGTCGTTTTCCGGAAACATGATGCCTGCATCCACGATCAGGATATTATTCCCATACTCGTAGATCGTCATGTTCTTCCCAACCTCACCAAGCCCCCCAATCGGGATAATTCTCAGTATTTTATTGTCTTTCATTTAATACTTTCCTCCTTGAAAATATCACTTATTTGTATGTAAATTTTTAAATGGGATATCCCATTAGATTTTGATAGTGATCGTGATGGTACTTCATTAAAAAACGCCCTGCGGCATCAGGCCGGTCAGGGCGAAGTATTGTTGTTTTCATCAATAATCATGCCAAGTTGTACACATGACCGTCCCCGGTCATTTACCTGCTGCTTTCGAAAAGCATTGTAGCATGCCGGGACAGTAAAGTCAATTCAGCTCTGAGCATGGACATAAAGACCTTGTTCAGAATCCTCCCTTGCCCAACCTCTATTGATTTCCTCAATCTCCAACTTGATTTACTGCTGCGGCATATCTTGGGAGCAAATAATCTTCACTGGTATAATCCCCCCATGCACAAGCAATGCCGATTTTCCCTTTACGGTTTGTTGTTGCTGGGGTTTCTTCTGTCTGCATGTGCACAGGTAGCATCCACAGACACATTGACCCCAACCCCCACATTGGAAGGAACACAACAGCCTCTTCCAACTGAAAGACCAACGACCATCCCTTCGCCAACAAGCAGCCCCACGCCCTCACCTTCGCCGACGGCTACACAAACTGCAACCCAGGTAATTTATGAAGTGCGAGAAGGAGATGATATGTACGGCATTGCCTTCTACTATAACATCAACCCTCAAGCGCTCATGACAGCCAACCCTACGGTCAACCCGCGTGCAATGGGTCCCGGGACTAAATTATTGATTCCCATTACACCTGGACCAGAAACGACCATTGAAACCATTGACCAGTCACCAACACCAACTTTGATTTTTTCCGCTTTACCGGCACCGGATTGTTATCCGGATGCACTTGGGGGAATGTGGTGTTTCGTATTGGTGACAAATGATAAAGCAGGCGCTCTTGAGAACGTCACCGGTTTGATAAAACTTCAGCAAGGGGAAGAAATTCGGCAAGAAATTGCGTTGACGCCTTTAAACCTGCTCCCGGCAGGAAAATCTCTGCCTCTGGTGGCCTATTTCCAACCCCCGATCAGTGAAGAATACAGCATCTCTGCTTCAGTTGACTTTTTCTTGCCGGTTTTGCCGGAAGATGCCCGTTATATGCCAGTTGAAATCTTAGAACAAGCCATCACAATTGATGCGGACGGCAGGGCTGCCAGTATCAGCGGTAAACTCACCTTCCCTGAAGGGGGTGTCAATCCAGCATATGTATGGATCAGCGCCACAGCCTTTGATAGAGAGGGGCATATTGTCGCCGTCCGTCGGTGGGAGAATGAGCAAGCTTTTGAAAATAGCGACCAGCTTCCCTTTGAGTTTTCCATATACAGTCATGGAGGACCCATTGACAGTGTAGATTTACTTATGGAAGCATACCGGGAGCAGACAACCCAGGAATAACCACACCTATGATTTTTGGTGTAAGTGCAACCTTGAATTTTAACTAATTATCAGTTTGAGCCTTCATCCGGATTTGATCAGCAAAGGATAATTGTGAATAACATCCCAGCACCACCCCTTGAGTGGGGCGTACGTACCTATATTATGGGCATTATCAATGTTACGATGGACAGTTTCTCTGGTGATGGGTTAATGCGTCATCAAGATGCCGTTAAAGCAGCCTGCCTTCAGGCGGAGCGGTTCCTGGAGGAAGGTGCAGACATCCTCGATGTTGGCGGTGAGAGCACAAGACCAGGTGCCAAGCCTGTTGATATGCAAGAGGAGATCAGGCGTGTTGTCCCGGTGATCGAGAAGATCCACCAGCAGTTTCCAAATATTGCTATCTCCATTGACACATATAAGCCTGCAGTTGCAAGGGAAGCATTATGTGCTGGTGCCTCATGGGTCAATGATATTTGGGGTTTTCACGCTAATCCAGAACTGGCAAAAGT
>CAYTXE010000008.1:0-40185 GCA_964441045.1 uncultured Candidatus Brevefilum sp.
GACCCTGGATGGTATCTTTACCTGCTGAGAGGGGTTGCATTTTCCCATAGCCGCCTTTGGGGCGATTTGTCGGTGCAACCCCTTGGATTGGGGTGATATTCCCAAGCCCAAGCTTTCCCATGTTGGGTAAATTGATACCACCCAGCACTTTTGCGACATTTGCTATGGAATTTGAACCCTCATCCCCATATAATGCAGCATCTGGTGCAGCACCAATCCCAACGCCATCCAAAACAATTACGATAATTCGATCAAACACGAGACCTCCGTTAGAGATAATTTGATATTTAATATTAGGATCATATGGTCATTGTAAACGGTACACCATGCAACATCCAGGGCGTGACGACTTTTAAGGACTCCCCAAAGGCAAAAGGCTCGTCTTGAGCGACATTTGCAGCAAGAAGCGTAGTATGTGAGATTAATCTCTCTAAACCATCAGATGTGAATTGCGCAGTATATGATCGTAAGGCTTCTTGTTTGACGGATAGCACTTCAGTGATATCAATGGTCAAGTTGGGATATGCTGTGTTGTAAAAAACGACACCTTTCAATTCATAATCTTTCATGTCGATGACTTTGAAATCACCAATGGATGGTAATTGGTAAAGGATAGCAGCCTCAGCGGCTGCTTTCCCTGTTTGAATGTGATCATTATGTGTTTCGTAAGGTGTCCAGGGGTCAACGGTGAAAAGAAAGTCTGGTTTTAATGACCTGATCTGAGTAATGATTTTTTCACGCAATTGGAAATAATCATACTTACCCGCATCTGGAAACTTCAACCTTATCTGCTTCTGCACACCAATTAGGGCACCTGCCTGGTTCTGATCATCCTGCAATTTTTTTATTGACTGTTCTCTCGACAATTCAGGTGTGCTCACACCTGCCAGGTCATCAGTTACTGTGAGGTAGATCAGTTGTGCACCCTTTAAAGCTAATGTATGCAGCGTCCCGCCGGCAGCGATGTCATTGTCATCATAATGAGGTTGTATGGCAAGAATGCATTTGGCTTGACTGATATCAGGCACAGTTAATTCGGGAAGTCTATCCATTATTAAGTTACATCCACTTTCACTTTGATCCAGCTTATTTTCCGCAAATCCTTATTAAGAATCTTTTCAATTCTGATCGCATCCCCATTATAATTAAGATATTAAGAAACCACAACAAAGTGAGGTTTTGGCATGTTGAAAGTAAGCGTAATTGGCGGGGGGTCTACTTATACACCAGAATTACTACAGGGTTTTATTGAGCGGCAGGCGGTATTCCCCATTGACGAACTATGGTTGATGGATATTGATCATGAGCGTTTGGAGGTCGTTGGTGGTTTTGCTCAGAGAATAGCGAAGCATAAAAATGCACAATTTAAGGTCATACTTAGTGAAAATCAAAGAGAAACAATCCAGAATGCATCATATGTCATCACACAGTTACGAGTTGGGCATATGGCTTCACGGAGAAAAGATGAATACCTTGGTAAACGTCATGGGCTAATCGGTCAGGAAACAACTGGGGTTGGCGGCATGGCAAAAGCATTACGGACAATCCCGGTAATTCTTGATATTGCAAGCGATATGAAGCAATATGCTCCGGATGCCTGGTTGATAAACTTTGCAAATCCATCGGGGTTGGTGACAGAAGCACTTGCCAGATATGCACCGGAGATCAATGCTGTGGGGGTCTGTAATGTTACCTTGACCACGAAAATGGAGATCCTGCAAAGAATAAATTTAAAAATGGGTTCAAACTATTTGCCCCGGGATGCTCAGATTAAAACCTTGGGACTAAACCATCTCACATGGTTTTATGGATTTGAATTGGATGGAATTGAATATTGGTCTGAGGTTATGCAATCCTTGATCGAAGAAATGAAGGATCATGTAGAACCTTATTTTGATCCCCAGACTTTGGATAATTTGCAAATGCTTCCAAACTCTTATCTGAGATATTATTACTACACGGATGAAATGCTTCAAAGACAAGACCAATGGCCTCCATCCAGAGCTGAGGAGGTTATCAAAATAGAGGCGGATCTTCTTGAAAAGTATGGGCAGAAGGATCGATTTGAACCGCCAGAAGAGCTGATGCAGCGCGGTGGGGCCTATTATTCAACAGTCGCCACGCAGCTCATCAATGCACATTACAATAATTTGGATGAGATTCATGTCGTTAATATTCGCCATAATGGTGCAGTTTCTGGTTGGAACAAAGATTGGGTGCTCGAGCTGCCTTGTCGAATAAATGAAAAGGGGGTTGAGCCTATCCCTGCTTCTCCCCTTCCCCTGGTTTGTGAGAGTTTGATTGCACAGGTCAAGGCTTATGAAATTCTTACAGCTCAAGCAGCAGTGAGTGGTGATCGTAAATACGCTTATTTAGCGTTACTAACACATCCATTAGGGCCTTCTGCGGATAGAATCGATGAGGTCTTGGATGATATGCTGGCGATAAATCACGAATATCTGCCTAATTTCTTTAAAAACAAAGACAAAGGATTCAAAATTGACTCGTAAAAACCCGGAGCATGGCTATCTGCTGGGTATAGATATTGGAAATAGTAAAACACATGCATTGATCTCGGACCTTAAAGGAAATGTATTGGGTTTTGGGAATACGGGATGTGGAAGTTATGAAGTCCTCGGATTGGAAGGAATGTCTAAAGCCCTAAACCTTGTTGCTAAAGAAGCCTTATGCAATGCCAAACTCATGAAATCAGATATATCTGCAATGGGATTCGGTATTGCAGGGTATGACTGGCCTATGGAAAAGCAGATCATGATCGAGGCAATTAAGTCACTTGGTATTAATTCCAATTATGATTTTGTCAATGATGCAGTGATAGGTTTATTGGCTGGCGCGGAAAAGGGATGGGGCATAGCTGTGGATGCTGGCACAGGGAATAATGTTCGTGGAAGGGATCAGTTTGGTCGAGTTGGGCGAATCACCGGAAATGGCGTTCGATTTGGTGAAATTGGCGGTGCTGCTGAATTGGTGTGGCGTGCACAGGTCGCAGCTGCCTATGCCTGGACCCAGCGTGGGCCTGAGACCAAATTAACTCAAATGTTCATGGAATATGCTAAAGTTGAGAGTGAAGCGTCATTAATTGAGGGGCTGGCCATGGAGCATATCCATTTGTCTCCATCAATTGCACGAGATATATTTCACTTGGCGGCTGAAGGTGATGAGATAGCACAAAAAATTGTAAAATTTTCAGCAAGGGAGTTGGGGCTCAATGTGAACGCAGTTATCAGACAGCTCGATTTACAGGATTCATCCTTTGATGTAATCCTGATCGGCAGCTTATTTAAGGCTGGTGAGATCTATATTCAACCACTCAGAGAGACAATTCATGAATTTGCACCAAATGCGCAGCTTGTTTCCTTATCTGTCCCTCCCGTCGTGGGAGCAATTCTACTGGCTGCTGAGGTCATTCAGCTGCAAACTGAAACAATAAGAGACCGATTGATCACTTCAACAAGAATAGTCCTTTCTAGTATAGAAAATTGATCATGAAAATCGAGAGGTAAGCATAAAATAGGAGATGTCGCTACAACCTTTTGAAAAATGCTATTATTTTGTTTTAATTGAGAACATTTGGGCGTGTATTGCCTGGAAAATTTAGCTAATAGGAGACTAAGAGATGACGAAATTGGCCAGTCTTGGTGGAGAACCAGTCCGAAAAGAGAAATATCCGGTTTGGCCTGTTCATGATGCGCGTGATATTGACGCGGTTACCCGTACCATTGAATCAGGACGCTGGGGTGGCTTCCCCTATCCGGGGCCAAAAACAGCTGAATTTGCCGCAAAATTTGCTGAGATGCAAGGTGGTGGATATGCGGTACCGATGATGAACGGAACAATCACTATGGAAGTTGCTTTAAGAGCAGCGGGCATTGGATGGGGTGACGAAGTGATTGTCCCAGCTTATACATTCCAAGCAACGGCAGCAGCGCCAATGGCAGCTGGAGCAATTCCAGTGATTGTGGATATCCATCCAAGTAATTACTGTATAGATCCGGAAAAAGTCGTAGCTGCTATTACCAAGAAAACAAAAGCAATCATCGTTGTTCATCTTGCAGCTCAAATGACTGACATGGACGCGATCATGGCAATAGCAGAAAATCATCATCTTATTGTGATTGAAGATAGTGCACATGCGCATGGTGCTCAATGGCGGGGCAAGGGAGCAGGAACGATTGGAGATTTTGGTTCCTTCAGCCTTCAATCATCGAAAAGTATCACA
Source organism: uncultured Candidatus Brevefilum sp. (assembly GCA_964441045.1). GTDB lineage: Bacteria > Chloroflexota > Anaerolineae > Anaerolineales > Anaerolineaceae > Brevifilum. The sequence goes on from CAYTXE010000008.1 coordinate 4,241, forward strand.
ACAGGTGAAGGCGGGGTTTTGCTCTGTAAAGACAAATTTATGGCTGAAAGGGCAGCCAGTATCATTGATTGCGGTCGTCCAAAGGATGTAGAGGGAAAACAGTTTACAATGGGTGTGAATTATCGCTGGTCTGAAGTTCATGCAGCATTGGGTTTGGTTGCCTTGGAACGCTTCAATGAACAAATGAAGCAAAGGGAAGCAATGGCTGCCTATCTGGAAGAAAGTCTGAGTGAAATTCCAGGTATACGATTGTTGAAGCGTGACTTACGACAAACAAGGCGGAATTTATATCGCTATATTATTGTGATTGATGTTGATTATTTTCAATGTGAACATGATATATTCTGCTATGCCCTCACGCAGGAAGGCATTCCCGTGGATACGGGATATCCAGCGATGAATCGATATGAGCTCTTCCAGCCAGGTTTATCCAAATTGCCTGTCCCCTCAGCATTTCCGGAATATTTTGATTTTGATAAAATGTCATTCCCGGTAACTGAACGTGCCAGTGAAAGGGAATCCGTTTGGATGGGTGAATCCATTTTCCGAGCAGAGAAAAAGGGGATTGATGATCTTGTTGTGGGAGTGCAAAAGCTGGCAAATAACCAGGATGAATTAGCAAAACTAAGGGAGATTAAAACAAGAATGGCTGAAACAATCGGACATGTAGATCTTAACCGATTAAAAGAATTTATATAGAGTATTTCCCAAAATATTTTAGCTGATGATTTATCTAAAGAACTCAGGTTGTCGAATTTTGACGACTGGACAGATTATTCGAAATGACTCTTTAATATCCGATTGCACAACCATCTTTTCGAGGATCTGACCCGGCAATCAACACGCCAGACCTTGGATCCCGTTGAACTATTTGACCACCCCAAAAATGACACGTTGCCTGCCTCTTATTGGCGAAACTCGATGACCTGAATGCCCGAAGTAAGATGATTGAGAGCATGGTCCTTTTGGATTAACTCTCGCTGAGATTGAATATATGATTCCGAGAATAGCTCCTGGTAAGGAATATCAACCACGTTTGGGTCTGCAACCCATTGTAGGGATTCAGTGAAACCTATCCGCAAGCGCTCGATTTAAAGTGTGTGTTCATTCAATGTTATTCATTTCAGCCAGATCGAAACCATCTGCTATTTTTGCGGAGATAACAGCTGCCAACCCCTGCCCATTTGGTTGACATTCGAATAACCGGATACCATGATAATCAGCAAAGATTTGTTCCATCCATTCTGCAGTAAAACCTTTCAGATCATCGACCTTTAGCCAGCCTTCATAACGTTGAACAAATTCGCACATCTTTTCAGCAAATTGACCTTCATAAATATAATTTTTCCCATAAGTTGCAATTCCCATCAAGGTCTCACCAAGGGTTGGCAATTTAATCAATTCACCAACAAGAATTGCTCTGCCATCGATCAAAAATTCTTGTGCACTCTTTTGTGGTGGTCCATTGAGCTGAATATGTTTTGGCAAAGAGAGGTCCAATTCATTTCGAAGTAGATGATTAACCATCAGTTTCCATCCCTAAATAATCCATATCGAGATTCGTAATCAAATTGCATACAAATCCCTCTTTTTCAAAGGATAGATAATTTTACGGTTATACTTCAGGATAGAAATTGGCCTTAGGAGTAAGATAATGCGATTGCGGCTTAGAAAGCTTCCAGGATGGATTGGGATAAGCCTGATAACATTCCTTAACGCAATCTGGTTGTATTGGGGATTAGGAGAAGCCTTTTACGAAGGCTGGGGCGTTCCTGAAACACCCTGGTTTTCATTTCTGGCGATCGGTTTGACTGCCATGTTATTCAGTGTTCTAGCAATACGTTTCCCATATGTTGGAGGTGGTATCCTGATCGTTGTCGGATTGGCTTTTGCGATCTGGTGGCTGATCCCGACTATGAAGAGTGGTTTCTATTCGCTGTCTGTTACTATCGGACGATTTTTCTTATCTGGGGGATTTACCCTTGTAGGCGTTATGTTTATCTTAGACGGGCGATACAACATAAGGATCAATAGATTAAAACGACCGTGGATATATCGAAATTCAAGAATGGTCATAGCAATTGGTTTGCCTTTGTTAGTTGGTTTGATTGTGGCAGGAATCAACCTGCCGATTGTACTCACCCGTCTGGATGATGGGGGCCGTTCTGCTCGTTTGATTGAAGGAAACAATCTCAGACTCATTTGGGCACCAGATGGTCGCGGTTGGAATTGGAAGCAGGATTTTGGAGGGTACCCAAGCTGGGATGCAATTGCCTTATATGGTCTTGAGCCGATTGGTTTGGATGCTGATAAATTATCACCTCAACATGCAACCAACGAGAATATGGAAATAACCGGATTATGTGCTTATTTAGATGAGAGTGGGAAATATCTCATGAGAACTCCCCAATATATTTGGCGGATGCCAACAGTCGATGAAATTTCCCGGTCACTCAGCCAGGATGACCAAAATGCTGGTTGTATTTGGGATGGTTTAAGTGATCGCTTAGATTGTGAAATATCCCCTGATAAAGAAACCCCTTTATGGGCTCCTGACTCCCCGCCTGTATACTATTGGGCTGCTGAAAGCTTTGATAACGAAGAAGCCTATTATGTCAGTTATACTGGTTGGGTTCATTCCCAACCAAAAGATTGGGGAAATCCGCGCCACGGATATCGGTGCGTCAGGGAACCTTGATAAACAATGCATATCAAGCAATTATAAATCTAACGCAATAGCTATACGAAGTCAGGTAATAATTATTTAAGGAGAGCCAGGGGATAAATGATCCTGGCTCTTCATAAACTTATTCCTCTTTCATTTCCTTCAAGCGCTTATCTATGCTCTCAAGTTGTTGGGTTAACCAACGTTTTTCAGCATCAAGTGAGTTTCTTTCGTTTTCAGGATAATAAGCGGGCTGTCTGAATGAACGAAACCATCGAAACCCACCCCCTCTGCCACCCCAGAAAGTCCTCCTTCTAGGATAATTGTTTCCTTCACCACATGGTCCTAATCCCCTACCAATCGGCCCTGTACCTTCTGGTCCTGTTCCATCATATCTAGGCATTACATCCTCCATAACTGTTCTTGAATTTGTATTTGAGTTGATTCAATGATCCTTTTATGTCTTAATTTGCTGCAATATATTATTGATCCGATTTGACGTTTTGGCTAACGAATCTGCTGCTCTTACTAAGGCCTCTTGTCCTTCCAGTGTTAGTGTATAAACCCGTCTTGGTGGCCCCTGTGTTTTTTCTTCATCCCAGGTAGATTGAACTAAACCAATTTCTTCATAGTTCCTCAGGATACGATAAATCACACTGGGGTTAATGGCTCCCAAACCGAGATCCTCGAGCTTATCAAGCAGACCATAACCATGTAAATTTTCACCTTGTAAAAACGCTAATAACGCAGGTTCAACAAGTCGGACATCTAAGAGTGAGTAATCACCCATCCAGCGCCCTCCTCTTCTTGGCCGCCGGTTTCGTCCGGATCGTCCACCCCGTCTTGGCGGATGATTCTGGTTTTGGTAGCCTGGCATCGATTTCTCCTTTTGACTATATAATAACAAACTATATGCTATTTGTCAATAGTGAAATATGGTATTATTCTTATTCGAAAAAGGAGAAAATATGATCTTATTGATTTCAAGTAAAGGCGAGACCTTGCAAAGCCAACCAAATCTCAGATTTGGGCGTGCACCATTCTTTATAGAATTCAATTTATCGGATGATGCATGGACAGCCCACAGGAATGATGCTGTCAAAGAGTCCAGTGGGGCTGGTGTCGCTGCATCACAATTTATTATTAATCGACATGCATCTGCAGCTATTAGCGGTCGATTTGGACCAAATGCACAGAGAGCACTTTCATATGCAGATATTAAAATGCTAACTTTTGATGAGACATACGAAACAATTCAATCGGTTATTGAGGGATATAAATCAAATCGATTGAAAGCATTCTAAGGCTTCCAATGAGCACTATAAAAATTGCTATTGCCAGTGGGAAAGGTGGAACTGGCAAAACAATGATTGCAACCAGTTTGGCTGCTTGCCTGGATAAGCATATTCCTGTACAATTTCTTGATTGTGACGTCGAAGCACCGAATGCACATTTATTTCTAAAACCGGAGATTGACTCCCTCCAAGCTGCAGTGATCCTGATTCCTGAAGTAGATCAGGATGCCTGTACAGCATGTGGTAAATGTGTTGAAGTTTGCGAATTTCATGCCCTTGCACAAATGGGAGATCAAATTCTCCTATTTCCACAGTTGTGTCATGGTTGTGGGAGCTGCCAACGAGTTTGCCCGGTATCTGCTATTCATGAGACCCCTCGGCAAATTGGCAATTTACGGTTTGGTAAGGCAAGATCAGGGATAAGGTTTCTTACAGGAGATCTTACCATCAGTGAACCGATGCCCACCCCCATCATTCGTCAACTTAAGGCAAGATCAACAGATGAATGTGAGATCACGATCCTGGATTCGCCGCCGGGAGCTTCATGTGCGGTTGTTGCCACGATCCATGATGCTGATTTTGTGATTTTAGTGACAGAACCAACACCATTTGGCTTGCATGATCTCAAGCAGATGCTGGGAGTTCTGGATCAAACTGGTTCACCGGGTGGCGTCATCATCAACAGGGATGGTATTGGGGATGTTCGTGTCGAAGCGTATCTCGCTCAAACATCCTATCCAGTTATGATGAAAATCCCCTATCAAGCTGAGATCGCTGTAGGATTGGCAAAAGGTGAGGTTTTCTCAGATTTATTCCCTCAATATCAAGCTAAATTTATCAACCTCTATAAAAATATCATAGAAATTTTAAATGATAAGGAAAAGGTTTGAGCATGACTGTCAAAGTGCAATCAGTCAAACAATGTGTTGTCTTAAGTGGGAAGGGCGGTACTGGTAAAACAAGCCTAAGTGCAGGTCTTATGCACCTTTCATCACTAAATGTTCCAGGAGTATATGTCGATGCAGATGTTGATGCATCCAACCTTGCCTTGGTTACCGCAGCAATCCCCCAGGAAACTCACGAATTTTCTGGCAGTAAGCTGGCTGTCATTGATCCAAACCTATGCTCAAGATGTGGTACCTGCTTTGACGTATGTCGATATGAAGCAATCCTAAAACCCATAAATAAACAAGTTTCCTATCAAGTCATCGATTTATTATGTGATGGATGTGCAGCTTGTGTACATGCCTGCCCGGAAGCAGCAATCCGCATGGTTGTGCAGCAGGATGGTGAGTGGTATCACTCCACATCACCATATGGGCACTTATTCCATGCTGAGTTATTTCCAGCAGCGGAGAATACAGGAAAGTTAGTAACCACCATTAAACAGGCAGCAATTTCCTTTTCAGAGAACCACCAAATTCCTCTCATTTTCGTGGATGGCCCACCTGGGATCGGATGTCCAGTGATATCAGCCAGTACAGGTGCCGATCTGGCGCTCCTGGTTGCTGAACCTGGTGTATCAGGAAAGCATGATTTAGAGCGGATTATCCAAACATTGGAACACCTGAAAATCCCGATTATGATCTGTATTAATAAATTTGATATTTATCCCGAGGGGACAGATGCCATCAAAAGGCTCGCAAATTCGTACGGTTATCAGATTATTGGCGAAATCCCCTTTGATGATGCCGTACCAAACGCAATGGTCCAGGCAAAGCCAGTCACGGAATTTGCACCTGAAAGCCCTGCATCACTCGCGATCCAAAAGATATTTGAGGTTATTATGCCAGTGCTTTTCTCTGAGGAGAAAACTTATAATTAGAAGGAATTATCAATACAGGACAAATAACTCAGAGAACTGATAATCCTGTATCAGCTAGAATTATTGATCCATGCTGTAGTTTATACAAGTTTTTCATTCTATATTGTTTATGTAAATATCAATACCATGATAAGCTAGTGATGATTTTATTTGTGTCAGATCCTTCAAAAGGAGGTAATCTGCCAGAAGCTCCAGAAGGATGTGCAACCCCATCCTCAGGTCCACTCATCCCCTAAGAAAAAAGGTCTGGCAAAATTGCCAGACCTTTTTAATTTTATCTGGACCCACAACCCCTTCATCTCCAGTATGATTGTGTTATCAAAAACAAATAAAATATATTAGAATGTTCTTCGAAAAAAATGAAAGTTTCACTTCAAAACAATGAGCAGGAGGTTCTATGTCGAAATTAATTTCCGGGTTTAATCAAATCGGCATCATTCACTCGCCATTCAGTAGTCCAAAAAATATGCCCATACAACCCCCTGGTGCATCAGGCATTTCAGGTCAACTTGTCTTAGAACCTGAGTATGTCCCTGGATTAAAAGATTTGGAAGGATTTTCGCACATCTATTTGCTTTACATTTTCCATAAAGTTAGTGAATCCCATCTGTCCGTTACCCCGTACCTGGACACACATCTTCGCGGTGTTTTTGCAACACGTGCGCCATCACGCCCAAACCCGATTGGTCTATCAATCGTGCGTTTATTGTCCATAGAGAATAACATATTGAATATTGAAAACTTGGATATTCTGGATGGTACCCCTGTTCTGGATATCAAGCCTTATATCCCACCCTTTGATGATCAGGTTAATGTTCGGATTGGGTGGCTTACTGAAATTGCTGATGGGGTTAAGCATAAACGCTCAGAGAGATGAGCGTTTTCAGAAGAGAGAATAACAGTTTTTGATAGATTGATCATCAGAATCCATACCCCTTTTTATTTTTCTATGAGCATAGCATTATTCAACAAAGGTTCGAAGTAGAACAGCATCCTGGTTAGAACTTACACTAAAAACCCCCAGGTTTGCTGGAAGCAGCACAAACTGAATCTCCGCTAAGTTTTGCCCAGCAACACTGGCTTCTCCAGATAGAATTCCCCAAATCTCAAGTGTTGAGCCACCACAAAATCCTGAATAGTTGCCATTGGGATGCATCGAAATGCGCTCAGTTGTGAAGTATTCATTTTTACACAATACCTCGCGTGTGAAATTTGCTTGCTTTTCAACCAGTTCAGGTATGGGAAGTTTGCATCCAACCTGGTCGAAGTTAATCACGTCTAATGCTTTTTCAATGTGTAATGTTCTTGGTTGTCCATTTTCACCCACGCGGTTCCAATCATAAACACGGTAGGTCGTATTAGAGTTTTGTTGGATTTCAGCCATTACAGCACCTCCAAGGATCGTATGAAGTGTGCCTGCTGGGATACAAATATGGTCTCCTGCTTTGATCGGCAATTTTTTGAGGTATTTTTCAAGCGTCCCCCCAGTAATGGCTTGTAATAGTATTTGAGGGGTTACTTGTTGTGAAAACCCATACATAATAGCTGCATCAGGATGAGCATCCAGCACAACCCACATTTCTGATTTTCCCAGTTCATTTCCTTCATTAAGGCGAGCATATTCATCATTGGGATGTACCTGAATGGATAATCGTTGGTTGGCATCTAATAGTTTGACTAAAAGTGGAAATATTTTCCTTTCAATCGCCCATTGGTTGTGCGAACCTACCAGGTCCTCTCCCAGCAGTTCCTGGACGTCCTGTAGGGATTTTCCAGCATGGATGCCATTAATGATATAGGACATACCATCTTTATGGCTTGAAATCTCCCAGGACTCTGCCACAATACCAGAATCAGGCAGTATACGCCCGAATTTTTCCAGGTTCCGTCCACCCCAAATGTAATCTTTTAGGACAGGTTTAAACAACATTGGGTAAGGTTCATTCATAACATCTCGCATTCATCATGATATTGGGCGTCCATTCTAAACGTTAGTATTTTACCAGCCGCACATCTAACCCTCGATCTCTTAATTGATTGACAATATCTGGATCAGCGTCATGGTTTGTCACCAATATATCAATCTCAGTTATCCCCATCACTTTTGATAAAGCAGATCTACCAACCTTGTAAGAATCAAGCATAGCAATCCGTTGTCTTGCGCTGCGGCACATGACCCGTTTCATGCTATCGTAAATTGGGGATGGATCAACAAGCCCATCCTTCAAAGTTAAACCAAAAGCACTAATAATTGTTCGGTCTGCCCTGTATGCATGAAAAAAATTCTCCGCTTGAGGTCCAATAAAAATCGCATTCGGTTGATTCAACACACCTCCACAGCACAAAACAGTTTGAACTGTATCATAGACTTGTGCCAATGTGATGGCGTTCAGGCCATTAGTGATGATCGTAAGATTTTCCGCCTGCAAATAGGGTATCACAGCAGCAACGGTACTGCCTCCCTCCAAAATGAGATCATCACCTGTCTGAATGATCTCATTGGCTACGTATTTCCCTAAAGCGATGCTGCGAGGATCCTGTAAGCTTTGTGGGAAATTGTATGTAGGTGGTTCGTTGATTACTGCACTCTGATTGCCTACATCAGAACCCAGCTCCCATTCAGGAAGAGCTATCCCACCATGAACACGTTTAACCAATCCCTGATCCTTTAATAGTTTTACATCACGCCACACTGTCATTTGCGAGACGCCAAAATATTTTGCAACTTCCAACGTAGAAAGAAATCCTTTTTGATGCAGCCATTGGAGAAGTTGATTCTGCCGCTCAATTTGAAGCATTTGTTTATCCTTCTATAACAATAGATAACATATTATATCATTTTAACACCAAACATGTTATGATGTGTTAAGGCAATTGAATAAATATCACTAAATCTTTTTTTATAAGGAGTCTCACTTATGGGTAAAGCACCTATTACACGTTTAAAATTAGCAAAAATGATAGATCACTCTCTCTTGAAACCCACCCTGACAAAAGAAGACACAATCCGAGGTCTGGAAGTTGCATTGAAAGAAAATGTGGCCTCAGCGACAGTCAAACCTTGTTACACACGATTGGCCGCCCAGGTACTCAAGGGCAGTAATGTTCTGGTAGATCCTGTCATTTGCTTCCCTATGGGATACGCATCCACTGAAACGAAAGCATTTGCGACCAAACTGGCTGTGGATCAGGGAGCAGATGAAATCGATATGGTTCTGAATCTTGGTGCCCTTTTTAACGGTGACTACCAATTTGTCCAGGATGACATTGCCACTGTTGTAGAAGCTGCACGTGGCCGGAAAGTCAAAGTCATCCTCGAGACTGGTTACTACAAGGATATGGATCTGATTGTTAAAGCCTGCCAATTGATCGAAGCTGCAGGAGGGCATTTTGTGAAAACCAGTTCTGGTTTTGCTTCCTCACCCTACAAGAACGAATTTGGTGAGACGGTTGGATATACACTTGATATTCTAAAGTTGATGCGAGAATCTGTCAGTGATGCTGTCCAGGTCAAAGCCGCACAGGGTGTTCGTCGCCTGAAGGAAGCGTTGGAAGTTATTGAGATCGGTGTGACCCGATTCGGTGTGAGTCGGACAGAAAGCTTGTTGAAAGAATACGATGAAACCTATGGATGAATTTCCGTATAGCTTTATGCTCAATTAACAAATACAAACGATTCTGTTAATACGAAAATTAAATACTTTGATGACTATTCAGGCATTGATCAGTATGCCGTGTTGACGAGCACTCCAGGCAGCCATACCGACGATACCGGCTTTTGTACCCAGTTTGGCATTGACAATTTCAACTTTCTCAACTGGCATTAGAAAAACATGTTTCCTAACCTCATTTCTGATTGGGTTTAACAACAATTCACCTGCCTTACTAACACCACCGCCAATTATCACTCGCTTGACTCCAACGCAAATTAAAATGTTAGCGACACCAATTCCAAGGTACTTTCCAGCTCGTTCCCATACAGAAAGCGCAAAGGCATCCCCCATCTCTGCTGCCCTTGCGACAATTTCAGGTGTAAGATTATTAAGATCGTTTCCAATTAACTCAGCGATCTTTGTTGACCAACCTTGGCGAACACCCCGGGCAGCTTCAGCGGCAATTGCTGGACCGGAAGCGAATACTTCAATGCAGCCGTGATTCCCACAACCGCATAGTGGGCCATTCAAATCGACGGTTTGGTGACCTAATTCGCCAGCGGTTCCCCCAAAGCCAAGCACTAACTGGTTGTTCACCACAAGCCCACCCCCCACACCTGTGCCAACGGCAAAACAAGCAATAGAATCAACACCCTGTCCCGCTCCAAACGCCCATTCCCCATAGGTGATTGCTCTAACATCATTTAGCATAGAAATTTCTAATCCCAATTGATTCGACATCCATTCACCCACCGGGACATCTCGCCATTCACTGTACAAATTTGGTAAAAATTTTGTCGTGTTTGTATCGAGGTCGATCACTCCTGGCGCGCTGATACCCAGACCGCCGATTTCTTCCTTATGAATATTTGAATTTCGAATAAGTTCTGAGATCAATTCTGCCATTCGCTTCATCACAGATTCAGGACCCTGACGGGCGTTCGTTGGGGTTGTATCAGAAATGATAACCTTACCATTATCAACATCTACCAAACCGGCCTTAATATTCGTTCCTCCCAAATCACAACCAGCAAAAACCTTCATTTTTTACACTCCAATATGACAAGACAATAAATGAGGGAATAATACCTATGAAGGCTAAATCTCTTAGTAATATTGAGATTTAGCCTTGATAATCTAATGGATATAAGGTCTTAGTACATCCCTAGAGATCATGAAGCCGCGTTTGACAAGTTCTTCTGAACCCTCAAATTTCCTATCCTCATGCTCAATGGAAATTACATAATCATAACCAAATCGGTAAAGTTGACTGATGAAACCAGCCCAATCTACTTCACCTAATCCTGGCAGGCGTGGAATTTGCCACCCCATGCCCATTGAAAGCGTGCCGTTGTTGTATAGACCTTCCCTATCAATTTCAAGATCCTTTGCATGCACATGAAAAATGCGGTCGCTGAAATCCTGGATAACCTGATAATAGTCAATCATTAACCAAACCAAATGTGATGGATCAAGATTCAGACCAAAATTCTCGAAGGGAATAATATCAAACATTGTTTGCCAGATTGCAGGTGTACATGCAAGGTTGTTACCCCCTGGCCATTCATCATTAGAGAAAATCATTGGACAATTTTCTATTGCAATTCTCACCCCCCGATCACCTGCGTATTCCACAATGGGTGGCCAGATTTCTCGAAACACCTCAAAATTCTGTTCAACGTTCTTATCTTTATCACGACCAACAAAGGTTCCCACGATCGGATAGTCCATCACAAGCACTGCAGCATCGATCACTTTCTTAAGATGGTCGATCACAATTTTGCGATGTTCTGGATCAGGGTGCAGTGGATTTGGATAATAACCAAGAGACGAAATTTCAAGATTGTTCTCTTCAAGAATATTTCGGGCTTCATCGGCATCCTTCTGTGAAAAAGCTTCAACTTCCAAGGTTGTCACCCCGGCATATCGACGAGTTGCTTTACCTACTGGCCAACATGCCAACTCTAACATTTCGAATCCAGACTTACTCGCCCATTCTGCAACTTCTTTCAGACTTCTATTGGGAAAAGCAGCAGTCATCAAACCTAATTTCATTTCAGTATCCTCCAAGGTGTAAATTAGAATTAATATTCAACATCAACCCAGCGGTTTTCTTTAGCACTTTTTAGGATTGCTTCATCTACCAGGATGGTATTGTGTCCGTCCCGAAACGTTGGAAAATCCTTTTCTGCATCATAGTCTCCCGCTGCAATGTATCGATAGACAGCCGTTTGAAGCTGTTTAAATGTATCTGGAAAACCCTCGGCATGTCCACCAGGATAAGAGGCAGTCCATCGAGCTGAATCTTTCATCAGTGAAGGATCCTTAATGATGATTTGATTGGGTTCAGAGCGATGGCCAACGATCATCTGATTGGGGATCTCCGAATCCCAGACAAGTGAAGAATCAGCCCCATTGATTTCAAAGAAAAGGCGATTTTTTCGACCGCTGGAAACTTGTGAAACCGTCATTACCCCCCTGGCTCCGTTCTCAAACTTCAACAAGATAGCTGCATAATCCTCGGTATGTATTAGTTTCTCTTCATACTCCATATCGATTTCTATCTTACCGCCAAAAGTATCGATTTTCTTTTTAGGTTTACGCCTAATTGGCAAGAAGGTTTTGAAATCAGCGAAAACTGAGGCAATCTGTGTTCCCGTAATAAAAGTAACGAGGTCCATCCAATGGGAACCTATATCAGCAACCGCGCGCAGTTCTCCGCCCAATTCAGGTTCAAGTCGCCAATTCCAATCAGTGTCCAATAAGAGCCAATCCTGAAGATAGCTTCCTTGAATAATATATATCCTGTCACCTAATTCACCTGCTTTAATTCGCGCTTTTGCATCATGAACCAGGGGATAAAAACGGATATTGAAATTTACTGCATTGACCAGATCTTTACTTTCTGCTAAACGAACTAATTCGCCGGATTCTTCAGCAGTCATCGCCAGAGGTTTCTCACATACCACGTGTTTTCCAGCTTCTAAAACCGCTTTGGCATGAGTGAAATGCATAAAATTAGGAGATGCGATATGCACAACATCAATTTCAGGGTCAGCAATCAGATCCTTCCAATCCCCATATGCTTTTGGCACCAGCAATTTTTCAGCTGCCTTTTCAGCTAATTCCTGTGTCGCCTCTGCAATGGCGACAACTTCAAAACCTTGCCGGCGAATACCTTCGATGTGAGCAGGGCCAATGAATCCGACACCGATCACACCAACCTTAAATTTCCTTACCATGAACATACTCCTTTCAAGTTGTTGATTATCGATAGATTATTAGTGATGAACATAAGTGTTTTTCAATTGACTGCAAATTATGTCGTATTTAATCCACACAAGTGCTGCAAAAAATATTCCTGCGAAAAGAGGTGTTGATTACCTGAATGAATTCCTTTATAAACCATTACCAGTAATCAAGTTTTTGTTGATAGGTTAATATTTTCTCACAATTGAAAAACCTCCCCCATATCAACTTATTATAGTTGGCATCCTCTCTAGATAACCATTGCCTAGCTTATGACTCGTTCAATCCTATGTTATTATTTATAGAGAATTATACAATGAAATTCATCCTATTGCGATTTTCTTATTGCAATATTTCTGGTTTTGACGATCAAATATACAGCAAGGGAAACAAAGATGAAATCAAGAGATAGGGTCTTAAAAGCATTATCACACGAGGAGCCTGATCGCGTCCCATTAGCCCTTTGGGGTGGATCATATGGCCTTGTCGACTCTCTATATGAAAAACTGGTTGATAAACTTCACCTAGGATCACCTCTTCCACCCATCCGTTTTGGACATACTGTGACACATATGGACGATCGATTGCTCGAAGCACTTGGGACAGATACACGCATGATTTGGCCGGGTGCCTCACCCAGCAGCCCAACTCATTTTTCTGAAGATGCCGGTATAGTATTTGATGATTTTGGTCAACCATGGAAGCTTACTTTTCCCTATTATTCAGCAACAGACGGGTTGCTCAAAGAGTATGGATCAATTAATGCTATCGAAGAACGTATCCATTGGCCGGATATTGATGATCCAAGATGGGTTTCAGGGGTCGCAGAGAGAGCTGAAAGTCTCAAGGGAAGCTCATATTTCATAATTGGACGTATGGTTGTCTCGCATGGGCCATTTCAGATGGCATGTGATTTTCGCAGTATGGAAAACTTCATGATGGACATGATCTTAGAGCCTGTGTTTGCCAAAGCCCTGCTCGATCGAGCAACAGATCTGATTTGCGGATTGACTCGAAATTATCTCATCGCAGCTGGAGATGTTATGGATATGATAGAATTGCCTGGGGATGATTACGGCGCTAATGATAACCTGGTGTTTTCCCCAAAACTGTTCCGACAAATGATTCGTCCATGTATTGAACGTATCGTTAACAGCGTGCGTGAAATTAATCCTGACATTAAGATCATGTTTCATTCAGATGGTGCTGTTGGTGAGCTGATTCCAGATTTCATTGATATGGGAATAGATGTACTTCACCCCCTTGAACCTGTTTCTGGAATGGATACCGCCCAAATTAAAGCAGAATTTGGCAGTGAGATAAGCTTTTTGGGAGGTGTGGATATTTCCCATGCAATGCCAGGTATTTTACAGGATGTTCGGGTTGATGTAGATCGATGCATTAATGACCTTGCCCCTGGTGGAGGGTATATTTTAGCGCCGTGCAATCATTTGCAGGCAGATGTACCTCTAGAAAATGTAATCGAACTCTACAACTACGCGAAAACTGCTGGAATTTATCTTTAGGATACCTTGGTCATGCTCCATTAATCATGCCTTGAGCAATAAGTATGGCACCGACCAATACAATATTGTCCCCCAGTTCACATTGACTAATTTCATAGCGGCCTTGGCTGCTGACAAACGCAAATTCCTGTACATACTTCCGAATTGGTTCTATTAGGAGATTCCCTAATTTTGCTACACCTCCCCCTATTGCAATTCGTTCAACATTGGTCAGGCAAAGAACATTCGCTAACCCTAATCCCATCGAGTATGCAACACGATCAATTTCGTGTAATGCAAAAGCATCATTTTGTTTAGCACATTGTGCCAGATCATGAACACGCACATCTGTCAACTCACCAGAAGATTTTTCATAGAGTATTGATGATTTTGGCACATATCCTGGTGTCCGTAAACGGGATTCAATAGCCCATCCTGAGCATGCCTGTTCAACCTTAATGCTTTTACCTGGAATGGTCGAGGTCCAATCTGGAACATAGGTATGCCCAAATTCACCAGCACCAAATCCTTGTCCATCATAAAGTTGACTGTTAAAAACAAAGCCACCACCCACACCGCTTCCGATATTTGTATAAAAGAAATGCTTGCATCCTCTTCCAAAGCCTCGACAATACTCTCCCCAAGCAGCAGCATTTGAATCATTATCAACCGTGGTTGGACGAGAGAATGTTTCTGTGAACCAATCACGAATCGGGAAATTTTTCCACCCTTCGATTTGTATGGATTGCAGTACTCTCCCCTCCCGATGGTTAAGTGGTCCTCCAAAACCGCATCCAATCGCAGAAACATGACCAAATCGGGCCTTACCCTCGGACAGAAATACTGGAATATTGTTCGTGAGCCATCGCCGAATGCCATCCCCCCCCTCAGATACATCAACTCGCCCCTTTCTGATGTCTAATATCTCTCCATCAGGTGTACCAAGCGCCAGTTGCAACTTTGTACCGCCAATTTCAACACCTAAAATGTAATCCATAATTGGGATACACTCCTCCAACATTTTATAAAATCGATTCAATTATATTCACAATATAATTATATCAAAAATATAAATGTCCGCATATTTGAACCGGATTTCAAGAATATTTACCTTGACATATATAATATCAATAATTATAATTTCATTTGTACCTACATTTGTTGCACTTGTGAAGCTGAGATTTGGAGTAGGATTTCGAAATGCATGAATACCTAACTGATGAATTAGGGATCACCCCGGTCGATAAAAACAGCTCCATTCCCTATTATCAGCAAGTTCGCATTGAGCTTATGGGGATGCTGCAATCCGGGAAAATTAAGCCAGGAGATATGCTCCCTCCTGAAAAGGACCTTGCCAATGCCTATCTTGTCAGCCGACAAACAATTCGGCAGGCAATTGGACTTTTAGCATCAGATAACATGTTGGAGCGCACCCCTGGACGTGGTACGACTATTCTCGAAAGTAAGAATCGTCTAAAATTTTTCCTTGACCAAAGTTTCGCTCAGCAAATTATCTCAATGGGTTTGACACCGCATTCAGAAGTTCTCCGAAAGAAAATTTCAACAATAGACGGCAGCGCACCAGGCACACTCCAACCCAAAAAAGGCAGCCCGGCTTTGGAGTTGTTTCGTTTGCGGTTTGGGGATGATTATCCCATTGGCATCCAATACACAATCATTGTTACTGATTTATGCCCTGACTTGCATGCACAGGATTTCGAAAAGGAATCCCTTTATCGTCTCTTACTTAACAAATATAAGCTTTTTATCGTCAGAATCGACCACACCGTTAGTGCGGTTTTCCCTGACGAGTGGCACAAGAACCTCCTGAAAGTGACGAACAACTCACCACTCATATTGGTAAATACAACAGCATATCTTGATAATAATGAGCCGATAGAAGCTTCAACAAGTTATTATCGTGCTGATAGGTATGAGTTTAGTATCAGCAAGAATTTTTAGCCATCCCTCCCTGGGGCTGGGGTCTCCCCTCCAGCCCCAGATCATTTTTTCATAGCTAGGAGAAATCCCATGAAACTTGGCGTTTACACTGTCTTATTGGCGAGCTTGACCTTTGAAGATGCGCTGCAATATCTCACCAAAAGGGGTATTCATACCGTTGAAATTGGTTGTGGCGGCTATTCTGGGGTAGCACATGCAGATCCGGATATCCTTCTGCATGATGAAAATGCCTTTGAAGCCTTCAAGAACTTATTGGAAAAATATGAGGTGGATATTAGCGCGCTTAATTGTTCAGGTAACCCGGTCCATCCTAAAAAGGAATTTGCACAATCCTTTCATACAGCTTATGAAAAAGGTGTTTTATTAGCAGAAAAGCTGGGTGTCGATACAGTGATAACCTTTTCTGGTTGTCCAGGAGGTTCTCCAAACGCGGAATACCCCAATTGGGTGACTTGTTTTTGGCCTCCTGAGATATGGCACAGAATCCTTGATTACCAGTGGCATGAGGTCTTGATACCTTATTGGAAAGAAGCCATCCAATTTGCATCTTCTCGGAAAATCAAAGTGGCTCTCGAGCCTATTGCTGGATTCTGTGTCTATAATCCAGAGACATTTTGGCATCTTCGGAATGCGGTTGACAGTGAGTTCCTGGGTGTAAACCTGGATCTCAGTCACCTCTTCTGGCAGCAAGCGGATCCTCAGGCTGTGATTCGCGAATTAAACGAAGCCATTTTTCATTTTCACGCAAAAGACACCCGGATGGATCAAATTAATACTGCCAAAAATGGCGTCTTGGATTACAAGCATTTCAAAGAAGCAAAGAATCGCGCTTGGAACCACCATACTGTCGGATACGGACATGATGCCCTGGTTTGGAAAGATATCATCCGAAATTTACGGTTAGTTGGCTATGATGGGACGATAAGCATTGAACATGAAGACCCACTGGCTTCACGTGATGAGGGGTTACAGCATGCAATTGATTTCTTAGGTCAAATTTTGTTAACCGAAGAGCCGCCAGAATTATGGTGGATTGAAGATTAGGACTTCTTAGATTTTATCCCCGATTTATCGAAGGAGACGATATGACAGTAAAAGTAGGAATTATCGGTGCAGGGAAGATTGTTCGAGTTCGCCATCTTCCGGAGACTCAGACCAATCCAGAGGCAGAGGTCTTCGCTGTGTGTGATATTGTTGAGGAACGTGCGCAAGAGTTGGCTCAAAAGTACGGATGCAAAGCCTACACAGATTATCATCTATTGTTGAAAGATCCTGATCTCGACGCAATTATTGTAGCAGCGACGAATACCACACATGCTGAGATGACAATTGCTGCACTCGAAGCTGGCAAACATGTCTTGTGCGAAAAACCTATGGCGACATCTCTACAAGATGCCGAGCGAATGATAGAAGCAGCTGAGAAATTCGATAAACAATTAATGATCGCTCATAATCAACGGTTGGAACCAGCAAACCAGAAAGCTAAAGAAATCATTCATTCAGGAAAATTGGGAAAGGTTCTGACCTTTACCTCAGTCTTTGGTCATCCTGGCTCAGAATATTGGGCTATCGATGGAGCTGACACTTGGTTCTATCGCAAGAATATAACTGGCTTAGGAGTTTTAGGTGATCTTGCCATCCATAAATTAGATTTGGTTCGCTGGATTTTAGCGGATGATTACTCAGAAGCGTTTGCCTTACTCGACACCCTTAGCAAAACATATCCCGATGGTGGTCTTATTGATGTGGAAGATAATGCTTTATGCCTGCTGCGGACGAAAAAAGGTGCAATGGGAACCATGATTGCAAGTTGGTCTTACCAAAAAGAGAATAACAGCACAACGATTTATTGTGAAAAAGGCGTTCTTGGAATCTATGTTGATCCAGTGTTTCCCCTTGTGGTTCATTATGACAATCAACATGCTGAGTATCATGAATTAGGAAAAAAATCTACTAATGTTGAACAGGTCAAATCTGGGATCATTGATGCTTTTATCGGTGCCATTGTCGATAATCGACCAGTCCCAATTCCAGGAATTGAGGGGTATAAAGCATTAGCAGCTGTGATGGCATGCCTGGAAGCAGCGAAAACAGGTCATGTTGTGAAGATAGAACAAAGGAGTTGATTAGAATGACGATTGTCCAGGAAATAATGAAAATGGTTGATCATTCATTGCTCAACCCAGCTTTAACTGATCAGCAGCTTGTAGAAGGATGCCGAATTGCAGCCATATATCATACAGCTTCGGTTTGCGTTAAACCCTATCATGTCAGTTTAGCATCAGAATGCCTGAGAGAAAGTGATGTTGTCGTGGGTGGTGTGATTGGTTTCCCCCATGGCAATGCTACCACAGAGATCAAAGCTGCGGAGACGGAACAAATCCTTGCTGATGGTGCAGTAGAAGTGGATATGGTTGTCAATGTAGGGAAAGTTTTGAGTGAAGATTGGGATTATGTTTCTAGTGAGATTTTAACCATCAGAAGATTAACAAAAAAACACAATGCAATCTTAAAGGTGATATTCGAAAATGACCTGTTGCCAGATGATCATTTTAAAATTAGGCTTTGTGAGATTTGTACCAAGATAGGTGTTGACTTTGTGAAAACATCCACTGGCTATAACTATGTAAAAGGCACAGATGGAAAATATACTTATCAGGGTGCAACCATGCATGATTTAAAGCTAATGGTAGACCACACCTCCCCTGCTGTTCAGGTCAAAGCCGCAGGTCACTCAGGAACGTTGAATGTTGTATTAGAACTTCGAAAACTGGGTGTGACACGTACTGGAACCGGTCAAACTATACAACTTTATAAAGATGCTGTAAAATATTTAGAAAGCTAATTTTGAAGATTTATTAAATTTAGCGTATACTCATTTGACAAACAATGTTCATCAAAACCTAACATGACTTAACATAGATGGAACTATTTGGCTATAATACAGGCTGGTTTTGAGATTGAATTTGTTGCCAAGAATCATAATATTGAGGAGGTGAAAAACTGACCTTAAGAAGAACGTGTACCAAACACAAGCTAAGCCTATTAATCACAATTAAAGGAGTATAGAATGAAGAAGTTTAAAATTTTTGCCGTTTTAGCCATCGTTGCACTTTCTGCAGTAATGCTTTCTGCATGTGAAGGACTGGGCGGCGGTAGCGGTGCCCCCTATGTCATCGGCATCTCCAACCCATTCATCAGCAGCGAATATCGTACGCAAATGATTGACGAGTTGATCGAAACCAATGAAGAATACATGGAAGAAGGTCTCACTGAAGAATTGGTTATTGAGAGCTTTGACACCGATGTTGCAGGTCAGATTGAGCAAATCGAAAGCCTGATGAATCAGGGTGTGGATGCACTATTAGTGAACCCAAGCGATGCTGTTGCTCTGAACCAGATCCTTGAAGAAGCTGTCGAAGCAGGCATTCTGGTCCTCGCTATCGACCAGGAGATTGAAGCTGAAGGCGTGATCTGTGTTGGTCATGACCAATACGAATGGGCAAAGACCAGTGCAGAATGGTTTGCTGATAAACTTCAAGAGGGGGATGTTGTTACAATTGAAGGCTTTATTGGTCACCCCGCGAACGATCTCCGCATGCAGGCAGTAACGGACACATTTGCAAAATATCCTGGAATCAACGTTCTCGCCAGCGAATCTGGTTTCTGGGATGAAGCAACCGGTCAGCAAGTTATGTCTGACTTCTTAGCCGCTTATCCCAATCTGGATGGTTACTGGACACAGGATGGTATGGCTATTGGTGCTATGGAAGCTGTTATTGCAGCAGATCCTGATCCGCTGCCTCTTCCTGTCGGTGAAGCCCGGGTCAAGTTCCTGAATCTGTGGTCAAAATTACTTGAAGAAAATCCTGATTTCGAAACCATCGCAGTTGCAAACGCTCCTGGTGTGAACTCAACTGCCTTGCGTATCGCTGTGGAATTGCTTGAGGGTAAGGAAATCGCCGATGGTGTCCTGGGTGGACAATTCGGTACAACGATCATTATCCCGATCCCCTATGTTGTAACCGCAGATAACTTCGATGAGGTCTACGAAGAATTCAAGGATTACCCGGACTCCTACTTACTCTCGGGCATCATGACCCGTGATGAAGTATTATCGCAGTTCTTTGGAGAATAGCTCACTAGAAACACATGTAAGTTGATTATTCTTGGAGGTTCTCCTTAATGGGGAACCTCCAAATCGAAGATAATCAATATATTGCGGTATATATAGCCTGAAAAGGCTATCTTGCTGATTATCAAAGTGATATAAATGAACGAAATTTGTCTACAAACAGAAAAGATTAAAAAACGGTTTGGAGGCGTGCATGCACTTCGTGATGGCTCCATCGAAATTCGTTCAGGTGAAGTGCTGGCTCTGGTGGGATCTAACGGGAGCGGGAAAAGCACCTTGGTTAAGATCATCACAGGGGTTCTCTCACAGGATGACGGCCAAATCACATACAACAACAATCCTGTTCAATACAACAACCCAATGGCTGCTCAAAAGTCAGGCATTATGGCGGTTTATCAGGAACTAAGCCTGGTCCCTTCCCTGACGGTAGCTCAAAATATCTGGTTGGCGAACGAGCCAGTAAAAAAATCTGGTTTTGTCGATGACAAGCAGATGATAGATCAAACCTATAAATTATTGAAATTATTTGAGGGCACTTATCAGCCCAGTTTATACCCCGAGGCATCTGTAAAGTCACTACCACCTGATGAAAAACAAATTGTTGAGATATTAAAAGCAATCAGCCGCGAACCGGAAGTGCTGATTATGGATGAAGCGACTGCAAGTCTGGACAGTGAACAAGTAAAACGTCTTTTCTCTCTGATCGGCCGCCTCCGAGAAGAGGGTAAAGGTCTCGTTTTTGTCTCCCACCGTATGAATGAAATTTTTCAAATTGCCGACAAAGCCGTTGTTCTGAGAAACGGGAAAACAGTAGGTGAGGTTGCGATTGCTAAATCCTCTGAAGATGAAATTGTTTATATGATGGTCGGTAGTGAAGCGGAAATTATAAAGCAACCAGCATATCAGAACAATGCTACCCATAACGAAACTGTTCTAGTCGCAGATAATATTCAAAGTGAGAAACTTGCTGGCGTTAGTTTTTCTGTAAAGGAGGGTGAATTAGTTGGAATTGGTGGTTTACGAGGCCAGGGACAAAGTACACTCCTTCATACCCTTTTTGGAAATAACACTTATTCTGGCCATATTTCCATATTTGACGTCCCCATTGACTTCAAACATCCAATAGATGCTATGCAGCATGATGTCGCTCTCATTCCTGGAGACAGAGCATCAGAAGGTTTGTTATTGTTGCGTTCAATTTTGGAAAACTTTCATTTGCCAAACTGGAAATCATATGCCAAACCATTGTTGAATATTAATAAAGCTCGTAGAGATGCCAGGAAAATCAGCAAGCAATTAAGTTTGGTGATGGATTCCCTGGATTCACCTGTCAGCAGTTTGTCAGGTGGGAATGCTCAGAAAGTAGTGATTGGCAAATGGCTTTTGAGAAATCCAAAGCTTTTACTTCTTGATGATCCCACTAAGGGTGTCGATGTAGGTACAAAATCAGAATTTTACAAGCTATTACATGACTTGATAGAAAGAGGGACAACCATTCTATTCTACAGCTCAGATGACCAGGAATTATTAAGGCTTTGTCCACGTATTTTAGTTATGCATGATGGCAATATTAAAGCTGATTTGACAGGGGATATGCTGACAGAAGCAAACCTGGTTGCAGCAAGCATGGGTGCTACATCAAATTCAACGAACAACAAGGAATTTATGAATGTTTAAGTCAAAGAAATTTAACATCGCAGAGTGGTGGAAGAAGTTAAATGTTAAATATTCGATCGGCTTATCCTTGCCTTTATTGATTGTGACAACTATCCTCTATACCCTTCTACAAGCGAATATTTTTCGGCCTGGAACACTGAGCAGGTTGTTGACCAGTAATTTTCGAACCTGGCTGCCAGTAATTCTTGTAACAATCGGCCAAGCAATTGTTTTACTGGGCGGCGGCCTGGATCTGTCAAATGGGTCTATTGTTTCTGTAGGCAACGTCATTTTGGCACTCACTGTGGTTTCATCAGATGAAACCGGCAAGAATATTTTGATGGTGCTGGTTGTATTAGGATTCGGGATCCTTGCAGGTTTTCTGAATGGCTTTTTTACAGCCTATTTAGGTTTACAACCAGTTATTATAACATTTGCAACAAGTTATATTTACGGCGGTCTAGCATTATTATTATTACCTAGTCCAGGCGGTGCAATTCCACGAGATTATACAAATTTATATCGAAACACAAGTGTTTTTGGATTACCCATCAGTCTTTTGTTCATCGGTGTCGTTATTATAATTTGGGCATTCTTCCGCAAACGTAAATATGGGCGATTTCTATATGCGGTTGGTGGAGATGCAAATGCTGCATACACCACAGGTGTACCGGTAACTTGGATGAAGATTTCAACCTATATCATCTCAGGTTTACTCGCATCACTTGCAGCGATTAGCTACAGCCTTTTGACCTGTTCAGGATTATCCAGCAGCGGTGCGGACATGACATTGGCTTCTGTGACAGGGGCTGTGTTGGGGGGTGTTTCAATGAGCGGCGGTGCTGGGTCTGTTGTCGGTTCTGTTTTCGGCGGCATAGTTCTTGGAAATATCCGAAACATTATCTCATCACTGCGACTAAATTCTTGGTGGCGTACGCTGGTTAATGCTCTGGTCATTGTTATTTCTTTAGCCGGTCCAGGTTTATTTAATTTGATCCGCAGGAAAAAATAAAATGAATGACATCCAAACTAACAATAATGTCACTTCAAAAAGAAAGAAAAAATTTCAATTATCGCCTGCGTTGACAGCGCTGATTGTTGCAATAATTCTTTTCTTATTAAGTGGTTTGCTTCCCAATGGCTTTAACACCTGGAGTACCGCTGTAAATCAAGGTTTAAACATTGTCCGTCTGGCCTCATTTATAGCGATCATTGGTGCAGGTCAAACTTTGGTGATCATTAGCGGGAGTGAAGGTATCGACCTTTCCGCAGGGTCTGTTGTGACTGTCGGAGCAATGATAACATACATGTTCATCAATGGTAATAATCACCTGATACTTCCAATATTATTACTGGTTTTGATCATAGGAGCCCTTGTAGGATTGATAAACGGACTGGGGATCATGTATCTTAAGATTTCCCCATTTGTGATGACATTAGGTATGGCAGGTGTTGTGCAGGGAGCTCTCATCTTGTGGACAAAGGGGTACTATGATGGTGAGGTCGCCCCAATCATGACGAGGATCATCGCACGTGACCTGATTTGGGGGATTCCAGGTATGATTTTTGTCTGGATTATCATTGGGGTTGTGATTACACTACTTCTAACTCGAACTCGATTTGGAAAACAGCTGTTTGCTATTGGGGTTAATCGGCAAACTGCGAGGCTGTCAGGTGTAAAAGTCACCAGGATGGCAATACTTACCTATGTTCTGGCTGGTGCTCTTGCTGGGTTTTCTGGTTTTCTGTTGGTTGGATATACCCAAAATGCTGGCCCCAACCTTGGGGCTCAATATCTATTCCCTTCCATAATCGCTGTTGCAATTGGTGGTACGCAGATGTCGGGTGGTAAGGGATCTTATTTTGGAACAATATCTGGTGCAATTGTGATTCAATTGATTACCAGCCTGCTGACCACGATGCAATTACCCCAGGCTTTACAGCAGATTATTTTTGGTTCTTTATTATTGGGAATTCTCGTTATTTATGGACGCAATAAGGGCTTGAGATAATTAGCCGATCAATTATCAAGAAAAGGAGAGATAATGCATAAAATTAGTATGCTTGGCGCTGGGTTTATTGGTATGTTTTATACGAAAACTATCCAGCGAAGTCGTTCAGAAGATGTTGTAAAAATCGTTTACAACCGCACCCCAGAAACAGCTAAACAATTTTCAGAAGATTACAACGTTGAGCGCTGGACAGGTGATATGGATGAGGCGATTAATGATCCCGAAACGGATGTTGTGGTGATTGGGCTTCCCAACTTCCAGCACAAGGAAGCTATTATCAAATCAGCAGAAGCTGGTAAGGCAGTTTTATGCACCAAGCCTTTGGCCCTGAACGGTAATGAAGCCAAAGAGATCCTTGATGCAGTTGAAAAAGCTGGTGTTTTTCATGGGTATCTTGAGGATCTTGTCTATACACCAAAGACGTTGAAAGCCCTTGAATATGTAAAAGGTGGCTCACTGGGGCGAATTTTATGGACTCGTTCTCGAGAGACACATCCTGGCCCGCATGCACCCTGGTTTTTCGATAAGGAATTGGCTGGTGGCGGGGCACTGGTGGATATGGGTTGCCATTGCACTGAAATCTGTCGTAACTTCATTGGTAAGGATATCCGACCTGTCGAAGTTATGGCACACCTTGATACGCTTGTGCATCCCATTGCAGCTGAGGACTTCTCAATCGGGTTGATTCGTTTTGAGAACGGCTCAATAGGTCAAATCGAAGCCGGCTGGACTTTCCGAGGTGGTATGGACTTGCGCGATGAGGTTTCTGGCACGGAGGGAACCATCTGGTTGAATCACTGGCTTCGAACCGGATTTGAGGTTTTCACTTCAGGATCTACTGGCGGCTATGTGTCAGAGAAATCTGAAGCTGAAAAAGGCTGGCTCTTCCCGGTTGGAAATGAAGAAGATGCACTTGGCTATATCGAGATGTTCAATGATATGTTTGATTCAATCGAATCCAACAAAAAACCAAATGAAGATTTTTATGATGGATATGTTGTCAATTCAATCCTGGATGCGATGTTTAAATCCAATGAAACGGGAAAGTGGGAACTTGTTAAGATAGAGGATTGGCGAGGTGGGAAACATGAGAAAGTCAAAACCACCAAGGATTATGATAGTGAACATATCCTAATTAAAACTGAGATCATGCCTGACGAGAAACAAAAATACATCATTCAACACAAAGAAACTGGACGGGTCTCACAAATAATCAAATAACACAAATATCATCAATGGAGAGCCTCTAGGCTCTCCATTCTTATTCTGAAATTTTTATGGTCAATAGTGGCAATAAACATCCTCATAAGTTTCCTTTTGAAGTAATCAACAACAAAGTCCCTCACGGCAAGATCAGGTTTGCGATTTTTGATTTTGATGGGACAATCTCCCTTATCAGGGAAGGTTGGCAGCAAGTTATGATCCCCATGATGGTCGAGATCCTATTGGACACGCCAGAGCACGAAAGTATAACGACCCTACAGGAAGTTGTGCGCACCTATGTGGCCGATACGACTGGAAAACAGACCATATACCAAATGATTCGGCTGACCGAAGAAATAAAGAAACGCGGTGGTCTACCTGCTCCCCCACTTATTTATAAAGATCAATATCATCAACGTCTGATGGAGCGCATCATCAACCGATTGGAAGGGCTGCGAAATGGATCTTTCCTGCCTGGGGAAATGATTGTACCAGGAGCCTTAGAAGCGCTGACTGCGATCACAGATGCTGGTGTGAAATGTTTCTTAGCTTCTGGTACTGATGAAAAATATGTGTTCGACGAAGCAAATTTACTGGGAATTATGCCATTTTTCAGTGGGGTCTATGGAGCACAAGATGATTACAAGAATTACTCAAAAAAGATGGTTATCCAGAAGATTATCGAAGAAAATCATTTGAGCGGACCAGAATTGATCGCTTTTGGCGATGGCTATGTCGAAATCGAGAATGCGAAAGATGTCGGTGGGATTACTATCGGACTGGCAACGAATGAGTCAGAACGGGCTGGGATAGATTTATGGAAACGCGATCGTTTAATTGCATCTGGTGCAGATGTGATTTTGGCGGATTTCTTGCCTTTCTCAGAATTATGGGACTTTTTGATGTTGGAGGATTGAGGAATGCCTTATCCAATTTTTGATAGAAACAGACTTAAGCTTAAACCACTTTGTGAAAGAAAACACGAACTGACTCGTGAGATTTTCATTGGCCTTGACGATCCTATCCCTCAATTTGAATCAAAAGGGTTGGAGATCCTGGCAAGCCGGATCATCAATGCAAAAGCAAATAATGCAACAAGCATGATGATGATTGGGGCTCACGTTATCCGTCGTGGCGTGAATCTATTTTTAATTGACCTGATGCAGAAGGGTTTCATCTCATTAATTGGGACGAATGGTGCATGTCCTATTCATGATATGGAATTTGCCATGATCGGACAAACAACGGAAAGCGTTGCCCGATATATTAAAGAAGGGCAGTTTGGTCTTTGGCAGGAGACCGGAAGGGTCAATGAGGCTGCAATATATGCACAGGAAAATGGATATGGACTTGGAGAAGCCATTGGGAAAATGATCTATGAGAATCCTTCGGAGTTCCCATATCGTAATACTAGCTTATTTGCCGAAGGTTACCGTCTTGGCATCCCGATCACTGTGCATGTTGGCATTGGTCAGGATATTGTCCATGAACACCCAAATTTTAACCCGGCCGCTGTCGGTGAGTCCAGTTATCGAGATTTTCTCACCTTAGCTCACTATGTTGAAAACCTTGAGGGTGGCGTAATGATTAATATCGGAACAGCAGTCATGGGTCCTGAAGTCTATCTAAAAGCACTTTCCATGGCAAGGAACGTAGCAAAGCAAGAAAATCATGAAATCAAGCATTTCACAACTGCTGTTTTTGATAAGGTTGATCTTGGTGAAAATACGCAAGAAGAGGCCCCAAAATCAAATGCGGTTTATTATTTCAGACCTTATAAAACAGTCTTGGTACGTACAGTGGCAGACGGAGGTGAGAGTTATTATATTCAAGGGGATCATTGTTTAACCGTACCAAATTTACACCAGCTTATCATTCAACAATCATCAAGTCATCAGGAGAAGGTATGATAGAAATTCGTCGGTTTGAAGAAATCCTATCTCGCTTCACACAAGTGAAACTGGCTGTCCTTGGAGATTTTTTCCTCGACCTTTATATCCAACTGGACCGAGCCCTATCAGAGTTGTCTCTGGAAACGCATAAAGAAGCTTTCCAGGCGGTTGATCTTCGTGGTCAACCTGGTGCTGCTGGTGTTGTTGTAAATAATCTATCATCTTTAGGTGCCCGAGCTGCTGCTATTGGCTATACCGGCAAGGATGGAAATGGATACACTTTACGTTCAGCGTTGAAAATCATGAATATTGACACTGATTCCTTGATCGAATGGGAGGGACGTTTTACGCCTACCTATACGAAACCATTTATGAAAGAGCTGGATGGTCACCTGATTGAGCTCAATCGGATTGATATAATCAACCAACTGCCAAATCCAAAAGCCTTGAACCTGGCACTTATTGAAAAGTTAAGTAAGGCAATATTGGCCTTTGATGGAATCTTGGTTCTCGAACAAGTAAACAAGGACGGTTTTGGAACATTATCTCCAATTCTTAGAAGTAAGTTATCAGATCTAGCCAGAGTGAACCCTGATAAAGTCATAATCATTGATTCACGCCCTTTTTTAGCTAAGTATGCTGGTCTTTCACTTAAGATGAATTTGTCTGAAGCGATTTATGCTGCGAAGACCTTGGATAAGACATTGGATGATATTGATGAAAATAATAAATTGATCGCATCTGCCAGGTGTTCACAGATTTTTTGGGAGGCTTATCAAAAACCAATATTTATCACGTTGGGTGCTGACGGGATCAGTGGAACTTCGGATGGCGAATATTTCCACTTTCCAGGATATCGTAATATAGGACCAATTGACATCGTAGGTGCAGGCGATGCAGTTCTTGCAACAATTGGTTTGGCACAATGTGCAGGAGCAGATCCTAAAGAAGCTGCGTTTATTGGGAACCTTGTTGGCTCGCTAATTGTTCAACAAATAGGAACCACCGGCAAAGTTACACAAGACCAACTGCGCCAACGTTACATAGATTATCAAAATCAGTTTGAGAATTGGATGTGAGTATGACAAACCATGATACTTGGATATCAAATTATCTGGCGTCACTTGTAAATGTTGCAGAGAAATTTCCTGTCGATGACCTCTCCAACCTTATAACAATCATTGAAGACGTACGAGAGACTGAAAAGACACTATTTATTTGTGGAAATGGGGGCAGCTGGGCAACTGCAGCACACATGGTGTGTGATTTAGGCAAGAATACACGTTCGGAAGGCTCTAAAAGGATGCGGGTGATAGGTTTGGGTGACAATATCCCATCCCTGACAGCATACGCAAATGATGAAGGCTATGATCGCGTTTTTGCTGAACCGCTCATTAGTCTTATGCAGCCAGATGACGTTTTACTTGCGATCAGCGGCAGTGGCAATTCCCCGGATATCTTAAGTGCAATAGAGGTTGCGAATGAAATTGGTGGAACAACACTTGGACTTACCGGGTTTCAAGGTGGGAAAATGAAAGAGCTCGTGGACCACTGCCTTGTGATCCCTTCAAACAGTATGGAGATGATTGAGGATTTCCATATGATCGTAGACCATATACTCACGACATGCCTAAGGGACGAGGAATAAAATTTTCGTAAGTGAAGAATTTATGCGTCCAGACGAGATTTTATTATCTATGAAAATTGCAATCCAAAACTTAGACTAAACTTCCACCTGCATTTATTATGTAAATATCGATCGGATTGATATCCTAAACTTATTCCAAATAACCGCTAACGACAATAGCGTGAGGCCATCGTTGTAGCGCGGTTGGCACAAAAGAAGTGCGAACCACCACACAAGCAACTTTAAATTTGTTTTGATCGATACATTTTATACCTGCTGTTAAACCCTCACCTCGTAGAAATTCTAACGGTCCAATTTCATCGATGATTAATAGGTCACTGGTATTTATTTCCTGTAAGATTCGATTTGCCCAGGACATCGATTCCGGATTGAACTTCCAGCGGGGTGTTGATAGCCCCTCTAACTCCCCCATGCGCAATTCAGCAAGCTGATGCTGTTCACTTGTCGCGATATTCTTTACTGCAATCCCGATCTTATTTTTCCCTTTAAAAATTCCAGGTGAAAGGATACCACTTACATTCATCCCTTGATCTTGTGCGACTTTGGCGAGTTTCGAACACCAGGAAGTCTTTCCTGCACCACGTAAACCTGTGACCAAAATCACCTGTGGCGATTCTTGACCAAGTGCAAAGGCATCATACAATAAATTGCCTGGCGTTGTGAGTGATTCTGGACTCACCCTGACTGGTCTGCGTGTGACAACCGCTTTTGCTTTCCTTGCTCCATTAATGGAATTATAGATCACTTCAGTATCAATACCATAGATCAAAGACAATGAATTCTCTGTTATCGTTTCCTGAGGAGGTCCCATTGCTGTTACCCATCCCCCATTTAAGAGCAGCACTTGATCAGCATAAGAAAGTGCATCATTAGGTGCATGGGAGGCGATAATGAAAGAAAGTCCTTGCTTACTCAATTGCCTTACAATTTCTAGGACCTGGTGCTGGTTGCTCAGGTCTAAGTGAGTTGTGGGTTCATCCATAAGCAGGATCTGGCAATTTTGAGCCAACCCCCGGGCGATAAGGACTAATTGCTGCTCTCCCCCACTAATCTCTGTAAAAGCGCTGTTGCTCAATTCATATAACCCGACTTGTTCCAGAGAGCGTTCAGCAATTTCCTGATCACTCTGTGAAGGTGAACCCATCCAGCCGAGGTAAGGAGCTCGTCCCATCAATACCATTTCCTTTACAGTAAAAGCAAATATTGGAACTCGCATTTGAGGTATCAAGCCGATTATTTGGGCGCGCTCAGAAGTGCTGTATTCCGCAAGAGATTTCCCACCCAAATGAACATCCCCTGTATCAGGATTTAGCAATCCAGCCAGACAGGAAAGCAGTGTCGTTTTTCCTCCACCATTTCGACCAAGGATGTAAAGCGTTTCACTTGATTTTATTT
The DNA here is from genome assembly GCA_964441045.1 of uncultured Candidatus Brevefilum sp. Lineage (GTDB taxonomy): Bacteria > Chloroflexota > Anaerolineae > Anaerolineales > Anaerolineaceae > Brevifilum. The sequence goes on from CAYTXE010000008.1 coordinate 34,336, forward strand.
TAAATGAGATATCATGCAGGATTGTTTTTCCTGGGACATATGCAAAGCTTAGGTGAGAAGCTTCAAGATCCACGATTACCATCCTGTCTTACTGCGTCGCATAAGAGCAATCAGAATCGGCACACCAATCAACCCGGATAAAACCCCAATAGGAATTTCTCCAGGGAGAAGGGTCCGAGCGATATTGTCAATGATAAGCAAGAATGCGCCTCCCAAAATGAGTGAAATAGGAAGTAAATACTTATGATCTGGTCCAATAATTAATCTCCCTGCATGTGGAATCACCAGGCCAACCCAACCAATAACACCACTGACAGATACAGCAGCAGCAGTCATTAACGTAGTAAAGATGATTATTATCAATTTCATACTCGTAGGATCTAGACCCAATGTTTTAGCTTCTTGGTCATCAAGGGAAAGAATATTAAAGCGCCACCGGATGAGCAAAAGAAACACAATACCTAGTAAGGTGATAACAGCAAGAGGCAATAGGTTCTGCCAGGTGATGCCAGTCAAACTTCCCAGTATCCAGAATGTGATTGCAGGTAGTGTATCCAGCGGATCAGCCACATATTTCAAAAGTGCAGTTAATGAATTAAACAGAGAGCCGATAAGGATGCCCATCAGGGTCAAGACCAATAATGGCGTTGATTTATACAAACGGCTGCCGAGAAAAGCAAATAGAACGGCCAATAACCCAAATATAAAAGCAGAGAGTTGCACCTCCCATGGATTTCGCATGAGCAATAATGCCAGACCCGCCCCAAATCCTGCACCAGATGTGACCCCCAGGATATTTGAATCGACAAGTGGATTCTTAAAAATTGCTTGAAGTGCTGCCCCAGTTCCACCAAAACCTGCTCCAATCAACAACGCCCCAAGAATTCTGGGCAATCTAACTTTCAGGATCAACTGACGCGCAATATCAGGAATATCAGTTGCCAGTTTAGGAAAAATAGGAGAGAGTAGCACTTTGAGCACATCAATCACCCCAATTTTATACCGTCCCAGAGTTAACGATACAGCAAAAAGTGTCAACAAGAAAATAAATGAAATTACTATTTTGATCCATTTACGCATATCAAAATCAATCAAATTGGCAAATCGTTGCGAGTTCTTCCTCAGTGATGGGATAGTTATAAAATGTGTTGTAAAAGTATTCAGCTTCAGTGGCACAATCGATGTTAATACTTTCTGGATTAATGAGTTGAGCTATCCAGACAATACCCAAAATTGAATCCGGAGCAGGTGTATCCCATGGTACAACCAGTTTAGGCATTTGATATACCTGTCTTTCCTGTACTGCTTCCAATATCTGCCATTCCGAACTTTCTGTGATAGCCTCCACGCTTGCACCGCCATAGGGTGGAACAATAATTACATCAGGATCCCACAGAGCGACCTGCTCGATATTGACATCATTCCAATAGCCCTTTAGCTTTGAGCTCACAGAAACCCCTCCTGCAGCGCGGATAATATCGGTCTGATACATATCTCCACTGGCCACTTTAAGGGGAGCCGTCCCAGTAAATAGAACACGAACTCGTTGATCTTCAGGAATCTCGGCTATTTGTTCCTGAATTGCAGAGGCTATCCCATCATAATATGATATCCATGCATCAGCAATAGCCCTTGAGTGAGGTCCAAATAGCTTTCCGACCAATTGCATTGCGTCCCTGAGCCGTTCCGGTGTTTCCGCGTCGAACAGAAAGACATCGAGGCCTAATTGCTCTGCAGTGTCAAGCCAGGATGTACGAGCACTGGTAACGATTAAATCCGGATTGAGAACAGCAGCTTGCTCAACATTGAAATCATTCTGTGTGAAGTAATTGTCTCCCATAATTTCAGGGAATCGGGGATCCATTTTTTCCATAACTGCGGACCCTTTTGGATCACGCGCTCCAAGGTAACTGGCAGACACCAAGCGATCTTGTGCATGAACACTATAAATGAACGATGTTGCAGGACCATAAGTCGATATTACGCGATTGATTGGCTGAGGGATTACCAATGTGCTGCCAGCCTGGTCATCCAAATTAATTTGTTGTGGTAGGTCTCCTGCATTAATTAATTGTTCTTGCCCCTCAGGTGAAATAGCAAATGTAATAAACTCTTCCATGTCTGCATTTTCTGATTGTTGGATCATAACCGAATCAGGAAGATAAGTTGCCCATATGCAAGGTCGATCATCTGGACATTCATATGTTTTCGTAACAACCAAATCCCCTCCCTTTTCAATAAAGGCAGCTGCTTCACCTGGAAAATAAGACTCAAAAAGCATGGCTACAGAGGTCTTAAGCTCATCATCAGCCACAATTGTGAACCGATTATTGGCACTTGGCTTCTCTGTCTCTATGTTTTCAGGCTCCTTTTTCTGGACAGTTATTGTCTGAACTTTCGACTCTGATGTGGTCTTGGAAGTTGGTTGTGTTATTTGTGTTGGTATGCATGCTGTGAAAAAGGTGATTGTAATTAGAAAAGTGAGATTAAGCCGGAATGGAGTATTCTTCATAGTTTTCGTTTTCCTTAGAAAAAAATTTTTCTTGTTGTTTCCACATTCAAAATAAACAATTTCAGCACTCAGGATGTGGATGTAAGGTACGTGTGCAATTGTCCAACCAGCTCAATGCGGAATCCAATTGGCTGATGACAAAATCAAGGACCAGCCCTTCCATTTGAGATTGGACTTGAGTACGCTCTTTGATTAATTCCATTTTTTGGTTTGCACAGGATATTTTTTGATGTGCAATTACATCATCAAATGGCATGCATAAAAGGATAGCAATATAAAGTTTGCTCATAAATATGACCCGCATCCGGTGGATGCTTGAGGAAGGATTTTCTTCATTCATCCAGGACATTAACTTCCGTTCGCCTCTTTCTGTGATGGAATACTCATTCCGGGATGGAGCATCTTTGACAGCAACTTTCTTCCCAAGGATCAACTCCTCATCCTCCAGCCGTTTTAAGACCGCATAGAGCTGGCTTGTGCTCATCGTCCAAATCCTGCCAAGGTCAGACTTTGACTTAAATCGATCTTGTAATTCATAGCCGTGGGCTGGCTGCGCTTTGATTAAGCCTAATAGAACTTCATCTGGAACAGGTCTTTGCATAAGCCTATTCTATCATGGAATAGCTATTTTGGGAAATTCGGATATTTTCTATCTATGGCGTTATCCCAAGAGCAATAATAAGAAAACAGAATTACAATTAGCTGTTAGAAATGAAGTAATGCTCGAATTGTGGCAAGCTACTTAAGATTCTTCCTTTCTAATCATTCAACATAGAGAATGTGGTTTTTTTATTCCTAAACACCTGTGATTTTTCGATAGAACACCAATCCATAACGTTCCATGATATTCACGATTTAACCAATTAAATATCTGTTGAAAACCTGCTGTGGGTAGATTATTTAGCCAAAATTAAAGTATTCAACGATAAATGCTACACGAATTTGAAAATAATTAACCAAAGGTTGTTTTTTCCTTGACAGGTTAATTGCATTCATGTACAATTTTGATATGTGAGGTAATCCTCACATATATCTCCTACAACCACTAGTAAATTGTAGGGAAATCCAGGGAAAGCCCGTTAACACGGGCTTTTCTCTTAATTTTCGCAATGTGCTCACGCACATCATAGTTACGGCACAAAATAAATGAGAAAGTCATAATAGTTAATTTTTAGATTGAATTATAATAATGATATAAAGAAAGCTCACATGCAGTTATTATATGGAGACAATCAAATGGAAAAAGTTAGCTATGGTGGTTGGGATAATTGTTATCGATTGGTAAATGACCATATCGAATTGATCATCACAGGGGACGTCGGTCCCCGAGTTATTCGGTTTGGTTTTATCGGTCAAGGAAATATGTTTAAGGAATATCCGGAACAGTTGGGCATAACAAACACAACTGAGTGGTTGATCTTCGGAGGTCATAGGCTCTGGCATGCACCTGAAGCTCAACCCAGGACATATTATCCAGATAGTGAGTCAGTATTAATTCAAGAAATTGAGAACGGTTTAATCGCCACTCAAAAACCTGAGCCGACGACCGGGCTTCAGAAACAAATAGAAATTAAATTGTCTCCAAATGAAGATGAAGTACAACTGACACATATCCTCATTAATCATAATCTTTGGCCTGTAGAAACAGCTATTTGGGCGCTTTCTGTTATGGCACCTGGAGGTACTGCGATTCTCCCATTCCCCCCACGAGGTCCACACCCGGAATTCATGCTTCCTACCAGCATCTTATCCATCTGGCCATACACAAATCTCAGCGATCCACGATGGCTGCTTGGTGAGCGAATCATTATGTTAAATCAGGATATTAACAACGCAACGCCACAAAAAATTGGGGTTTTTGCTTCAGATGGTTGGGGGGCATATGCCAACCATAATGCACTTTTCATCAAAAAGGTTCCTATCCATTTTGAGGGGTTGTATCCTGATTTTGGTGTCAATTTTGAAGTATTTACAAATGAAGCAATGCTTGAATTAGAAAGTTTAGGCCCCGTTGAGTCAATTCCCCCTAAAGGCCGCATAAATCATCAAGAACATTGGACGCTTCTTCAAGGCATTCCTAAGCCAACAACTGAAGCTGAAGTGATAAAAAACTTCTTACCTAAGATAACAGACTGATCTAATTCAACAAAAAAGTGCTGAAAAAACAGCACTTTTTATTTTGAGATGACAAAATTTAGAATTGCTATAGTAATTGAATCATCCAAATAATTCTACCCATAACCAGGCCGAGGATAAAACCCACAGCTGCCCAGATAAGGAACAAAAAAACCAGTTTACCTGCCTTTGTTTGGATTATACTTTGTAACTTATGGTTTTTATTCATATGCGAAACCCTTTCCGATTTTATTAGCTTTAACATTTTCTAATCAGATATTTGGATAGTGAGAAACAACAAGGAAACCATCCAATTTCAATCATCGGCTCATTGATGATTTAATGATCCTTCCTTCTTCACTGGCAACAACCCTGACAGTATTCGTTATTGTTTTCCCATCAGGAGTCTTACCTGAGCCTGAGAAAATTAACAGGTAGCGATTCTCACCATATGAAGAGACTTTCGGTCGCTTGTTTTTAAGCGCAGGATAACGCCGGTAGATATTGTTACACACTCTGTCAATTGATTTCTTATCCATATTAGCCCCTTATCCGCTTTCTTAAGAATGCTGGGACATCAAGATCTGCAACACCCATAGCCGAATGAGGTTGGGAAAGTGGAAAAACCCGATTCGGAAACTGACGGTCTTCAATCCTTTCTGGATTATTTGCCTTATGAGCTTCCGGATTGAATCGATTTTCATTCATTTTCACTGCGTGCTCAGCAAGGTAGCGCTCTGCCCCCGGGATGGCTTGATCAATTGGCAAAGCCCCCAGTCCCGTCACGATTAGGATCACTTGCACACGATCACTTAAATTGTTGTTGTTGATCACGCCAGGGATGATCTCTGTTTCTAATCCAGCTTCTTTATGTAAATGTGTGAGTGTATCAGCAACTTCCATGAAAGTGAGGTCATCTCCTCCACTGAAGTTCGCAATTATCCCACTAGCGGTGTCAATTTCAATATCATCTAACAAAGGGTGATGAAGGGCTTGATTTAATGCTTTCATAGCCTTGTCTTCACCCTCCCCTGTCCCTATCGACATCAGTGCTCCACCGCCAAGAGACATCACATGGCGAATGTGCGCAAAGTCAACATTTATCAATCCCGTTTCCGTGAGTAACTCTGATATCGCACTCACCCCTTGCCGCAGCACATCATCAGCAAGTTTAAAGGCCATCTCCAGGGGAAGATCATGCGGTGCAATTTCTAACAATCGAT
>CAYTXE010000009.1:0-38765 GCA_964441045.1 uncultured Candidatus Brevefilum sp.
CCGACAAAGGTGGATCGTTCTGGCGCATATGCTGCCCGTTGGGTGGCCAAGAACGTGGTTGCCGCTGGGTTGGCAGATCGCTGTGAAGTCCAGGTGGCATACGCGATTGGCATCGCGCGACCGCTTTCAGTCAACGTGGAAACTTTCGGGACAGGCAAGGTTGATGACTCACGTATTGCAGAGCTGATCAATACCCACTTTGACTTGCGCCCCGGCGCGATCATCCGTGATCTTGACCTGCGCCGCCCAATCTACCAGCAAGTTGCCTCATACGGACACTTTGGCCGGGATGACCTGGACCTGACATGGGAAAAGACCAATAAGGCAGATCTGTTGAGGGACGCAGCTGGTTTGTAGTTTTTTCGTATTGAGAGTTTTATCTAAACAGAGACGGCCTGGCAGGTCGTCTCTTAGTTTTAATCAATGGTCATGGAATTCATTCGAATAACCATTTTCAAGAAAATTCCTTTATCTTCATTAGATATACTTCACTATTGGATCAATCACGATTTAGTGACAGTTGCGAGTTGGGACGATTCACTCGTAGCCGAAGGTAAAATACCTCACCAGGTGGGCTTTGGTACTACTAAAACCGTTCGATTGGTATCAAACCCCTATGCCAGAAAAAGTTTCTCCATTATTACATTTCATGATTCACCGTCTTACCAGGAATCCAATAACCGATCCTGGTATTTTCTTGCGAAAAGCGCTGGACCGCCGCCGGTATGCCAGAATAAAACAGTCTCTGTCGGAGCAAAATGGCCCTTCCGGATCAGGTCAATCATCCCTGCCGCTGCCCGACCTGTGTAGACGGGGTCAAGCAGAAGCGCTTCCCGTTCTGCAAACAATTGGATCGCTTCAATCTCCGGTTTTCCCATCACCCCGTATCCACCGCCTGTGTAGGCGTCATTCACCAGGACCTCATCTGCCGAAAAATGCCAATCTTTCTCGATAAATGCTGCTGTTCTTGTCGCCAACGCAGCCACCCTGCTTGTGAGGTTGTCTGCTGGCTCATCCACGCTGATGCCCAGGATTTTCCCTCCATAACCGCTCATGCGTGCGCCTACCAGCATCCCAGCCTGCGTCCCGCCCGAGGAACTCGGGAAAACAATCCAATCAGGCTCAACACCTTGTTCAGCTAATTCCAACATTGCATTGACATAACCCAAAGCGCCAGTCTGATTGGAACCTCCGTAGGGAATGAGATAAGGCTTGCGTCCATCTAACTGAGCCTTTCGATATATTTCCTCCAGTTTACTTTCCATTTCTTCCCGATTAGTGTAGATTATTTCCGCACCCAACAGGTAATGCAGGAGATGATTGCCATCAGGGACTTCAGGTGGATCACCAAACAAAACCAGGATGCAGTCAAAACCAAACCGGGATGCCGCTGCAACCGTTTGACGGCAGTGATTTGACTGTACAGCCCCGGCGCTGATAAGCATCTCAGCACCCTGTTCACGTGCTTCTGCCACCAAGTATTCAAGCTTTCGAGTTTTATTTCCACCGAAGGCCAGCCCGGTCTGGTCATCACGTTTTACCAACAGGCGGGGTCCCTTCAGTGAGGCTGCCGCTCTTGGCATGGATTCAACAGATGTAGGTAAATGAGCGAAATGCAAGCGTGGTTTCATAGCTGCATACTCCTTTTGGTCTCGGATTTACCGCGTTGACGCATCCAATTAAGGATCTTTGGCAGGACTTGGCTGTAGAGACGGAATATCAGAGGACGGATAGGGAGGTCCCACGCACCCAGGGTACGGATAACCTTGCCGCCAAAACCATCCTTAAAACGATACACTCCCCAAAGTGGGTCATCTTCATTGAATATGTCGGGAGCACCCCACATATCATAAGTGTGACATCCAAATGCCTTGGCATGGCACATCGCTTCCCACTGCAATCGATGGTTGAACATCTTCTCACGATGTTCATCCAGGGACATCCCGTAAAAATACCAGGCACACCCAGCAAAACGGAAAATCACCACCGCACCAACCGGTTGGCCTTCCACTTCAGCGATAAGTGGTTGCGCCAGATCAGCTTTACAGAATGCCCCCCAGACGGTTTTATAATATTTTTTATGACGTATCAGGAAATCATCACGTACAGCCGTGTGCGCGTACATATGATACAGCAAATCAATGTCATCATCGGTGCCTGACCGGACGGTCACCCCTCGACGTTTTGCGAGGCGAATGTTATAGCGTGTTTTCGCTTTCATGCGCGTCAAAAGTTCTTCTTCATCTGGGCGAAGGTCTATGGCTACGGTATTGCGAAATTGGATTTGCTCATCCGAGAAAATCCACCCTTTGGATTCGAGGATTCTTCTTATATTTTGACCAATCGGGTCATCCTGGGCTTGCGCTTCTCCAGGTATGCCATACCCAACGGGTAGATCGGGATCGATTTTTATAAAGATGGCTCTTTGATTTTTAGCAAATTGTTTCAGGTCAATCAGGACCTGCTGAACGAGGGTACTATCGGACCAATCCAACAGGGGTCCCTTCGGGACGTAAATGACGCTCAGGCGTATTGGCAATAGCTTATTTGAGATCCTGCGCTGTAAAACAAGTGCGGCTGCATCGACCCTGCCTTTTCCGTCACGCCAGATCAGGGGATGCACATCCCACCCGAACTGCGCCTTGACTTCTCCCCACTGCCATGTTTGGAGGACGTGCGCACCGGGCAGGTTCTCAATCAACTGGTTCCATTGTTGAGCATCTTTGATATCTGCAACTTCCAAAGAATTCTCTCCTCTGATACTATGCTGCAATGGGTTGACGGTGTCTGACCAGGAACTCATAAAGCTTGTAGGGGATTTGATGATAGACACGATCCCAGGCACCGATGGTCCTGCGGATTTCTCCGCCAAAACCTCGCTTGAAACGATACACGCCCCACAAGCCATCTGAACGGTTTAGAAAGTTTTCCTCCAACACATTTTTTGGCTTATCCGGGACACCCCACATATCATAAACTTTACAGCCTTTTTGCTTTGCCCATCGGATCGCTTCCCATTGCAAGAGATACGTCGGCATACGGTTGCGCTCATGGTTGGTAGATGCGCCATAAAAATACCAGGCGGTTTCCCCATGTGCGAAAGCCATCAATCCTGCCAATGGCTGACCCTCAAATTCAGCCAATAATAATACACAGCTACCCCCGGGGTTGAAAAGGTCGTACGCGCGTTGGTAATAGTCCAGGTTATGAATCCCGAATTCGTCCCGCTTCCCCGTGGTCAGGCTCATGCGATGGAAGGTTTGAACATCAGCAGACTGGTGGATAACCACATTTTTTCGTTTTGCGAGTCGAATGTTATAGCGAGTTTTAGGCTTCATACCCATGAGGATTTCTTCCTCAGATGTCCTCAAGTCGATTAAGATTGTGCGTGGCGGCTGAATAGTATTTTCCGTAGACACAAACCCTGGAAGATGGCTGTCAATAGCAGCACCAGATATCGGCTGCCAAAGATCAGGTTCAACACGTAAAAAAACAGCCCGTTCCTGGCGGCAAAGGTCATCAATAGCAGGCCAAAGGTCTCCCCAGTTTCCTTTGCCAACCGGTCCGCGTGGAATATACGCCAGGCTCAAGCCCAAGGGCAGCGAGCGGAACAAAACCATTGCCCCAACCTGACCCTGGCGGAAAAACCTGGGTGACCAACCAAAATTCTCTTTCAGCCTTCCCCAGGCAGATGTTTGCAAGATGTGTGCTGCTGGATCAGTTTTGGTGAATTTTTCCCATTCACCTGCAGTTAGAAATTCCATAGATTCCTTAGAAGACAAGACATCGCCAAACCACAGCCAATATCACCGGTTCTCATTCCCCTCCCATACAACTGGGTGTCTATTCTACCATATCCAGATCTGTCTCATGGGTGTGTATTGACGCACCGGGGATCGTCTCACTGAGCAGTGATAGGATCTCTTCGCTTTTACCTTCTCGAGCTAAAAGGATCAGGTTTTTCACAATATCGTCCAAGGCTGTAGAAGTGATAATTTCCTCACTGTCCACCTGGTGAATATCCGGATGGGAGGTGGGAGAATAAGCAAATCCCTTGTCCCAGAGGTCCTCACTGAGTTTTTCTCCGGGTCGTATACCAGAAAAGACAATCTCGATATCCTTTCCAGGTTCCAACCCTGAAAGACGGATCAGGTCCTCAGCAAGGTCCAGGATCTTAACCGGCTCTCCCATATCCAGAATGTAATTCTCCCCGCCCTTACTCATAGATGATGCCTGCAAAACCAGGTGCACCGCTTCTGGAATGGTCATGAAATAACGTTTCATCTCAGGATGCGTTACTGTCACCGGGCCGCCAGCAGCGATCTGTCGTTTAAAGCGGGGAACCACACTTCCGCGGCTGCCCAGAACATTCCCAAACCTGACGACGGTGAAGGCGCATTCGAATCGCCGTGCCGCATCCAGTACCAGCATTTCTGCAATCCGTTTCGTTGCGCCCATTACACTGACAGGACGGATCGCTTTGTCAGTTGAGATCATCACCAACCTCGCAATGTCATGTTCCAATGCTGTCTTGACAATATTTTGCGTCCCAAGAATGTTATTGGTAACCGCTTCTTCCACGTTGCTTTCCATCAAAGGGACATGCTTATGCGCAGCAGTGTGAAAGATCACTTCAGGCGCCCAGCGATCAAAAATCACAGACAAACGAGGGACATCACGAACATCAGCGATCAAGGGGACGATCTCAAGCATTGGAAATCTTTCCTTGAGGGATAATAATGCGCTGAAAATACTGTTTTCACCATGTCCGAGCATGAGCAATTTAGCTGGACTCAGACGAGCAATCTGCCGGCAAAGCTCGCTGCCAATCGATCCACCTGCTCCGGTTACCATCACCACCCGGTTCTCGAGTGATTCACCCAATGCTTCTGTGTCCATACGCACAGGTTCTCGTCGGAGAAGGTCAAAAATATCCACCTCTCGCAATCGACGGACGCTCACATCTCCACCCAAAAGCTCATATAAACCAGGCATGGTTCGGAAAGCCACGCCCTTTCGTCTACAAACCTCTGTCACCTTACGTACAATTTTGCCAGCAGCACTGGGGATGGCGATGATCACTTCGTCCACATTTTGTAATTCCAGGATATGTCCTATCTGTTCCAATGATGCCAATACAGGCACACCATGGATCTTGCTATCCTTTTTTGCAGGATCATCATCAAGAAATCCAATAGGCTTCATGCTTAGCTGCGGGTTCTTCTGTAATTCGCGTACGACCATAGCCCCAGCATCACCTGCACCAATCACCAAAACAAGTTTATTGCGCCGTGAACGGATGAGGTTGCCTTTAGCTGCTAAGGAGGGATTTTCTGCCATCAGACGGAAAATGAAACGCAATCCCCCTGCAAACATTATTGATAACAACCAATCGATGATCAATACAGACCTGGGAAAACCTGGAAAAACATTTGATAGGAATAGCCCAAGCATGATCCCTGAGATGATGACCGAGGCTGTTGTTACTGCAGATAGGATCAGTAATAGCTCTCGAATGCTTGCATACCGCCACAGGCGAAGATAAATACCAAAGAAATAATACACAAGCGGTCTGACGACCACGACAACACCCAGCATCCAAAGCAATGACTGAACATATGTGGGAAACATATTGATCAGTTCCAACCTGATGATATAACTTCCCAAAACTGAGACCAGGCTTAGAAAAATATCCCCAAATAAAAGGTATCGATTTCTAATTCGTTTGCTAAATATCTTCATTGATAAATTACCCTGGGGAATTATTGACCTTTGAAACCAAGGACTGTTCCAATGGTTCTTAAGATGATTGAGATATCCATAATGATATTTCGATGTTCAATATAATAGAGATCATATTCTAATTTGACGGCAGTTTCATTAACTGTTCCTGCGTAGCCGTAATTGATCTGTGCCCACCCAGAAACCCCCGGTTTCACCAGCAATCGCGCCCGGTAAAATGGGATTTCCTTTTGGAAATATTCCACCAATTCTGGACGCTCAGCACGAGGGCCAACCAGACTCATTTCACCACGCAGGACATTTATGAATTGGGGAAATTCGTCGAGATGGGTTTTTCGCAGAATCCAACCGACTTTTGTGACCCTTTCATCATTTTCCTCTGCCATCCTAACAATTCCATCTTTTTCCGCATCCTTTTCCATTGTACGGAATTTATAGATCTTGTAGGGCTGCCCCCCTCGACCAAGGCGCTCCTGGGAGAAAAAGACAGGGAATCCAGACTCAAGTATGATTGCCAGGCTGATGAGGGGGAAGCATAACACCATCAGGAAAATACCAACCAGACCACCAATGATATCGAGTAATCTCCTGGCCAGTTCATAAAGTGTGCCGGTATCCGTTTTTTCAACAAACGAGCGCACAATCCATTCGGTTTCCAGTAAGAAAATAGGGACTCTTCCAAGGATATCTTCGTATACCTTTGGCATAGGCGTTAAGGTAACACCCATCTCCTGGGCAGATAGTATTGCCCGGTACATGTAACCCTTCATTTCACCGCTGATGGCCAGGATCAGATCTGAAATTTGATTTTCCTGAATTTTTTTAATCAGGGAATGACTGTTGCCCATTACTTCGAATCCGCCTACTTGTTTCCCTAATTTCTCTGGATCGTCATCTATAAGACCAATAACATTAAAGATCGATGGCTTCTGTTCAGAGATCACCTTCACGATGGTTTCTCCGGCCCTACCGGCCCCAACGATCAAAACTCTCCGTAAGAGATTGGAAGATGTAAACAAACGGATATAGATCAACCGCCAGAGGAGGGTCAACACAGCTGCGCAGACAATGAATGCTAACACACCTCTACGAGGTAGGGATTTAGGTGTGGAGGTGAAATAGATCACTAAATAGATCAGGAAATTAATCCCAAAAGCCAGAACGATCCCTTTTAGTGTTTCCTTTGGTTGGCTGGCTCGCCTATTATCATATAATTCTACCAATAAGATCACCCAGATAACGGGCAGCATAAAAAACCAAAACGGTGGGCGTTGAACAATGAATTCTAGTGAAAATTCCATCCAGGCATCCCCGGCAGCCCAGAAATAAAGGGCCATGAATAAAGCTGCTCCTGCCATGAGGAGATCTCCAAACAGCAGGATCAGTCCCCTTTCTGAAGAACCTATGCGAAATCTTTTTTGTGGGGTTTTTGAATCCATATCTTACATTTTAGCCTTAATTTCATTTTTGAGGGTGGAACATACCCCAAAGAAAACCAGCACCCCAGGAAAAATGCATACAAGCGATGGCCATTGGTACGCCCAGTATAAAGAAAAACCCCTTCTTTTTAATTACCATCTGCAATCCTGCCGCCAGCAAGACCAGGATATATACACTTAACAATGTGATCAAAGCCCATAGTACCAACCTGAAAAACGGTGCCAGCAAGATCAAAATGATCAACACGGTCACAAACAGCGGTGGTAATGCCTGGCGCCATCTAATTGTATCGGGATAACGGCGCAGCATCTGCCACTTCCAGAAACCATAACGCCAATACTGCTGTATCAGGGCTTTTAAATTAGCCCGTGCATAATAGACCGACCGGATATCTGGATCAAGCCAGATCTCACCGCCGGCCTGACGGATGCGCGTGTTGAATTCATAATCCTCGTTTGTCAGTAAGGTCTCGTCAAACATCCCAATTTGATTAAGCAGTTTTCGTTCGAAAGCACCAAAAGGAACAGTATCGACCACGGCGGGTTTGGCGCTGTGACGGTAATGCGCATCGCCAACACCAATTGGGTGACTGGCAGCTGCAGCAATGGATTTAGCTATCCAGGTATTGCTGCTTGGGCGAATGTCCCAAACTCCACCGACATTCTGCCCTCGTCCATCCAACAGCGCTTTAACGGACCGTTCTACATAATCCTGCCTGGGTTCTGAATGGGCATCCAACCGGACGATAATCTCACCTGTGGATGCTTTAATGGCAGCATTCAATGCGGCGGGGATGGATTTGGCTGGGTTTTCAATCACCCTGATAATAAAATCTACATGCTGTGCATGCCATTCCGCTATAGCAGCCTGGGTCCCATCTGTGGATCCACCATCCGAAATCACAACCTCAACAGCGCTATGAGGATAGGTCTGGTTATAAAGAGCCTCTAGCAGCAGAGGTATTGTAGTACGTTCATTGAAGCATGGGACGATGATGCTTACGTTTGGGTTCATTTGATTTCCAACTGATCAATTTGTAGAGGTAGTTTTACCACAAAATGACTGCCTTCCCCAGCAGCACTGATTATTGAGAGTGAACCACCATGGGTTTCGACGATCTGCTTGCTGATTGCCAGTCCCAGTCCATACCCTCGCCACTTTCCCCCCGTGCGCGCTTTATCAACCTGGTAAAATCGTTCAAAAATTCGCTGCTGCTCTGAAGGTGGAATTCCTTTACCCGTATCTGAGACATGAATTAACACTGCTTTGTCGATGATTTGGTTGTAGAGTGAGATCTCCCCACCTCTCGGTGTGAATTTGATAGCATTATCCAGCAAGTTATCCAGAACCTGCATCAAGCGATCTGAGTCGCCGGTTATCACAGCATCCTCCACAGGATGTGTGACCAACAAATCTATTCCCGCATCCTCAGCTCGAGCAGCAAACTTCCGCTCCGCAGCACTCAGTAAATCGTTAGCATTAAAGACTTGCATATCAAAAAGAACTGTGCCGGCATCCATTTTTTCCAGTGTTAACAAATCTTGCACCAGACGATGCATACGTATTGCTTCACTCTCGATCACATCAGCTGCCTGGTGTAAGTCTTCATTGGACTGAACAGTTCCATCCCGGACAGCTTGAGCAAATCCTTGAATCGAGGTCAATGGGGTTTTAAGCTCGTGTGAGATGTTGGCAATGAAATCCTTTTGGGATTGCCGGGTTGTTTGCACCTGACGGGTCATGTCATTAAAAGCACTGGCTAAGTGGCGAACCTCAATAGGTCCTTTGGGTGGTATAGGATGGGCATGTCCATCAGCGACCTGGCGTGCTTCCTGGCTGATACGTTTAAGGGGAGTGCTGATCCATTGAGACATGAGCAATGAAAGGACAAACGCAGCAATGAGAGCAATGACTCCAGCCTGCAATAGTGGACCAAGGAATTGATCTCGAAAGATGGAAATGATCTGCAACCTTGGCCGGTTGATAGCGAAAAACACCAGTCGGTCTTCATTAATCGTATCAATAATATAGTACCAACCCCGTCCGCTGCTGTCACGATAAAATTTTGGAAGGGCACCTACTTCAGTCTTAAGAGGCTCTTCCCCAAAATCAGGCAGAATCAGCTCTGTATCTTTATGGGTATCAGCAATTACACTGCCCTGATTGGTAAGGATAACAATCCTTCCCTGGATTTGTTCAGTATTTCGAGAAAGCAAAGCCTGGAGCAACTTAGGATTGAAATCACCAGCAGAGCGCAGCCTTGGAAGTGCATTTGATCTTAATTTTTGCAAATAAAGGGCTGCTTGCTGCAGGGGAATATTGCCGCGGTAAACCACCAGTACAATTGCTGCGCCAACAACACATAAGACCAGACCAATCAGGATGGCATAGGTCAGCCAAAGGCGAGAACGCAGTGAGTTAAACATCACCCAACCAATTTGTATCCATATCCCGTCACCGTTTCAATCCGCACCTGGCTGGATGCCAATTTTCGACGCAGCTGTGCGATATGCACATCAACTGTGCGGGTTTGCCCGTAAAAATCATATCCCCATGCTTTGCGCAACAGCTGCTCACGCGTGAGGACAATGCCTTTATTTTCAGCCAGCACCCGTAATACCTCGAATTCTTGTGTACGCAGTTCCACAGGTTCACCATCGATCGTAACCTCTCGTCCAGCCAGGTTAATTTCAAGATCAACAATGCGAATCAGTTTTTGTGATTGTGCGCCCTCCAATGAACCTCGCCTTAAGACGGCACGGATGCGTGCAACAAGTTCACGGGGGTTAAACGGCTTGGTGAGGTAATCATCGGCACCTAATTCAAGCCCGATGATTTTATCAATATCATCATCTCGAGCAGTGACCATGATAATAGGGACGGCGTTCCCCTCAGCTCTTAGACACCGACATACCTCAAGTCCATCCAGGGAAGGCAGCATCACATCTAGGACAACCAGGTCTGGCTTTTGAGTCTTGACGATATCCAATGCTTTCTGCCCATCCCCGGCTGTAATTACAGTGTAATTCTCTCGCGCCAGGTACATGCTCACGAGCTGGACGATGTTCGGCTCATCATCAACAACTAAGATGCGTTGTATATCCATTGGGTATGACGGTGTAGTAATTAGACTTCAGGGAGCAGGGCAACAGCTTCGATTTCGACTGCGGCACGCAGAGGAAGGGCTGCTACCTGGATGGCAGAACGTGCAGGAAATTCTTTCGTAAAAAAGGTGCCGTATACCTCGTTCATCAATTTGAATTCACCAATATCTTGCAGAAACACGGTTGTTTTAATAACCCATTCCAACCCACTTCCGGCTGCTTCCAGCACGGCTTTAAGGTTGCTCAGTGCCTGACGTGTTTGTTCCTGGATACCACCTTCCACCATTTTGCCTGATGTGGGATCAATGCCAAGTTGACCGGCGGTAAAGACCAGGTGACCGGTAGAGACACCAGCGGAATAAGGGCCGATGGCTTTGGGTGCTTTTTCCGTGGAGATGATCGTCTTTTTATGTGAGGTGTGTTTCATTTTCGCCTTTCTCAAAGTGTTAGGAAAATCTTCAATCATAATTATATCATTTTGGAATGTTCAAATTGTAATGTGTTAGTAAATTCCTGGATTGGAAACCCAAGGAAGAAAATGAGGTGGGATTCACTAAAGAAATAACACATGTTTGGTGCGGTCAACCCTCACGCACTACGGGCTCAGGGCAGGCAACAGACCGCACCCTACGGCTGGATTTTTAGAATGAATATTGTTAAGCTGTAGGGCAGGTTCTGATATTGAACCTGCCATTTTCCTGACGACGTGGATTTTGGATGAAATTCTTGAATTTTTCGATAAGAAATTTGGAAGAAAAATCCTCATGCAACCCACCCTATGCGTCTGGAGGATATATTCTTGATAACCAGAGTGTGTATAGTATGTCCTGGAAACCGCATAGTTAAGATTTGAAATCCATTTCGTTTTTTGTTATACTGCAATTGAGATATGCATGAATGATTTAATAAAATGTTCGCTGGACTTAAAGGAGACCATTAAGGTGTACATGTAAGTTATATCTTCGATGTGGTGCACAAATAAATCATCCCTCTTCGACACAACCTCAAACCTTTGGAAAAGGAAAATATCATGAAGGAAATTTTCAGACGATACACGCTGCTCGTCATTTTGTCGATTCTATTATCATCCTGCAGTGGTGCTGCACAAGAAGCCCCCGCGGAACCCTTTTTGTCCCTGGAACAAGTAATTCCCATGGTGATTGAACCTGCGGAATTATTTGACAACCTGTTGATAGATGAAGAAATAAGCAATCAAATCCTTGAGGAAACAAATAAGCCGCCCGGACCGATCGCGGATGGTTATTTGCGAGCTTGGAAAATGATTGATGAAGACAGTTTGATCTATGCCATGGTTTTAGAATTTATCTATGAAGCAGATGCCAGAATGGCTTTCGAGGAATTCGAAGAGGGTCTTAAAAATAATACCGAGGAATTGGGAATTGGTGATGAAAGTGTGATTTCCTATTCTGATTTTAACCTGGCGGTTGCTGCGGTTCGCAATGGTTATTTTTTTATTCTGACCGGGTCTGCCATCCTGACAGAAGACGCGCCTGTTCCTGACTTGGCAATTGTGCCTGGGTTAGTTAAGTTATGCAATGACAATCTCAAAAACCACCCGGCAGGATCAATGACTGCGGAACGCCCACTGGCAAAACCAACTAGGAATATATCGAATTATTCAGATCTGAAAGCTAACGCTCCAGCCAGATACGTGTCGCAACATGCACTTCTTTCCCAACTAATGCCGCAAAAGGCAGAAACATTCACAATCCAGCTTAACCGGGAGGGAAAAAATAACGGGCAGATGACCGTTGGAATCATCACTAAAAATTTAGGCAAGGTGGAATCAGGTAAATGCAAATATGAGATAGAAGCCTACCTCAGGGATATCTTGGTGAAGGATGACGGCGATGATTTTACGAGGGGGAACGGCGATGTGATCACTTATTTTAAATTCACCACGATCTGTGGCGTGTTAGAATACCGCACGACAGACATCGCCCCTGAGGATGGGGTTAAATCTGGCAAAAAATTGGATTTTACCGTGAACAACACCTCCGATGGACGGCTGATTACCTCCTTCACCTGCGAAGCAGACTGCAAATCGCAATGTGCCTACAGTGTGTTTGGCTATGCGCGGGATATTGACACGAGCGACGCTCTGGATGTGACGGCAGCTATCCTAACGCTGGGTATTAGATTGACGAATAAGCCTGGAAAAGATGCGATCATCAAGGATATTAATAAATTAAACTCCCTAAGGAAAGCTCTTGGCCTTCCTGAAATTTCATCTTGGGCGGGTTCTAACATCCTTGGAGAAACAAGGAAAATCTATGGTGATGCCCTTGGTGAAGGCAATTCAGGTGAAAAAAAGGTCGATATGCCCCCAACTCCCTCAGCGGAAGCTGAACCTGAAGCGCCGCAGGAGACTGTTGCGGTGGATTGTAGTCTGTATGGGATTGTTCCAGGTGACCCGGAAATCCTCCAGGATGACCTCAATCAATTAGCAGACGCAATATCTGAAAGTTACGGATGCCCGGTGACACTGGAAGCCATTCCTTCTGGTCAAGATTTTATGGGGATGCTGGAAAATGAAAGGGTTGAATTTGCCTGGATCGAAAGTTATGATTATTTGAATTATCCAGGAATCACAACCCTGACCCCGATAGGCATTCCATTTAATGAGTTTCAGGGTGCGTTCGTCCAATCAATGATCGTCACACAAGCAGGATTGGGTTTTGAGAATCTGGCAGACCTGGAAGGCGTTGATTTTGCTTTCACAGCACCAGGGAGTTTCGTTGGCGTTGCTTTACCCAGAATGATGTTGTTGTCAGAGGGTTACGATCCAGACTCGTTTTTCAATCATACAATACCCATTGGAAATGATCCGCTTCTTATGTTCTCAGCTTTACTTGACGGAAGTGTTGATGCTGTGGTGACCTGGAGAACCGACTTGAGAGATGCGAGAGAGAATGTGGTCGATAGTCTGCCAGATGTATGGGACTCCACAACTGTTGTCGCCACTTCTCCTTGGTTCCCAACGGCAGTGATCATGTCAACCGCTGATGAGGCGGTGACAGAAGCCCTCAAAATTGCCTTTATTGAACTCTCGGGTAGTGATGTGCTTTACGGACTATATGAGACAACAGACATGATCGAAGTTGAGCAGACGGATTATTATGAAAGCTTTGAATGGCTTGAATATTGGTGGATCGAACTGGATTATGATCTGGGCGGTTGGCCAGATTGAACACTCGCTGGTTATCGTAACCCCACAAACAAAGAAATTAGGCTATCCCTGCAGTTTGTAAGGATCGTTCTAACTCAAACCCGATATTTTGGTTAATTATTTGAGTCAATATTTTGTCAACTGAGTTGGCTTTTAACCAGAATATTGAGACGTTGCATGCAACGTCTCAACGGGCAGACTAGTATTTAATTTATCTAAACGACAATATTGACCAACCGGCCGGGTACGTAGATGATTTTTCGGGGCTGCTTGCCTTCCAGGTAATGCTGCACGTTTTCACTGTCCAGCGCGGCGGCTTTTGCATCCTCCTCGATGATGTTCGCCGGGACGGTTAACCTGTCGCGCAGCTTGCCGTTGACCTGGATTATCAGGGTGATCTCTTCCTCTTTTGTGGCCGCGAGGTCCACTTTTGGCCACGTCTGTGAATGGATCGAATAGGTATGCCCAGTGCGCCCCCATAATTCTTCAGATATATGTGGGCAGACCGGTGCCATCATGCGCAAATAAATACCTTCCGCTTCTCGCCAGGCATCTGATCCAAAAGCACCAGCTGATTTCGCAGCCGTCATCTCATTAATCAGTTCCATCAAACCTGAAACAATCGTATTGAAGTTGAAGGTTTCGAAATCCCGTGTAACCGATTTCAATGTCTGATGGACTTTTCGCCGCAGGCTTTGTATATCGGATTCGCTCGCGGTGTTCTCTTTATCAGCAGATTCTAAAAATGTATACCAGACTTTTCGCAGCCAGCGTGCGCTGCCCTCAATACCACTGCTGTTCCAGGGTGCCCCCAGCTCCCACCGGGCAAAGAACATCAAATAAGCTCGTACTGTATCAGCGCCATATTTGGCGACCAAATCATCAGGTGAAATGACATTGCCGCGGCTCTTGGACATCTTTTCATTGTCCTCTCCCAACACCATCCCCTGGTTGCGCAGCTGCAGCATGGGTTCGTCACCCTTAGTGATTCCCAAATCACGGCAGGCCTTGTGGAAAAACCGTGTATAGATCAGGTGCATGGTGGCATGTTCGATCCCGCCTGTGTAAGTATCAACTGGCATCCAGTAATCATACTCCGCTGGGTCGAAGGGATATTGGTCGAATTCCGGGCTCAGGTAACGCAGGTGATACCAGCTGGAACACACAAAAGTATCCATTGTATCTGTCTCGCGTTCTGCCTTCCCGCCGCACTTTGGGCAGACAGTAAAGCGCCAGGTTGGATGCAGTTTGAGCGGACTCTCGCCCGTGGGCAGCCATTCGACATCTTCTGGGAGTTGGACTGGCAATTCCTCTTCTGGAACAACTACTGGACCGCACTTTGGGCAATGGATAATCGGGATTGGCGCCCCCCAGTAACGCTGGCGTGAGATCAACCAATCACGCAATCGGTAATTAACAGCACGCTTACCGACACCTCTTTCTTCGATATATTCTATCGTCCGGTCAAAAGCTTCCTCACCCAACGTTCCGGTCATCGGCCCTGAGTTGACCATTTCTCCACTGGCAGGGACGGCAGACTCCATCTCATCCGCGTTGATTGGATCCTCATCAGGGGGTTGAATGACGACAACAATCGGAAGGTTGAATTGTCTTGCGAATTCAAAGTCTCGCTGGTCATGGGCTGGTACGGCCATGATCGCTCCTGTTCCGTAGCTCATCAGCACATAATCTGCAATCCAGATTTGGATTTTTTCGTCGTTGACCGGGTTGATAGCATAACCACCGGTAAACACACCTGTCTTTTCCCTGTCGGCAGATTCGCGATGAATGTCATCCATCCGTTTTGCCTGGGCTTGATACGCAGCCACGAGTGACTCTTGTGACGGACTGGTCACCTTCTCAACCAGGGAATGTTCAGGTGCCAGGACCATGAAGGTGGCCCCCCACAAAGTGTCAGGCCGGGTCGTAAAGACCTCAATGGCATCACCATCCTCAGTCTTAAAGATCACCGAAGCACCTTCAGAGCGGTTGATCCAGTTGGTTTGCAGGGTCTTGACCTGGTCAGGCCAATCCATTCCCTTGAAATCCAGCAGCTCATCAGCGTAATTGGTGGTGCGGAAAAACCACTGCTTCAAGTTCTTCTTAATCACAGGTGTCCCGCAGCGCTCACAATGCCGGTCTTCACCATGCACCTGCTCACGTGCTAATGTCGTGTTGCAGTTTGGGCAAAAATCAACCGGCGCTTCTTTTTGATATGCCAGGTCATTCTTAAAGAATTGAATAAAGAACCACTGCGTCCATTTGTAATATGCTGAGTCCGCAGATATCGCCTCTCGCCGCCAATCAATCATGGTACCCATTGACTTTAACTGCTTGCGCATATTTTCAATATTTCGATAAGTCCACTTTTTGGGATGAATACCGCGCTGAATGGCAGCATTCTCTGCTGGCAGGCCGAAAGCGTCAAACCCCATCGGGAACAGCACATTATATCCCTGCATTCGTATGAATCGGGCCCGTGCGTCGGAAGGCGTCATGGCATACCAGTGACCGATATGAAGATCACCCGAAGGATAAGGCAGCATGGTCAATGCATAAAACTTCGGCTTATCGCTTTTAATATCAGCATGATAAAGACCATCCGCTTCCCATTTCTTCTGCCACTTAGGTTCGATATCTTCGTGTTTGTACATGGGTATACTGGTTGGGTCAGGCATATTCTTCTCCAAATCTATGACTCATTTTCTGTTTTTTAACCTTCATTCCTAAATTTCTTAAAGATTGACAACAGCACCTATTGTACCGTGATAGCGTTAACTTAAAAACAAAACGCCGTCCTTACAGGGACGACGTGATCTACGCCGCGGTACCACCCTGCTTCCCGGTGCACAACCATGACCGGGCAGCTTGGGCCGCGCTAACGAGCGGTTTTCGTCACCGGCTACTGGTTTTCACCGGTGCCATCTGCCCCTCTTTGGGGCAGGTTAGGCGAGTTCAACCTGGCTGCTTGCAGCGTTCCGTAACACCCATCGGACTCTCACCGAATGACTCCGACTCGCTGACGGATGGTCTACTACTCCTACCACGATGTTTATATTATTGAGTTGATTGTAGCATATTTCATTATCGGGATTCAATACCAAATATTTGAAATTTCCCGTATAGGCATTCCTTTTGTCACAATTCTATCTTATCAACAAAACAATCAATTGAATCAGCTGACAATTTCTTTTTTAGTAACCTTCAGGCTGTCACCCACGCACAGCTTCCCTGATTTTTCCACCCACGCGTAGCATACCCCATCTATCAAGGGGCATGGAAGTTTTCTCTGAAGAAGAACACACTCGGGCCAGCATCTCTTCCGCTCTGGAAGGATACCGAGTTTCATATCGTCAGTGCCGATGATTGTGCCCGTTTCAGGCATTTGCTCGCATTCCAAAGTGATATCCGCTGTGAATTTTTTATAGCACAGCCCTCTCAGCTCAGCTTTATCCACACTCTGTCTTGCTTCCAGGCTCATCAGACTGACAGGTCTGTTCGGGTTCTTGCGCTGAACGCCTTCCATGCCTTCCTTTGTGAATCGGGCACATTTTTTATCACCATCAAAGGCTGCAATAATCATTTTTTCATCCATAAATCCTACTTCATGTTCTTGGTTTCATTCTTGTCATAGATATAATCGTGAATCCAATTATTTTTAGATCGGAGATTGTTAAATAATTTCCTGAACGATTGAAAAAAGGCGATTCCCTAGAACTTTCCAATTAAGTAACCTTTGATAACGCTGGAAGGTTGAGTGGCGTAAAGTTTGATATTCTTTCCGGTTTTTCTCGTAGTATTGAATGATTTTAAAATAAGCATTTGCAGGGCTGTCCTTTTCAAGCACAATCCCTGATTCTTCATGACTTACGGTTGTCGCCAATCCACCTGTAGCGTTAGTGATGGTCGGAACACCGAATCCGGCTGCTTCAGATGGGACGATTCCTGCTGCATCGAAGCGGGACGGGAAAATCATAAAATGAGCCCAGCGATAATTTTCAATATATTGATTAATCTGAATCGGATCGGATTTTAAGTACAATCCCATAAAGCGCACAAAATCAGTAGCTTTACCATCCTGACCTACCACACGCAATTGTGCTGGTAATCCATTTTCATTACACAGACGTGCAGTTTCGATGGCAATATCCACACCTTTTCTATGATAATCTTTCCCAACCAGTAAGAGGTGAATGGGACGACCATCCTTGATGCGCTTTTCTTCATAAGAGCATAAATGATGGGGTAAGGAAGAGGGAATAGGATGAACAGTGATCTGTTGAGGTGATTTGTGATAATAATCAACGAGCATATCCGCATTTGCTTGGCTGAAGGTGATGATATGGCTTGCTTTTTTAATGACTTTGTTCTCCCATCTCTCCATATACCAAAAACCTAATTCTGAAAAATTAGGCCACCAACTTTTTACCCAACGGACAGAAGAATCAGAAATATAAACCAAAGGTACTGAAAGCCTGACATTAACCAAAGGAATTGAAGATTTAGAGACGATGACATCAGGTTGATAGGCTGCTATCATCTCGGTCACTGCACGATTGCTTTGCCGGATATAAGATGGGTAGAATTTGATCAAACGTTTCTTAGTGAAATGAGTAGCGATTCGAGTAATCCCTCGTTCCAATAAGGAGGGTGGTGTGTCAAATGGCCCGCAGATTTGAATATCTTCAACTTTCGTCAGTAAAAACGAATAAGCTTGGTAATTGACACCTGAGCCACTATCTGGATCTTTAGGATCCCATCTTGCAGTAACATATAATATTTTCATTTATCCTCCCAACTCCTCATAAGTCTTGATAACCAATATTTTGTGACCACTCAAAAAAAATTACACAAAATGACCTGAATAATCTATGTCATTTTACTAAACAAATTAAGTGATTTTCGCCTATAGGTTTAAGAAAGTTATTCTTGTTTGAGATTGATCAGAATAATAAATATTATATACCTGAGTCTACTGAAAAAACCCGAACTTTAACAACCTAATAATGATCTGCGAAATATTAAACCCTTGAAAAGGTAACTTATTTGCGGCTGCCAAAATGACAAAAAGGAATCGCATGCAGTCTGCTGGGTGAATTTTCGTGTTCTGTTTTGCTCATTTTCCTCACTTTTTGCCTTTCTTTTTGCCGCCAGAAAGCACTGGATACGGCGAATATTACTCATCGCTGCTGATCCAATCACCATGCAAGAGACTCTGAACTGCCCTCTCACAGGCAATTTGCTGGCTGGAAAAGGGTGTTTGACCTGCCGGACAGCAGCCTCAACAGCTGCCCGTAAGTTTCGACCTTCTGTCAAGTGGATCTGGCTCCGTCTACGCTGCTGGGAGACATTCGCCTGGGCTTGCGTAAATCGTAAGTGATATCCGCTGTGAATTTTTTGTAACACAGCCCTCTCAGCTCAGCTTGATCCACGCTCTGCCTTGCTTCCAGGCTCATCAGGCTGACAGGTCTGTTCGGATTCTTACGCTGAACGCCTTCCATGCCCTCCTTTGTGAATCGGGCACAATCCCTATCTTCATCAAAAGCGGCGACTTCGAATTGTTCATCCATATTTCATCCATGTCGAATATTATTCTAAGGACAAGTGCCCAGCCATTGTATCACCGGTTACACACATAAGGAGTCGAGAATTATTAACCGTTACTTCGAAAAATATGCTCGAACAAAGCGGAGGATTGGTTCACGTTCACCCGGGACATCTTCATCCAAACGACCAATCGCAACGGGAATCATCCATTTAGTGATCTCGTTCCTGGTTGCGTTCGGATTCAGCTCAAGGTAACGAGAAAGATAAACTCGATAAAAAACAGAACGAAATATATTTGCAATTGTTCGCATTACCCATCCACCATAGGGCAGCTGACCAAATTTGAGTATGACACATGTCCTGGCAACATCACTATGTGGGTGTCCAAGCTTTGCTGTCAGCCAATCTATGATCACCGGACCTTTATCAGTAATAATCACCTGATCAGGATGGATATCAAGATGGCATAATGAAGCACCATCGGGGAGTGTTTCAAACAAGCTAAGGGTTTGATTTTTTATCTCCTGGGGTAAATCCTTTATCTGCTTGATCGTCTTTGTCAGTGATGTCCGTTGAGATGCAAGTCGGATTCCTCTATATTTGTGAATCTCATTTTGCAAATCAGCTAACTGCCGGGCATATCGAAAAACTAACCATGGTTTTGAAACAGATGCATTTAACATCGATGATCCATACACACGTTCATAAATGATCCCTTGTCGCCCGTTGAATTTCATACTGTCGATTATTTTCGGTGTTGGTAATGGCAATGATGATATTTCCCCTGCGACATCAATCTCTTGCTGTATCCAACTGGCAGGACACCATTCATAGAACAGTTTGATGACTTGCTCTTCATTTACTGCATACACTTCAGCAGTTCGACCTTCAGCAAGTAATTCGCCTATTGAGAGATTTTTCATATCGATACATTTTATCATTGAATATTGAAATCCATATGTTATCGAATGAAATCCACACCATAAATCGATCAGCCCATATTCAATATAAACTGTTTCTCAACCATAGCTATTATCCATGGCTAATATTCTCATTCCTTTGGGTCTAATACCAGCTTGCTGAATTAAAAATAAAACCGCCAAAAGGCGGTTTTATCATGGTGGACCCAGAGGGATTCGAACCCTCGACCTCCTCAATGCCATTGAGGCGCGCTCCCAACTGCGCTATGGGCCCATAAATTTTCCTGTACCCCGTGCCCTGCATGTGCATGTCAGCGGGGCACTTCAGTGGACCTGGAGGGATTTGAACCCTCGACCTCCTCAGTGCGATTGAGGCGCGCTCCCACTGCGCTACAGGCCCCTCTTTCAGGGTGAAACGATTTTACCCCTGAGGATTGGCACTGTCAAGCAAACACCCCACCCATGATAAAATGAAACAAGCAGACCGATAGGAGATAAATGGTAAGTTAAGGACCTCGTTTCCAGGATTGGAGGAACAATGTTAAATGTGTTTGCAATCAACGGGAGCCCCAATATGGCAAAAGGAATGACGGCATTGATTTTGAAGCCCTTTTTAGACGAGCTTGAGATTCAAGGTGCGACGATTGATCTTTTTTACACCAGCCGACTTCAACTCAAACCATGTAATTGTGGCCAGCTGTACTGCTGGAATGACTCACCTGGTGAATGCATCCATAAAGATGCTATGGAACAAATCTTTCCCATCATTAAACAAGCCAACCTGCTGATATTTGCAACACCAGTTTATACCCCCCTGCCAGGGGAGATGCAGAATTTTCTTAATCGTCTCACCCCCTTATTGGATCCTCATATTGAATTTCGCAATGGGCGAACGGGAGTTCAATTTCGAGAAGACGTTCAAATAGATAAAGTTGTACTCCTCGCAACTGGGGGCTGGTGGGAGAAAGAGAATCTTGATCGTGTCAAACATATTATAGAGGAGCTTGCGGCTGTTGCAAATGTATCCTTTGGTGGCGCCATCCTTCGCCCCCACGCTCATACGATGATGAAAGACGGTCAGCTGACCGAGGGTGGAGGTGCTGTTATTCAGTCAATCAGACAGGCTGCAAATGAACTGGTCGAAACAGGTGAAATAAGCGCCGAAACTCTCAATCAAATCAGCCAGCCATTGATCTCAAGAGAAGCTTATTTACATCGTTGAGATTAATTTTAGCAAAATCCTCTTTCAGGAAATAGTTCCGTCAAATGACGCACACAAGAACAAACCTTAATTCGTGATTTTCTGCCATAATCGTCCCCCACCGCCTGCTAAATAATTCCTGATTGCTAAACGAACCTCTTCCTCATCACGCCAAAAATAGTTGATCTGGGAGGCATAACACAAGACAGATTCCTGCCAGCTATAGAGTGCTTCTTCGTCAAGATCATAGGGGATTCTCCTCCATCTGCTCGAATGGAATTTAGACGGGTCAAAACTCTTCAAGATATATGGGTAATCAGCGTAGTAAAATGGCATCCTTTGTAACACGTTTCCTGCCTTTACAACCGCCCTGTGATCAATATGACCGCCCAATCCCATGGGAAGAACCACTTGGGCATCTCCTGGAATTTTTGTTCTTAATAAATCACCGATCTCATCCACCAGCCATTCCTCGGGTGCTTTTCCAAACAGTTCCAGATCATTGTTGACGATTGATTCCCCGGTCATCAAGTCCACACGATAGATGGCGTCAGCCCAGTCGAATTGCTTCGGTTGAGCACCCAGGATGTCACAAGCATTTTGATCCTCATCACGCCGCATTAAGATCGCTGCCTTTCCTGACATTCCCCAGATCAGGTGATTCTCTTCAGCAAAATCTGAATATGGCTTATCTGGCGGCAGCCCTGCCATCAGCGTCCAAATTTCAACAATATGGCCTTTATGGGCTAAGTCCCAAACCAGGCCGCCGCATGAGAGGGCGATATCATCCAGGTGGGGGGAAAGGAATATCCAGTGGTGATTATCCATAGAGATATTTTATCAAAGTTATCGCACTTTAAAGGCATTGCGGTGTTGAAATGTAAGAGATTTAATTAGGATCTTGCATACCGGTTTATTTCCCTCACGATGACGAGAACATTGGGGATCGTTTACCTCTGGTGGGGAACTTGTGAAAAAAAGCTGTCCCAAGTTTAAAATTCGGGACAGGCATATAATTTTCGCAGTTAAGAGAGTTAGTCTTCTTTGAGGGTGAGACAATTTGACCTGAGGGGGGTGACCTGTCAAAAGGATGGTTTTTCGGCTAAACTCTCAGCTCAAATGTCTAGTAACTTTTTATGGATGATTTGGTTAATATCTGTGATGAATACCACGATCATTGTTATCTTAGCTTGTATTACAGCTTATTTGATTGGCTCCATCCCTTTTGGGTTATTGGTTGCCAGGGCCAAGGGAATTAACATCCGGCAGGTGGGGAGCGGGAACATCGGCGCCACAAACATCGCCCGAAACCTGGGTTGGAAGCTGGGAGCGCTGGTTGGGGTTTTGGATTTTTCAAAAAGCTTTCTGCCAATTTTGTTAGCCAGGTCACTGTTCACTCAGGACAGCCTTGCGCTATTAATATCGATCATGCCCATGATAGGGCATATCTTCCCGGTTTGGTTGAAATTCAAAGGGGGTAAAGGCGTCGCCACAATCTTTGGTATCCTGGGTGCCTATTTCGGTTTGCCATATTTCCTGGCTTTCCTGGTTTTATGGTTCCTGGCCGTAAGGGCGGTGAAATTGATGAGTCTGGTGAACCTGGGAGTGGCCTTGTTATTGCCCTTCGCATTCTGGGCGAAATTCCAGTCTGTTTGGTTTATCCTATTTGGGGTATTGTTGTGTATGATTATTTGGGTAACACATCGGATGAATATCAGGCGTTTGTTGCGGGGCGAGGAAAACAAGATCTCTTTTTCATAAGATTAATCCCTCTGCACGATTAGATAATATCACCTTCACCATTCAGACCAGCATTTCTCTCTGCCAAAATCTGCCCCCTTACCCCACAAGGTAATTACTCAGTGTCAGGCGGGTTTCTGTTTCATCCCGCCAGAAATCACCGATCTGAGATTCACTTCATTGGTTAGCATCCTACTAGGCTTCAAACGGTTGCGTTCAAAATAGGTGTTGGATAGATTGATAGACACCTACCACCAAGAAGAGATTGTTAAAGGCCTTCAGGATGTAAGGATAATCCACAGGTTAACGCTCCTCCCCAGCGAGTCTACCCCCCGCCCGAACAACTGAACGGTAGTCAATACAATACCTACCCAGACCGAGGGACAGGACCACGATGGCATTTATCGGAAGGGCTTCTTTTAAGACAGCGGTAATAACTTTTTCCAGCCCATCCCCCAGAGGTTTGCCAAAGAGTTCTGTTTTGTTGAAAATCATGGAAGCGCTGGCTTACGGATCGTGTCGGCAGATCACATCCAGACAACTAAGACGCCAAGATGGTGCGCCTAGAAGCGCACAAAATGCTTGTTCTTCCTTGCGTTGCATGTCAATCACTGCCAGTCCAGCATATCCACATGATTGATGGATCAAGTCAATGAATGGTAAAAAATCTCATCGTGCGGATATCCACCCATCAGCGTCCAATTATCAACAACAAAGCCCTGTTGAGCCAGGTCCAAAACCAGGCCGCCGCATGAGAGAGCGACATCATCCAGATGCGGGGATAGGAAGATCCAGTGCTGCTTTATCATAAAGTGATTTTAGCAAAACTCGGTTATTGATGTTTTGTGAACGTGTGAAAAAGGAATTAATTAGAGGTCCCAACATAATTTACTCATCATCCTGAAAAAACTTAAGCAATGAAAAAGAAAAAAAGCTGTCCCAAGTTGAAAATTCGGGACAGCTATGATTTTCGCGGTTACGAAGATTAGTCTTCTTTTTCCTCGTCTTCGTGTTTTTTAGCTTCAATGATCTCCATTGTCAGGTGTTGGGGAACCTTTTCATAATGATCAAATTCCATGGTGAAATAGCCGCGGCCACCAGTCATGGAGCGCAAGATGGTGGTATAGCGCAGCATCTCAGCCAGCGGTACGTTGGCTGTAACGGTTGTTCGACCTTTTTGGGAATCCATTCCCTGAACACGCGCCCGACGGGAGTTCATGTCTCCCAGGACATCACCCATGTTGCTCTCAGGGACAATGACCTTGGCTTTCATGATCGGCTCATACAGTACAGGACCAGCGTCCTTGAATGCCAGTTTGAATGCTTCACGTCCTGCTACCTCGAAAGCGATAGGCTTGGAGTCAACCGGGTGTTCCTTTCCGTCATACACGGAAACCTTCACATTATGCACAGGATAACCCGCGATCACACCATCTTTCATGACATTCCGGATTCCTTTTTCAATTGATGCCATGTAGTTGGAGGAAATCGAACCGCCTACTACAGCATTGATAAACTCGAGATTTTCCTCGCGGGAGGGTGCTACACGAAGGTGGACCTCACCAAACTGGCCAGCACCACCAGTCTGTTTCTTATGGCGATACATGGCGGATTTCTCACGTGTAATGCGTTCTTCATAAGGCACTTTGGGCTCTTCGATATTCAGTCCCAGCTGGAATTTGTTTAACGCACGGCGGATAGCAACATCGATATGCTGATCTCCCATGCCCTGCAGGATCGTCTGCCGGGTGGCTGGTTCATTATGCCAGGAGAGGGTCATATCTTCTTCACATAGGCGGGAAAGGGTACTACTCAACTTGGCAGCATCTGACTGTGTTTTGGGGAATAATGCCACCTGGTACAGTGCGTTTGGGTAATCCGGCTGTGGCAGGCTCATTGGATTACTTTTTTCACAAAGCGTGTCACCGGTGATCGTTACGCTTAATTTTGCCACCAATCCAATATCCCCACTGTGAAGGACACGAATAGGGATACCCTCCTTACCTTGTGGAACTTGCATCCCAGCCAGGCGTTCATCTTCCTCCTTATTACTGTTCCAGACACGTTCATCCGCTTTCATAGTGCCAGAATAGACCCGGAAGAAGGTCTGTTTGCCGACGAAGGGATCAGCAGTGGTTTTCCAAACGTAAGCAGCCAGTGGACCGTCATCTTTGGGTTCCAATATGATTTCATCACCGTTTTTATCAACAGCGCTTGCAGATCCAACATCCTTAGGGGAAGGCATTAGATTGGTCAGGATCTCAAGCAACGGGGTCAGGCCAATCTTGTGTGCACCGGCAGCAACCATCACTGGAATGAAATTCCCTTCCCAGATCGTACTACACAGGCCGCTCATGATCTCTTTATCTGTCAGGTCACCGTTCTCAAAGTACTTCTCAAGCAGCTCATCCGCACCCTCAGCTGCGGCTTCGACCAAAGCGAGATGCGCTTCTGCAGCCTGTTCCTGAAATTCCGCCGGGATTTCAACGCCTTGTTTGCTGTCTCCTTCGAAGGCTTTCATCGAAAGCAAGTCAATCACACCCTTGAAATCTGCCCTTTCACCCCATGGAATTTGGAGAGGGATCAAACGTGTTTCGATATAATCCTGGACGGATTGGAGTGCTCTTTGGAAATTGGCATTTTCGCGTTCCATCTTATTGATGAGGATCATCTTTGGAAGTTTGAACTGATCGCTGTATTGGAAGGCCATTTCCGTTCCAACCTCCAGGCCGGCCACTGAATCAACCAGGATCAACACACCATCAGCAACACGCATGGCTGAAATGACCTCACCGATAAAATCTGTATACCCTGGTGTGTCAAAGAAATTCAACTTTGTGTTCTGATATTCTATCGGCACAACAGATGTGAAGAGGGAAATCCCACGCCGGGTTTCTTCTTCATCATAATCTCCGAGGGTCGTGCCATCCTCAACCTGGCCCATCCGGGTGGTAATGCCCGTAAAATTGGCAAGAGCTTCAACCAGCATGGTTTTACCGGCGCCGCCATGTGATGCCAGGACAATATTGCGAATCGATTCAGATGTATATTCTTTCATGAAAGAGACCTTCCTTGCTCCTTAAGAATGATTTTAAGATAAAGACATGCAGCTTTCAATTTTATGCCAATCAAGGCTAAAAGTCAAAGAAACGGGTTGGCTCACTCCATTATAGAGATTGATTCGTAAATTTCCACCCTTTTCCGATCCGGCGTGCTTGAATTCACCCCCCTGTATGGTGATTTCATCGGTATCAGCAGCAGAAAAACCGGTGTGAATTCGCCACACAGTATTACGATTTATTTTTCATCAGGATTATCTGGTCTCAAGTCCATTCAGCCGACATGCAGCTCATTAACTTTGCGAAAATGATAGCCGTAGATCGTGAAGGTGATCGCGAGAGGAAATTTCTCGGGACACTTGAACAGCGTCCAGAAAAATAACTTCCAATATTGCCACCGTTCTTTGCTTTTGATACCAATTTTAAAAATTGAAGAAATCAATGCAGCAATCTCCTGCCACTGGATTGTGACAGCGTGCCGTGCAGGTTTGTAATCCTTCAGGAAAGTACGCACCCGTTCGTAAAAACCTTTGGCAGAATAAATCGAATCGAGGATCTTGCGATAACCCATCTTCAGATGAGCCAGGTCCATCTTGGGGACAATGTTCGTTTCCCCATCGACATTATCACCAGAATAAACTTTGCGTATGCGGCCTTCCCGCAGCATCCGCTGGTAAAGCTGCGTGCCGATGGGTGCCTGGAGCAAACCAACCATGGCCGTCACGATCCCGCTTTCCTGGATGAAGTCGATCATCCGCTGGAAGATAGTCTCATCATCACTGTCGAAGCCAACGATGAATCCGCCCATGACCTGTAACCCCATATGTTGAAGTTTCTTAACAGAACCAACCAGATCCCGGTTGCGGTTTTGACTTTTGGAGCATTCCGCTAAAGCATTATCATCTGGTGTTTCAATGCCGATAAACACCTTCATAAAGCCTGCTTTAACCATCTTTTCGATCAATTCATCATCATCCGAAAGGTTAACGGAAGCTTCTGTCAGGAATAGACAACCTTTTTTTCCTTTACGCCACTCTATCATGGCAGGGAGGACTTCTCGCTTCAAAATTCGTTTATTGCCAATGAAATTATCATCCACAATAAAGATACTCCGCCGCCACCCCAAAGCGTATATCTTATCTAATTCCCCAATCAACTGGTCAGTGGTCTTCATGCGCACGCGATGTCCCAGGAGTGCAGTTACATTGCAGAAATCACAATTAAATGGGCAACCGCGCGTGAATTGGATGCTGAGGGAATCATAGTGACGCAGGTCGATCAGCTCCCATAATGGCAGGGGGGTTTTCGTGATATCTGCGAACTCTTTAGTTTGATAAATTCTTTGTGGTTTCCCGCGCCCAAGGTCTGATAGGAATAGGGGTAGCGTAATCTCTGCTTCGTTGAGGATCAGGTGGTCAACTTCGGGAAATGCCTCAGGCTCTGCTGTGAATAGAGGTCCACCGGCCACAATCGGCTTACCTGCAGCACGAACCTGTTTAATTATCTCATTTGTCGACTCTCGTTGAACCGTCATGGCGCTGATCATGATCATATCCGCCCATGCCAGGTCTTCGTTGAGTAATCGCTGAACATTCATGTCCACCAGGCGTTTTTCCCAGGTGCCGGGCAGCATCGCTGCGACGGTCAGCAATCCTAATGGAGGTGAGGATGATTTCTTACGCACGAATTTTAGTGCGTGTTTAAAACTCCAAAATGTGTCAGGGAATTCTGGGTATATCAGTAAGATATTCATCAATTCAATTTAACCTTTTGCTTCATCCACATCTGTTTCTGCTTGTGGGGCTTGTGCCACTGGTGTTGAAACTTCGCTTGTCTCTTTATCATCCGTATTGGAATGGATGTTTGGCTTTCTTTTCTTCTTCCTTTTTCCCTTTGATTTTTCAGGCACCTGGTCTTGATCTGCGGAACCTAGCCCTAACAGCCTTTCCCGGTCCATTGGATTGACGGTTTGGACCATAACAGCCAGTTCATCCGCACTGTAGGATAAATCACTTTCGAGCCACCAGTATATAGTCGAAAGCAGTGATCCTGCGAAATGGTTGGCAATGAATGTCATGGGCGCTACTAGTTCGCTATCTCCTTCTTTGATTTCTTGCTGAATGGAAGCTTGAATATGTTCAGCAATACTGCTTTGGAGCTGACGTGAGGCAGCAATCCCACCTTTTCCGATGAGCAGGATCCGGTAAAGGTCATAATGCTCTGCGGCAAAATCAAACAGCTTGGTAATCGCTTTCGTGTCATCCATCCACCATTTACCTTCTGAAATTTGGGGAACCTGACTTAAGAATTCGACGATCAATTGATCCATAAGGTCAGTCAGCAGCTCCTCTTTTTCCTTATAGTGTAAATAGAAGGTCGCCCGACCAAGGTTAGCCTTCTCGGTGATATCCTGGATCGAGAGAGCGTCAAAACCCTCATCCAGGATGAGTGACATTAATGCATCTCTCAAAAGCTTACGTGTGCGCTGAACGCGCCGATCTAATCGCCTGGCCATATTTTCTTCCTATATTTTATTAGACATTATCATAATTGTGTGTACAATAATAGACATTTATTAACTATTTGTCTTTATTTTATCCTGCTTTCTCTGAATGTCAATAGCCCGATCAAGATTGACATCACATGGGTTCATTGCTTGATGTTGGGAAATTCAATTCAGTCATCTGTTATAACCCTGAATCGCTGTTCAGGTTTTGAAGCAGGATAATCCATTGGATATTGACGATTAGCTTATAATTAACCTCACCTCAAAACCGATTATCGGGGAGGAACAAGATACATGGTCACCCAGCGACTGGATAATTTCATAAATGAGCTTGACATCTCAACCAAAATCCTCGGATTGAATATCAGCGGTAGAAAGACGATTGCAGCTTATGGGGATATGAACGGGCTGATTTATGAACGCATGCAGATGGAAACCCCTTCAGATCTGCCATTCTTAGAAGGTTTTGATGCAGTCTGCAGCTTAGCTGATAAGCTCTTGAAGCTATGCCGTGCCCAGGGATTGAGCAGCCCAGAAGTGATATCTCTGGCGGTCAGCGGTCCCATAGACCTGGTAAAAGGAACGATCCTGACGCCGCCGGATTTACCTCAATGGCTCAATGTCCCCATTAAAGGGCGATTGAGCGTGCGTTACAACCTTCCTGTGATGATGGAACACCGCAGCCATGCAGCCGCATTAGCTGAGTATTATTTTGGTGCCGCGATTGGTGTGGAGAATCTGATCTTTCTCGACCTTGAACCAATTGTGTCAATGGGTATCATTCTGGGCGGTAAAGTCTATCATGGCAATCAGAATGCCTCTGGTGCTATCGGACGGATACGGATGACCGCTGAGGGTCCTGCTGGTTTAGGAAAACCTGGATCGCTGACAGGTTACGCAAGCGGACTTGGAATGGCAGAGCTGGCCAGCATGCGTTTTCCAGAAAAGTGGGCTTCAGCCCCTCAGCCCTATGATCTCATCAAGGCTGTCAATGATGGCGAAGCAGAGGCACATGCTGTTGTGGCAGAAGCTGCTGACCACCTGGGGAAAGTATTACTGTGGTTGATTTTCACACTTGATCCGGAAGCAGTTATCTTTGGACACCCTGGAGATGTTCTGAAAGAGGCTCTTCTTACACCGTTGCGCGAAGCGGTTTTGCGTTATGGAGGTGGGGAAGCTCACCAATTACCACGCCTGGTTCTCTCCAAGCTGGGGGCTAAACTGGATGATACTGCAGCTCTGATGGCAGTTGTGGATCGATTTAGACGAAATCCAAACCGTTGAAGCCCTTGTTGTTTTGTCCCTGACAAATCTCAAAAGCTATCCAAAACAATACTATAATGTAGATAAATCAAAACAACCTTTTGAGGTCTATGCAAAACCATATCTCACCACGAGAACGCATGCTGGCAGCCATAAATTGCGAGGTTGCTGACCACCCTCCCTGCAGCTTTATGATTTTTGGCGCTCTCCTCCAACAATCAGCATCATACCTGGACTTCATTGCCCGTCAATTGACACTGGGATTTGATGCATTTGTGATGCTGCCGCCCAGGCCGCCAGAAGTACACAATGATCATTACAACCTGTATGGACTCCCTGTTTCCTATTCCCCTGAAGTCACCATAGAAGAATCAGTGGTTCAATCCCGGGATGGAGATACGCCGCTGCTGTTCAAGACTTATCACACACCTGCTGGTGATCTGATGACCCGGGTAAGTCAAACACGGGACTGGCGATGGGGTGACCATGTACCATTCCTGGACGACTATTTGATCCCTCGTTCAAAGAAATTTCTTGTGGAGGGACCTGAAGACCTCCCCGCCTTTCAGTATTTATTGGTGCCACCCACAGGTGCAGAAATTGACGCGTTTCACCAGGAGTCTGCCCCTGTAAAAGCCTTTGCTCAGGAGCATAACCTGCTATGTACAGGCGGTTGGGGTGTTGGGATGGATATGATCGGCTGGGTTCATGGGTTGGACACGCTGATCTTTGATGTCTATGATCGGCCCGATTTTGTGCGGGATTTATTTGCCATGATAGCAAAATGGAATCGCCTGCGAATGGAAGTCGTCCTCACCGCGGGGATTGACCTTTACATCAAACGCGCCTGGTATGAAAACACGGATTTCTTCACCCCACGTATCTGGAAAAAACTGATCCTGCCCGAACTGCGCAAGGATGTGCAATTGGCACATCAAGCTGGTGCGAAATTCGGATATATCATCACCGCTAATGCCATGCCGCTGTTAGAACTGATCGCTCAGGCTGGCGTGGATGTGCTCATCGGGGTTGACCCACTTGCCTTTGATTTGGTAGCAGCAAAAGCAGCCCTTGACGGGCGTGTTTGCCTGTGGGGCGGTGTCAATGGACACCTTACAATAGAACAAGGTACTTCAGAAGCTGTCAAGGCTGAAGTAACTGAAGCATTCACTTCGCTTGGACCGGATGGTTTCATCCTTTCCCCAGTTGACAACGTACGCGAAAACACCCCCCTGGCAATGGATAACATCACCACATTGATCCAAACCTGGCAGGATTTGACCGACCAGTCACAACAACCAAACTCATAAGGAGGCCAAATGGCGTTCTCTAAACGCAGAATCATTGACGGTCACATTCATTTTGCGCATTATTCTTATGCTGACTCGCTGATGTCCATCCTGTCAGATGCCGGGATTGATGGGCTGGCAGTGGTGTGCACACCCGATCAGAATCGTCTCAGTCTCGTACCGGATGCGCTGCACCTCAAAGCCCAGTATCCCGACAAAGTATATCTGTTCGGTGGGTTAGATATCTCACCCCTGTTCATGACGCCTGATATTGTTGGTGAGGTTTTTGCACACTATGTGGACGTTCTGGCTGAAATGGGTGCGGACGGGATCAAGATGATAGAAGGCAAAGTTCAAATCCGAAAACAGCTTCCCATCCCAAATTTTGACGACCCGGTCTATGCCCCCTACTGGGAGAAAATGGCAGAAACACAGACCCCGCTGATCTTCCATGTCAATGACCCGGAGGAATTTTGGGATCCTGAGCGTGTGCCCGATTGGGCGCGAGAGATGGGGTGGTTTTATGGGGATGGCACTTATATCAACAACGAAGATCAATACCGTCAGGTCCTGAATGTATTGGACCGTCACCCGGATTTGAACGTAACTTTCGCCCACTTTTTCTTCCT
Organism: uncultured Candidatus Brevefilum sp.; assembly: GCA_964441045.1. GTDB lineage: Bacteria > Chloroflexota > Anaerolineae > Anaerolineales > Anaerolineaceae > Brevifilum. The sequence continues at coordinate 31,631 of CAYTXE010000009.1, forward strand.
GTCCGCGCAGTTAGATCGGCTGGGGAACTATTTCGATAAATACCCTAATATGCATGTGGACCTGACCCCAGGTATTGAGATGTATCATAATTTTGCCCGTGATCCCCAAAAAGCTCACGATTTCTTCATTAAATACCAGGATAGGATCCTGTACGGGACGGATATTGGCGCCCGGGCGCTGCTGCGTGACCCCAAAGCAGGGATTGAACGAGAAGAAAGCCTGGCACGGGTTGAAGTCGTGCGCGGGTTTCTTGAAAATAACGGTCCCTTCACCCTCACCCATGAAGGATTCCTTTTCGGAGGGCATGAAGCCGTCTTCCACGGCATTCACCTGCCTGGTGAGGTTTTAGATAAGGTTTATTTCAACAATTTCACTCAATTTGCCGGTAAGGCACCCAAACCACTTAACCCGGAAGCAATCATTGAGGAATGTGAGCGGTTGGAGATGATCATCCAGGCCATGGCACAGGTTCAACCCGGTACATCCGGTGACACGTCATCCGTCACCGCAGTCAGGTCCTACTTTGCTGGTTAACCATCACCTAATAATTTATCAGCCTTTCTATCCATAAGGAGGAACCCAGAATGAAGATTCTCAAACGTTGGCAGGAGCCTATCTACGCCCTGGGCGGATTTGGCCCTGGATTTATGTATCAAATTGTGATGACTTACCTGCTTTACTTCTACCGCCCAGCACTCTCCCGTGTGGAAACGGGGGCACTGATCCTGGCACCTGCTGGTGCTTATGCTTTTGGTCTGCTTGTAGCACGTATCCTGGATGGTGTGGTCGATATCCCAATTGCCACCTGGACCGATAATCTCAAGAGCCGCTGGGGAAGACGGCGCCCCTTGATGATCCTGGGTTTCATCCCCACTATCCTGAGCTTCTTGCTGTTATGGTATCCACCTATGACGGGCACACGCCTTGGGCCTGAGGGACATTGGGGAAATGCTATCTTTGTGGCAGTGGTCAGTTCGCTGTATTTCTTCTTCCATACTCTGATCATCGTGCCCTACCTGGCGTCACTATCGGAAATCGTTACTGACGAGGAATCCCGTGTACGTGTTGCCAGCTGGCAAACTGTTTTCAATACAGCCGGGTATGTCCTGACCTTTGTCGTCGCCCCGATGTTATTTGATAAATTTGGCATCCGGGGGACGATCTGGCTCCTGGTGCCCGTTTTCCTATCCTTCCTGGGTCCAATCCTGGTGATCAAAGAATCGTCCACACTGGAAGGAAAGTCCGAAGAAAGCTCTAAAGTAGCAGACATCTCCCTGTGGGAGAGCGTAAAAATGACCTTAAGCAATCGCACCTTCCGCATCTATATGATCTCAGTAGCCACCTTTTACTTCGGATTGCAATTTTTCCTGGGTGGGATTGCATTTATAGCTGCGGATATGATGGGCTTGAGTGATTCCAGGTTAGGGCTGATGAACGCGGCGGCTTTTGCCCCGGTTCCCTTCATGCTGATCCTCTTCAACTGGCTGGTGAAGAAGAAAGGCGCTAAGTGGGCTTTCCGATTGGGTCTGCTTATTTTTGCATTTGCCATGCTGTTATTCCCCCTGGGCTGGACAAGGTTAAACTTGCCTGTCCCACCCTTCCTGGTTGGGGTCATTGCCGGTGGTATTGCCAGCTTTTCTATCGGCGTGTTCTTCACGATCCCATATGCCTTCCCGGCCCAAATCGCTGCAACGGAAGCCAAGCAAACAGGGAAAGACCGCGCCGGGATGTATTTTGCAGTGCAGGGTGTGATCAATCAATTCATGGGTGGGTTGGCAGGGTCCGTGCTGGCTTTGTTGCTGAACTGGCGCTTTGGCGTCGTAGCCATTGGTCCTATCGTCGCACTGATGTGTATTCTGGCATATTTCTTCTTCGCTAAATACCCGCTGGGGCAGCCAAAGAAGGAAACAGAGTCTTAAAAATTTTGGAGGGGAGTCCAATAATTCGTCGCAATCGCTGAGTGTCAGGCTGTCTTCACATGGAACAGCCTGGCAACCCTGGCAAACAGGATCGCATCCTTCCTATAAATATCTGTGCGAAAGACCACATCATCCATCCGACTATTTTGAAAGAACGGAATAATCTTCCTATATGGCGACCTTCCATCCGGTGTACTTAAAACTTCTGGAAAGTGGGGAACTCGAAAAACGGGTGCATGAAGCCAAATCCCGATTGGAAGCATGTGATGTATGCCCTTTGCACTGTGGGGTTAACCGTACAGCCGGTGAATTAGGTGTTTGTAAGATCGGGGAAAAAGTCCAGGTGAGCAGTCATTTCGCGCATCCCGGTGAAGAGCGCCCCATCAGCGGTTACCGCGGTTCGGGGACGATCTTCTTTACTCGCTGTAATTTACACTGTGTTTACTGCCAGAACGCTGACATCAGCCAGCTTTCTTCTGGAATAGAATTTAATGCTGAGAGGTTGGCAGGGATCATGCTGTCGCTGCAAAGGATGGGTTGCCACAATATCAACCTTGTTTCACCCAGTCATGTCATTCCTCAAATTCTGGAAGCTGTGTATATCGCCGCACATAAGGGATTGAGGTTGCCGCTGGTCTACAACACCGGGGGATACGATTCATTGGAGATGCTTTTTCTCCTGGATGGTGTGGTTGATATCTATATGCCCGACATGAAATACAGTGATGAAGCGATCGCCAGGAAATATTCATTGATCAAGAACTATCCGGAAATCAACCAGGCAGCTGTCCTGGAAATGCACCGCCAGGTTGGGGATTTGAAACTGGATGATGATGGTATTGCCTTCCGGGGACTGCTAGTGCGCCACCTGGTACTGCCGAACAATCTTGCTGGCAGCGAAGCCGTGTTGCGCTATCTGGCGGATAAGGTATCCAAAAACACCTATGTGAACATCATGGCGCAATACCATCCGGCATTTCGTTCTGGGGATTTCCCTGAATTAAACCGAAGGATTACATCACAGGAATATCAGCAGGTCATTGATATGGCTGAAAAACTCGGTATTCGATTGAATAAATAACCAACCAAAATGTCGGATAAACGGCACATCGTGATACAATTTTGACAATGGCATCAATTAACCGTTCACATCAGCCCATCGGTATTTTTGATTCCGGCGTGGGCGGACTCTCAGTCCTGCGGGCGATACGCGACGAACTTCACCATGAAGCTGTGCTTTACCTGGGTGATCAGGCCCATATCCCCTATGGACCCAGGTCCATATCTCAAATCAGGGATTTTTCGATTGAGATCACTCGTTTCTTGTTGGATCAGGGTGCAAAATTGATCGTTGTAGCCTGCAATACGGCCTCAGCCGCAGCGCTGCATGACCTGAGAGGCTTATTCCCCGATGTCCCCTTTGTGGGCATGGAACCGGCGGTCAAACCTGCAGCAGAAACCACCCAATCAGGGAAGGTAGGCATTCTGGCCACACCCACCACTTTCACCGGGGACCTTTACACCTCGGTTGTTGAGCGGTTTGCCAGGGATGTCAGCCTTTACACAAGCACCTGCCCGGGGTTGGTAGAGCAGATTGAAGCAGGTGCATTAGATGCACCAGAAACACACGCCATACTTGAAGCAGCACTGCACCCCATGCTGGAAGAGGGCATTGATACAATCGTCATGGGATGCACCCATTATCCCTTTGTCATCCCGCTGATCAGGGCAATCACCGGACCGGATGTGCATACCATTGATCCCGCACCGGCTGTTGCCCGGCAAACACGACATCTTTTGGAACAGGGGAAGCTGTTGAATCCTGCTGAAAACCCTGTTCCAATGCGGTTTTTCACGAGTGCTGATCCTGCAATTTTTTCTGCTGTTCTGTCCAAATTATTGGGTGAGACTGGTCCGGTGGAAAAGGTGACCTGGGAAGAGTACCTGACCCTCCACAAAACCACCACGAAATATTAAATCGACATTTGCAGCACTATCACCCCCTCTATTTTATATTCAATTTATGATTCCTTTGGATGAGGTCGGGGAGAAAAATAGACCCTAATTATCCCTGATGATAGTTGACCCTGAAGCGCCGTTTTGCTGCGCATTAACGATTTCCTCACCCTTCTGCAAAATCCCCTCATAGCGTCCCTCGCCTGCGTAAGCACGCCAGCCGCTCAAGACCAGCGGCAGCGGATCGTCCACTCCAACCCACTCCCCGTTGAATTTTCTGGCAAAATGAACGTGGGTCCCCGTGGAATGCCCCCCTTCACAGGAGGGATGTCCAACCAGGGCATCTTGATCCAGCCATGTACCCAATGTGACACGGTCCTTTTCAGCGATATGCTGATAGATCAAAACCCACCCTGTTCCCTCATCACCGTCCCCATCCAGGTCGACCGCAACGACACTTCGGCTTGTCCGCACTACCAGCCCTGGCGCCGCAGCAGTCACCCACTTCTCAGACACAGCGCATTGAGGTTCTCCTGTGATCGGTGCAAAATCAAGCGCTCCCCTCGGTGTCCCTGTTTGCCAGGTGATGTGTGGACCTCCGGTCAGGCTCCAGCGTTCACCAGGATGAAAGGGTAAAACAAGCTCAGGCTGTTCGGTAGTTGACAAAAGATAAGGTTCAACAGCTTCCGTCCGTGCCCAATAATCGCCAAACATCTCTTTGTAAAAAGTCGGGAAAGAGGATTCTCCAAATAGAGATGCTTCCCAACCTTGTGGGGAGGAAATTGCGGCAAATAGATGCATTATGGAAACACTGCCAGCATTTAATCCGGGAGAAAGCCGCCCATTGCTGCCGCCAAAAAAGGTCAGCTCAAGGAGGTTGCCATAGCGCCAGCCATAAAATCCCTGGGCAAGCAGTTTGGCTGTGATCATCAGCTCGTTGTACAACCCCGTATCTAAAGCCCCAAAACCAATTGGGAATTCATCCTTTTCAGCACCAGGAGGGTGCCCCAAGACCCATCCAGATTGGTATTCAAGGATGGCAAGCAGCAGGCGGGGATTGGTGCTGGTTTCCAAAGCGACAATCTGAATAATGTCCGGCCCCAACAGAACCTCTCCCTTGACCGACTCCGAATAGGATGCCAGGAATCCATCTGCCTGATGGGCATAATCAGCCGCGTTAAACCCTCCGACGGATGGGCCGTAGATCACCTCACTGTCTGGTAGAACCAGTTCCGCGTTGAGCAAGGTCTCATCAAGTACGTCTGGGATTGCTAGGTGAAGCCCGATTGGGAGCAGTTCTTCCACTGAAAGCACTTCGTTTGACCGGATAGAGCCCGGTGACACACCAAAGCGCGCGATCAGGGCTGGAAGGGTATCCCCCTGTTGAACGGTATAACTCAATTCTCCATCGAATACCTCAAGGGGAGTGTTTGCAGACTCAGTCGTTGGAACAGCCTGCGTGGGGTGATATGTTGTGGGAGCAGGTGAAGCCTTAGGGGTCTGCAGTCCAGGGGGATTCAGGATCTCTGCAACCGCCGTCTTTTGTTGATCAGAGCGAATTGGATTTAGGGAGTCTGACTGCGGTAAATAGCAGCTTGTAATGAGATTGCTGATTAAAATCAGCAATATGAAAACTGCGCTCAGTTTGGGAAATTTCTTTCCCTCAAATGGGTTGTTTGCTTTCAAAAATTTTATGACGCAACGACTCCTTTGATTGTTCCTGAAAATCCCCATCATTCATCACCGGTAAAAGATTGGGAAAATGTATTCATACATTTCTTGTTCATAGTCAAGGTAAATTACCAGGGCAAAATCCTGGTCGGTTTCATCCCCCTCATTCGGGATGCCGTCTCCGCTGATATTCGCCCCGGTGACGGTGAAGTTGTATGTCCCTTCAGGAGAGGCTGAGAGGAATATGCCTTCGGTATTGTTCATCCCATCCGGCGCGCCACCAGTGAGGGAGTACCCATCTGGACCAAAATTATTCCCCAAATAGGTCTGCCCGTCTATCGAGAGGGATAAATCCAAATCGTTGACCCAGGCAGGCGTTGTACCACCCAATCCATGACCGGGAGCATCTGTCCAGACCAGCATGGCATGCAACCCAAAAAGAGGATCGGATGTTGTAAATTCATACGTCCAGGTTTCACCTGTGTTATCCAACGACACTGGTTGGTCAAAATATAGCACTGTCGAAGCCGGATCTAAAACAGCATCCGCATCCAGCCTTCCCCAACCCTGTTTGGCATCGAAGGGATGACCCAAAATATTATCATCCGCATCCATGCTGCCTGCCAGATCGTGTGCCACAGGTAGAAAAGCAGCTTTAACCATGGCAGGGCTGGGATCCATCCCGTAAAAATCGCGATAACGTTCAAAGAACAGGGCAACTGCACCGCTGACATGGGGGGAGGCCATGCTGGTACCGCTCATCAACCCATACGAATCATTAAGGATTGTTGAATCCACATAGCTGCCTGGCGCGACAAGGTGAGGGATATATCTCCCATCCAAAGCTGGACCATGGGCTGTATTGTATGATAAGTCGTTTATGTTCAATTGTTGAGCGCCACCAGTGGTTTGCAACACTGTTGAGCCGATGGTGAAGACATTCTTGGCTTCATCTGGGGTTCCCTGTGTGGAAGTACCGCCATAACCATTCATGATCGATAAGACATAAGTCAGGGGTTGATTGCCAGCCAGGTCTGGATCGGCGTCCCGAACACCGATATCTACCAGGCGTGTGTCCGCATCATACCCCTGGGGTGAACCTGAAGGTCCCCAGCTGTTGCCGGAGATCACCGCGCCATTCTGGTGGGATTGGCTCATCAAGGTCAGCATGCCGTCCGGCAGGGTATAGGTCGGGGAATAGACCTGTTCCACGAGATTAGCACCCGGTGCCATCCCCAGGCCGCGCAGGAACCCATAAGCGTCTGTGATCCCTGATATGCCGTCACCGGCCATGATGCCGGCCGTGTGGGTGCCGTGGGGGCTTTGTGCCTCATTCCCGCAGGTTGACCCTGAGCAGGGCAGCATGCAGTTGAGGAGGTCAGGGTGGTCCTGGTCGATCCCGCTGTCGACGTTGGCAATGACCACACCCTCACCGGAAAGACCAAGTTGGCTCAACCAATCCAGGTAGCCGGGGATTGCCAGGTTGCTACCATCAACATTACCTGCGTTAACCTGATTGCTCATCTCCCCCCGATCCCCCCCATCCGTTGGGACAGGCTGCAGTGTATAAACACCAGGCAGGGAAGCG
>CAYTXE010000010.1:0-37829 GCA_964441045.1 uncultured Candidatus Brevefilum sp.
ATTTCAATGATTTTTTGAGGTGCAAGGAAGTGACTGCGCATCAAAAGCAATTTTTCACCCAAAGCGACTAATTTGACCAGAAAATTATTTATATCCGGTTCCTCTATGATCATCTTTCCACCCGGTGCGAGCAGTCTCCACATTTCATCCAAAGTTTGCTGTTGATCTTTCACATGGTGAAGAGCATCCACCATGATGATCCGCTCAAATTTCCGATCGTGAAAAGGAAGCCTCTCTGATTGGGAATAAACCGAGCGAATTCCCTTTTCTTGTGCTTTGCGGAGCATATTAAGCGCTGAATCAACAATCAACAGGTTGTTGCTGATTGTTTTATAGAGAACAGTAACACGCCCAGTCCCCCCACCAACATCCAGTAAGGCATTATCTTTTCGTAAATCTGTTAATGCTACGATTTTATGGGCTTTACTACGGCCAAATATGAGATCATAAATTGGCCCGATGAAATTAAAATGATCAAACTTAGACATGGATAATCATTAGAAGATGATTTCAGCAAAACCACGCGCAAATAAACTTGCTACTGCAGCAATTAACGTCGTCATACCCACAATCCCCCACATAGCCTTTCCCCCCAGCTCTTTACGGATAACGATCATTGTCGCTAAACACGGGATATAGAAGACCACAAACACCGCATATGTGATCATCTGGACAGGTGTTAGAACAAGCGAAAATTCCATATTCCCTAACGCTTGACCCAGCATGACCAGAGATAACTCTTTTCGTAGAACGCCAAATATTAATGGAACACCCACCTCAAAAGGAAGTCCTAAAACCCAGGAAAGTGGACGAACCATTGCATTGAGAAAAACAGCGACATTCAAATAGTTAAGAACCGCAAGCACAATACTTCCAAGAATCAACAAAGGCCAAGCTTCTATGATAAATTCCCTGATCCGCCACCAAGCCTTGTTCGAAACAGTTCGTAATGTCGGAATATGATAAACCGGCATCTCCAAAATTAACCCTGGAGAAGTGTCAGGGATCAATCTTAGAAGTACGCGTGCCGTGATTGCGATCACAAACAAATCGAACAAGTAAATTATGAGTGCCAGCACCGGTCCTAGATAATAGGCAACCAGACCAAAGACGACGGCTATTCTGGCTGCACAAGGAACCAGCGTGGATAATGCTGCTGAGATGAAACGTTCTCGTTTGTCTTCCAGTATCCGTGTTGCCATTATCGCGGGAACATTGCATCCGAACCCCAGGATAAAAGGTACGATTGATTTTCCATGTAATCCTAACTTATGCATGAGTGCATCCATCAAAAAGGCTACACGAGGAATGTATCCAACATCTTCCAATATCCCCAGTCCAATAAGGAAGGGTACAAGATAAGGTAAGACAATTGCCACACCTCCAGATACACCCTGGATCAAACCAATCGCTATCTGAATTAATATCCCATCACTGTCTCTGAATAAGGGTAACAGCCATCCTTCCATTTGATAAAACAAAGACATTAATGGTCTTTCAATTAAACCACCAAGGCTGTAGACTCCTTGAAAAAAAAGATAAAGGATCAGGATCAGTGCAATATAACCAAATATTGGGTGCAGAAGAATATCGTCCAATTTATCACGAAAGGATATTCTTCGTTTTCCCTGCTTACATACATAATCTGCAATTTGATCTGCTAAATGAATACGTTCATCATTTAATACCCACTCGGAAGATTGCCCAAATTGATGAACTATTGATTTCTGAAGCAATTCAAGATCAGCACGAATCTTGGGTTCCTTATGAGCCACATCCTCCAAGATGACTTGATCGTCTTCTAACAACTTGATCGCTAAAGCTCGAGAATTTAAATGACTCTGCACCCCTGCGAGTTTGATTTCAAGAGCTTCTAATGCAACTTCAACACCTTCACGATATTTAAGTTGTACTGGTTTTTCATTCTTTTGACCCACGTGAAAAGCTTTAATAAATAAAGGTTGTATCCCTCGCCCTTTCGTGGCAATCATTGGGATCACTGGTAATCCCAACAACTTCTCAAGTTCTTGCACATCGATCAATATACCAGCGCGATCAGCTTCATCCATCATATTCAATGCGACCGCCATCGGAACGTTCAGTTCCAATAATTCGATGGTCATCACCAGTCCATGAGAAAGATGAGATGCATCCAAAACGTTGATAACGACTTCAACATCATTGGATGTGAGATATTTAATAACCTCTCGCTCTGCAGGATTGCTACCTGCTAAGGTATAGGTTCCAGGCAAATCTACAACGTTAACAACATTTCCAAGTAACCGCACCTTACTTTCAGTGAAAGTCACTGTTGTACCTGAAAAATTACCTGTTTCTGCTTTGTAACCAGCAATCTGATTAAATAAGGTGCTTTTACCGCAATTCGGTTGTCCAATGAGTCCTATGCGCATTAAACAGCCTCAACCGTAACCCGAGCAGCAATCCCTCTGCCCAAGGCAACTGACCGACCTGCAACATCGATCATCAACGGTCCACCCAATGGCGCATATCGTAATACTTTGACTTCCCTTCCTGGAGACAACCCTAGTTGACGAAGTTTATAACCAACACCTCTCCCGCCTCGATAATCAATAATTCTGACAAGTTCGCCTTTTGGCGAATCTAATAATCTCATTTAGCCTCATTCAAAAATTTTTATTATTCTAGCTTTAGATTATATTTCAGTCAAGAAAAAGGTGACTTGTATGTGACTTGTATTACCTTCCTAATAAATTAGAACGAGAAATCTTCAAAAATTGAATAAAAACGCAATTCATACAATATAATTCAAAGATAGTTTGTAATGAATTTTCATTACAAAAATCTTATGATGAGAGGTACGAATCGATGAAGTCGATCCAATATTTCGGTATTAATGACTTACGCCTTGTTGAAAAAGATATACCGACACCCAAAGAAAATGAGTGCTTACTCAGAATTATCAGTGTAGGTATTTGTGGCTCTGATGTCCACTATCTAAAGGATGGAGGAACAGGCGATGCACAACTCGATCAGCCGATGATTCTCGGGCATGAGTTCTCTGCCATCGTGGAGACAGGATCACTTCAAGGTCAGTTGGCAGCGGTTGACCCTGCACTTTCCTGTGGAACGTGTGAATATTGTTTGGAAGGAAAGCCCAACTTCTGTATAAATATGAGATTCGCTGGCGCCGAGGGTGTTGATGGCGCTTTGCAGGAGTTCTTAGCTTGGCCAAAAGATGCTGTTTTTCCACTTCCAGATTCATTTTCACCTCAAGAAGGGGCTTTACTTGAGCCACTCGGTGTGGCAATTCATGCACTCCGTTTGGGACATGTATTCCCAGGAATGGATATTGGTGTTTTTGGCGCAGGACCAATTGGTCTTCTTACAATTCAACTAGCAAAACTAGCAGGTGCTGCTCGCATCTTTGCAACTGATAAATTAAGTCACCGATTGGAAATTGCGCGCAAATGTGGCGCGACAGATATTCTATTGGCGGATGGAAAAGAAGCTGAAAAGATCCTCTCTGCGACAGACGGTCGCGGGCTTGATGTAACCTTTGAAGCTGCAGGTGACGATGGGACGGCTGTTGAAAGTGCAGCACTTGGAGCAAAACGTGGTGCAACCGTGGTGATCATTGGAATACCCTCAATAGACGAGACCCGCTTCTCTGCATCAGCAGCGCGAAGAAGGGGTTTGACAATCAAAATTTCACGTCGGATGATAAACACCTATCCAAAAGCTATCCGAATGGTCTCAAGTAATATGATAGATCTCTCCCCACTCATCACCCACCAATTCCCGATGAAAGAATATAAGAAAGCATTTTCGGTTGCAGCAAACCGTCTGGGTGGCAAAGTGTTTATTAACTTCGACTCATAAATGAAAAGAATTAGATTCACAATTATGGACCAGAATCCTTCAATCATGAAAACCAATAGGACGACCTATTTATTAGTGATCTGAAGTCTGCAAGATGATTATTATTCTTCATAACACATCGCAATTAAGAAACTCACTTCATAGGATTAAGTAATATGACATCACTACCACCACTCATTATGACATCAGAACATGGTTCTTTTGCTCGTCATACAATCCAACAAAGAAAACCGATCATTATTGATCAGATCATGACAGATTTTAATTTCACGCCGTCCATACGAAAGAATCTAATAGCCCTCAAAAATGAATTGGCTCATGGTCTTGTAAAACCCCTATTTGAAGAAACCAACGATAGAGATAGTTGGGATGCAGCTTTACAACCATATCTCAATAAGACCTGGTTAGAGTTACCCTGGTACCTGGCTGAATCATTTTTCTACCGTCGTATTCTTGAAATCGTCAAATATTTTCAACCAGGCCCCTGGAATAAGAAGGATCCTTACAGGCTGCTTAAGGAAAAGGAATTATCTAACGCATTGCCTGTATTGTCAGAAAACATTCCATTGAATGGTGCTCAAACTAAACTTGAGCATTTTCAGTTTGCCTGTTACCAGGCTTTGTGGGGTAACCGTGCTGACTTAAGTAATCTCAATACTTTTGAAACAGATATGAGTGCACAATCCGAGAGGATCATATTAGACCAATCCAAAGATGCCTTTCACCTTCTCGAAAAGAAGCCATCAAAAATCTCCTATTTTATGGATAATACAGGTAAGGAGCTCTTTTTCGATCTCGCCCTAATTGATTTGTTATTAAACACCGGTTTAGCAAAAGCAGTAACTTGCTATGTAAAGAACCAGCCTTTTTTCGTGTCTGATGCGATGCTAAAGGATGTTCACAAATCGATTGAGCTTCTAACCTCCTCGTATGACAGGAACTTAATTCAACTAGGGAACCGCCTGCAGGCATCATTGCGCTCAGGATCATTGATGTTGAAAGCCCCCCCATTCTTCACTACAAGTCATATGTACCGGGAAATACCCAGTGTTCTTCGTGCACAAATTGCCACTCATGATTTAACAATTCTCAAGGGTGACGTAAACTACAGGCGTCTATTTGGAGATCGGCACTGGCCGCCCACAACAAAGGTTAGAGAAGCCGCCGGATACTTTCCAACCAGCTTCTTAAGCTTGCGCACGCTTAAAGGAGAGCTCATATTGGGATTATCAAAAGGAATCATTGAGCGTATCAATCAGGAAGCTGATCCAAATTGGCTGGTCAATGGGAAAAGAGGGATGATCACATTCCTGGATAAAACCTCTTAAGAATTCCTACTTACGGAAAATCTCCCTTATACTACTTCCACCTCTTTCTGGTAAAGTACTTTTTGATACCTGTCGATTGAGATAGATAATTATTTACCAGCAACACTTCATTAGAACTTAGAAGATATCCAGAAAATATCTCAAAATCACACTAATCAATTCTAAACCCATAACTCGAAAGCTGCTCCCCCTTTGCATTCTTTTAAAAATTCGCATATAATAATAATTAGAATAATTGTTCGATTAATAATAATTATCTATGACTTCAGATAGTATTCCCTATTTACGCACCCATTCGTTTTATGGTTTTTTGGAGTCTTTACTTTCCCCCGAGGCTCTTGTAAATGCTGCCTTAAGATACGACATTCGAACACTTGGATTAACAGATCATCGGTACTTAACGGGGGCTGTTGAATTCTATGAAGATTGCAAAAGTCACAACATTAAGCCTATTATTGGATTGGAAGTGGATATCTCCTATAAAGATTTCAATGGTGTAATAACCCTGTTTGCAAAGGATTTTGATGGTTGGTCTAATCTATCTCGTTTGAGCAGCTTGATGCTGGTTGAAGAAAGCCAGTTGGATATGACAACCCTTAATGATCACCAACAAGGTTTGATCTGCACTTGTGGTGATTCTAGAGGTGTTCTCAGAAGATTAATCCACCATAGTACTGCCATTGAAAAATTACCTGAGTCATTTCTGGCGGATATCTCAGCGATTTTCAAGAAAGACCTTTTTGTTGAGATACAACGAACTAACACGGGCTCCATGAAATATGAACAAGACCTCCTAACACTCAGCAAGCGTCAAAGACTGCCCATCATAGCCACGCAGAAGATTTATTACGAAGAAAAATCACAACAAGCTGCCTATCAAACACTCACTGCAATAAAAACTAATGTATCGATTCATAGACTTCCCAGACAGCATCTTCCACCAGGAAGCGCACATTTCCCGTCTCCGCAAGAGTTCAACTACCGCTACAAAGATCTCCCAGAAGCAATAATAAATTTGAAAGTGATTGAAGACCGTTGTCATTTAGATCTCCCCATTGGTCAAACCCATTATCCAAGATTTCCAACACCCAGGGGAGAATCACAATCAGATTATCTTCGAGAACAGGCCTTTCGGGGTGCAAAGGATCGCTATCACAATCTCACTCCCGACATCACTCAGCGCCTTGAATATGAACTTGGGATCATCTCCAAAATGAATTATGAACCAATTTTCCTAATTGTCGAAGATATTCTCAATCATGCCCGGAAACTTGGTATACCGACCTCCTCACGTGGTTCAGCGGCTTCTTCCCTTGTAGCCCATTGTCTGAAAATAACTTCGCCAGACCCCATGGCCTTGAATCTCTACTTCGAACGCTTTCTCAACCCAGCACGTAATAAACCTCCTGACATTGATACGGATATCGCTTCCCATCGACGGGACGAAATCATCCAGTACGTCTTTGATAAGTATGGAATGGATCACGTTGCGATGGTTGGTACAATCAACCGTTATCGTCCCAAATCAGCCCTGGGAGATGTTGCCAAAGCACATGGCCTTTCTCCGGAAACCATTCGACGTCTCTCAAAGAAGCTACCTTCATCTTTTCGTTTTCAAAGGGGCGATGATACATCGAAGCCCTTCTCCCGACTCCTCAGCGATGAATCTATCCCAATCATCAAAGATATTATTGCTGATGCGCAAACAATCCTTGATTTCCCCAGACATCTCTCGGTTCACCCAGGGGGCATCATCATTGCACCCTTCCCGATCACTGACTTAATCCCACTGGTTCATTCACCATCCCTCGGCATTAACCATGCTCAATTTGACCTTAAAGGAATTGAAAAACTTGGAATGGTCAAAATTGACTTACTTGGTATTCGCGGGTTAACAGTTTTAGGAGAAGTAGCCAGTAAGATACAGTCCTGGAGAAGCAGGGAGTTCAAGACAGGTCTTGAAGTTTTGGAAAGAATCCCAGGAGAAGACACCGATACTGCAAGCACTATCTCTGAGGCAAAGACCATTGGGTGTTTCCAAATCGAAAGCCCAGGAATGCGCGCTACGCTTAGAGAGATAAATGCCGTGAATGTTAAGGATATCATGGCAGCTCTGGCACTTTATCGACCAGGTCCATTAAGAGGTGGCCTTCGGGATGCCTTTGTTCGTCGTTTCAGGGGAGAAGAACCAGTGACACATATTCACAAATCCTTGTCCAAATTACTCGATAACACCTTAGGTGTAATCTTATACCAGGAACAGGTGCTGCGAATTGCGCACGAATTAGGTGGGCTTACCATTGCACAAGCTGACATCCTTCGCCGGGCAATGAGTCATTTCGATCCCGGTGGTGTAATGGTTACCCTCCGTCAGAACTTCATAACCGGGGCAGGTCTTCGGCACAATGTGCCTGTTGAAACAGCAGAACGCATTTGGGATATGATGGCTGCATTCGCAGGATATGGATTCCCCAAAGCACATGCTGCATCCTATGCCCAATTGGCCTGGAATTCTGCATGGTGTAAAACCCATTATCCTGCAGAATTCATGGCCGCAGTGTTGGGATTCGGTGGTGGTTATTATTCTCAGCGAGTTTACCTGATGGAAGCAAGACGTTTAAATTTAAAATTGACCCCCCCTCATGTTAACCATTCCGATCATCGATTTTGCGTCAGATATCCCAAAGGGGAACCTAAGCTTTATATGGGATTGGATCAAGTGAGGGACCTTTCTCACCATACAATTGAAGCGATTATCCTTAAACGTCCCTTTCACAACCTTGAAAATTTTTTACTCCTTGTGAACCCACAAAAGAAAGAGGTACAAAACCTGATCATGTGCGGTGCCTTTGATGACTTAACCACTATCCCACAAGGATTAAGGCAAATTGAAAAAACACGACTACCTGGTCAAATGCAGTTATTCTCAGATTCAAACCAGCTTGAGGATTGGAACATGCAGCAACGGCTGAAAGCGCAGCAAGATCTATTGGGAGTGAGCTTATCAATAACGCCCCTCGAACAATTAACGGGAAAGATCCAATCAGCAGGTGCAGTGACGATCCTGGAAGCCCAAAGCTTGATTGGTGAAAAGGTCCTTGTAGCCGGCATGCGCCAAACATTACGCAGATTTCGTACTCGAACCAATCAGATGATGTGCTACCTGATGTTGGAAGATCTGGAAGGTTCTTTGCGAGTGATGATCTCTCCTCAAGTCTATAAGAAACATTACAATGCACTCAGTGAATCCGATTTATTCTTGATCGAAGGCGTCATGGAGCAGGATACTGATCATAATCGTATCAGGATGATCGCAGAAAAGGTTACCTCGCTTTCATTATCGTGAAATTTATCCAGAAACAGTCCCTTGTCGGGGTTTAATGATGCCACTATACTTATCGCATCAATTCTGTTATCTCAACTTTCGGAGAGACTATGTCAGAAAAAGAATATCCCTGGTATATGAACACATTCTTCTATGAAGTTCACATCCGGGCTTTTTGTGATTCAAATGGTGATGGGATCGGTGATATTCCCGGGTTGATCAGTAAATTAAATTATATTAATGATCTAGGAATTGATTGCATCTGGATTCTTCCGATATACGCATCTCCTTTGAAAGATGATGGGTATGATATTGCTGATTATTACAGTGTTCATCCAGATTACGGAACCCTTGAAGATTTTAAGACCTTGATAAAGGAAGCTCATGAACGCGGGATAAAGATCATCAGTGACCTCGTTTTGAATCATACATCGAATCAACACATATGGTTCCAAGAAGCCAGGTCTGATCCTGAGTCCAAATTTCGAGATTATTATGTTTGGTCTGATTCGGTTGATAAGTATGCCGATGCTCGTATCATCTTCCTTGATACAGAAGAATCAAATTGGACCTTCGACGAGAAAGTGGGAAAGTATTATTGGCACCGATTTTATTCATCACAGCCTGATTTAAATTACGATAACCCTGATGTAATACAGGAAATGATGAATGTGATGGATTTCTGGTTGGACATGGGTATTGATGGTTTTCGTGCAGATGCAGTTCCTTACCTGATCGAACGTGAAGATACCAATTGCGAAAACTTGCCTGAGACACATGAAATCCTCAAAGCATTTCGGGCACATCTTGATGAGAATTATGAGGAGAAAGTTCTTTTAGCAGAGGCAAACCAATGGCCAGCAGATGTCCGGCCTTATTTCGGTGATGGTGATGAGTTCCACATGGGGTTCCACTTCCCTGTAATGCCAAGAATTTTTATGGCAATACGTAATGGTGATGCCAGCCCTATTCATTGGATCATGTCTCAAACACCCGATATTCCTGACAACACTCAATGGTGCACCTTTCTCAGGAATCACGATGAGCTGACCCTTGAAATGGTAACAGAAGAGGAACGACAATGGATGTGGTCCGAATATGCACCTATCAGCCGTATGCGCCTTAACCTTGGCATTCGCCGCAGACTAGCGCCTTTACTTGATAATGACCACAAAAAAATAATGCTGGCTAACGCGCTCCTTTACTCTTTGCCCGGAACCCCGATCGTATATTATGGGGATGAGATTGGCATGGGTGACAATATCTGGCTGCCAGACCGGAACGGTGTAAGAACACCAATGCAATGGAATGACCAACAAAACGCGGGCTTTTCAAAAGCAGATCCCGACATGCTCTATGCCCCTGTAATTGATGAGGGGGCATATGCTTACCAGAAAATCAATGTTGCTGTTGAAGATCAAGATCCTGCTTCCCTTCTGAACAAGATGCGTCATCTTATCCAAATCAGAAAGTCAAATCCCATTTTCTCAATTGGTGGATATGAATTTCTGGCAACAGACCAAAAAGAATGTCTTGTTGTGATAAGAAAGCATCAGGATAAAAATATCCTTTGCATCCTGAATCTAACCGGAGAGTTACAATCTCTGGATTTAGATTTACAAACCTTCCGCAGCAAGACCCTCTTTGATCTAATCGATAATAAACCGCTCTTAAAAATCAGCGCGGATCAGGTAACCTTCAATATCAAGCCTTATCAATTTTTCTGGCTGCATATTCGTTCATAATTCCAAAATTACCAGATCATTCAGACCCAGGATCATTCGATGGAAGAAGACAACAGATTACAAACATGGTTATCCCAAAATATTAAACCACTAAGTGCTGAACGTCGCAAAGAGATGATTGATACCATCCGAACAGCATCATCACCTGGATTTGATTATTTTATCCTGGTTATCCTTTCCGGATCAATCGCAACATTGGGTTTGATCAACGACTCGCCGGCAGTTATTATCGGGGCAATGCTTGTCGCTCCTTTTATGTCACCAATTTTAGGTGTGGGATTGGGATCGATCACAGCAGACACAAATTTGGCGCGCAATGCTCTTTCCGCATTAGTCCGTGGAGCACTATTGGCGATTCTCCTTTCAGCCCTTCTCACACTCAGTAATATTTATCTCCCATTCGTGCCATCCCTGCTTAAGATACCCGATGAAATTTTGAATCGAACGCAACCAACCCCAAACGACCTGATCATTGCCCTGGCAGGTGGACTAGCAGCAGCTTATTCTATGGCACAACCCCACTTATCAGCAGCACTACCAGGTGTCGCAATTGCAACCGCTTTAATGCCGCCGCTATCAACGATAGGGATTGGGATTGCGTTAGGACGCTGGGATATCGCCGGTGGTGCAACATTACTATTTCTAACCAATGCAATCACGATTGCTTTTGCAGCAACTCTTGTCTTTTTCTTGGAAGGGTTTGTACCTTCCATTGAAAGAACGAATGGGAAATTTCCTAAAACACTGATCATTGCAGGACTTTTAACCGCAGTGTTATTGATACCCCTGACCATCCTGGGTGCCCATTTGGTCACGCAATCACAGGAAAATCGTTTGATTAATAATTTAATTAAAACTGAAATCTCTGAAATAGAAAATTCAGAGATGCTTGATTTAACTATTACTCGGGTTGAAAAGGAAATCCAACTGGAGTTCACCATCAGGTCGAATAATCCATTAAACTACTCTGATGTTGTCGCTTTACAGGAAACTCTAGTCTCCCGTCTGGACAAACCTGTTTCGCTTATTGTAAACCACATTGAGTCTGAAACACTTGACCCCCTAATCCCCCCCACTCAAACATTGACGCCAACGCAAGGGTCAAGTCCTACATGGACGATTACGCCAACGCAGGCTCAAACAAACACAGCAACACTAACAGAGACCGTGCTGCCTTCCCCAACTGCCACAGAAATCCCATCAACCCCTACACCATTGACAGCTTTTATTATACGAACTGGAATTCCACCATATTACAATCTGTATCTGGAGCCTGGTGGAACGGTAATTGCACAATTAAGCAGCAGTTCACCGTTGCTGGTTCTGGATGAAACGATGATTTACGACGGTTTGGTCTGGGTAAAAGTTCAAAAAGAGGACGGAGAAATTGGATGGTATCCGAAAAGGAATCTACTGTATCCCACACCAACCTTTTTACCCACAGCAACAGTCAATGAGTGAAAAATATCAATAACGACACATTTCAGTGGTGTTAAAGTGATGGTCATCAAGAATTTTCTGTTTAAAATCCTTGCCTTTTAGAGACTATTTCAACCCTTAAACCAAACCGTAGATAACCTGAGAATTTGACAAACTTCACTTATTCATGGATAATTATTTTCATATATTTTTATGCCAAGTAATCAACTAGAACGCAGTACATTAATCAATTAAATAACCTGAGGGATCATTCTTGAAGACGACAATTCTGGAAAATAAAAACAAGGGCATAATTGTCAGAGCTGTGGGTGTTGTTGTAGATGTCGAATTTCAAACCGGCGGATTACCCAGCATCCATAATGCTCTCCAGGTAATCAGGGAAAATCGAAAACCTCTTATTTTAGAAGTTCAGGAACATGTTGATGCGAATACAGTTCGCACAATATCTATGGGATCCACTGCTGGATTGCAGCGAGGTCTGGTTGCTGAAGACACAGGCGAACCGATCAAAGTCCCCGTAGGGAAGGAAACCCTTGGTCGTATGTTCAACATCCTTGGTGAACCAATTGATAATCAAGGACCTATCCCTGAAGGCACCCCCTATCATCCTATCCATAAAACTTCCCCATCATTATCAGACCAGCGGGTTGTAACTGTCCCTTTCATCACGGGTATCAAAGCAATAGATTTATTAACACCTTATCCACGTGGTGGCAAGATTGGGTTATTTGGAGGGGCAGGTGTTGGCAAGACCATTCTGATCATCGAATTAATGCGCAACACGACAAAAAAATATTCAGGGAACATCATATTTGCTGGGGTTGGTGAGCGCAGCCGGGAGGGAAATGACCTTTATCTTGAATTAAACCAGCGTGATGTTATGAAATCCACTGTTCTTGTTTTCGGGCAAATGAATGAACCCCCTGGGGCAAGATTACGCACACCATTTGCCGCGTTAACCATGGCGGAATACTTCCGAGATTTTGAAAAACATCCAGTGCTTGTTTTTATCGATAATATTTTTCGCTACATTCAGGCCGGATCTGAAGTATCCGCCCTGTTAGGTCGATTACCAAGTGAGGTTGGCTATCAACCTACGCTTGAATCTGAGATGGGATTACTTCAGGAGCGCATCACAACAACTTCTTCCGGCAGTGTGACGTCGGTTCAAGCGGTTTATGTCCCCGCTGATGACATGACCGATCCAGCTGTGACTGCGACATTTTCACACCTCGATGCTGCTACGGTGCTATCAAGAAAATTGGTAGATCTGGGAATTTACCCCGCAATTGATCCCCTTACTTCTTCCTCGGCCTTACTATCTCCTCAGATTGTTGGTCAAGAGCATTATGATGTCGCCATGCAGGTTAAATCAACCCTCACAAGGTATGAAGACCTACAAGATATCATCGCTATTCTTGGTTTGGATGAACTAAGTGAAGAAGATCAAAGAACTGTAATTAGGGCACGCCGGATACAGCGGTTTTTATCACAACCCCTTTTTGCAGCAGAAAATTTCACCGGGGACCCAGGTAGATTTGTCTCACTTCAAGAGACAATCAAAGGATTCAAGGAGATATTGGAAGGCAAACACGATTCCATCCCGGAACAAGCTTTTTATTTGGTCGGCACAATTGATGATGTCTTGGAAAAAGCACGCAATCTCTACAAAGAAGAAACCTTATGAGTTCTAATTCATTACTGACTCTAAGAATCCTCTCTCCGGAAGGGAAGATCACAGAAATAGAAAACCTTAATGCTGTCAACCTCTCCCTGGCCAATGATCGTCCTTTAGGAATTCGGCCAGGGCATGCACCCTTGATCGCTGAAACAAAAAGAGGAGCGGTAACCTATCATAAATCAGGTAAAGAAGAACAGATCCATATCCACGCAGGTGTCGTGGAAATCAGGAATAATTTCGTGACCATTCTCACAGCAGGCGAAGTCTTTCATCCTGAATCCAATATCATGCAAGAAAAGGATACAGAATTCAGCCGCTTGATGCAAACATTTCTCAAACATATTAATCCAGATTAGGTATATCAGACAAATCTTGAAATATTCGATGCCCGAAAAACAATCAACACTAAAGCATTCTATAGCAAAGGACATTTCCTTAACAACTTTAGGATTTGAGATAGCTTTGCCAATCTTTGGTGGCGTCCTTATTGGCTATCGTCTGGATCGGTTATCCTCGTTAAATTACACCTACACATTAATATTCCTGATCATAGGCATAGTAATGGGATATTACAACTTATACAAACTCATACAACTGGAAATTTATCGTTTAAAAGTATCCAAACATCAATCAAAAGTAGAAGAAAAAAATACATGAAAATCTTCTGTTACCTATTTTGGATTCCGGCTGGAGCCGGATTAGCAATCGCAAACTTTTTCACTCAATATTGGTCTGTAAAGGCAGTCCATCCTGGAAAAGAACGTCTAAGCAAGTGGCTGATTATCGGTGGTGCACTGCTGCGTTGGTTGTTGATAGGCTTAATTTTCTTCTTCGCTTTATCGTCTTCTATTTTTGAATTGTTGATTGTATTCCTCTCATTTATGATTGTTAGGCTGTTGATTTTAAACAACTTCGCTAAAAGATGGGATACTCTCCCAGATCAGATGAACTAGAGTAAGAGGTTTAATGATGGTGGTTTTATCACCGCAAGTAGTTTTTACACTTTTTAGTTTACAAATTACAGATACCGTTGTATCAACCTGGGTCATGATGTTGCTGATTATCATTCTTGCGATCATCATCAAGCGATTCAAACCTGATCTGGGTGAAATGATTGTCGAATTTATAAATAGCATTGTCAGATCCGTGATGGCTGAGGACAAAGACGTAACAAATTACCTTCCGATTCTTGGCACTTTGGGAATATTTTTGCTTGTGGCAAATAACTTCGGTATCTTCCCAAGGATGGTTTCACCAACAGCCAACATTAATACTACGATCGCACTTTCAATTATTGTTTTTTTCACGGTTCATGTATATGGCATAAAGGAAAAAGGTCTTTGGGGTTATATAAAAGATTTTGCTAACCCTATTTTCATTTTGCCCTTAGAAATTGTCAGTCAATTTTCACGAACATTATCTCTTGCTGTCAGGTTATTTGGAAATATCCTCAGCACAGATCTTATCGTTGCCATTGTCTTCGCATTGGTCCCATTCATTGCCCCCTTACCCCTGGCTGCGTTAGGTATGTTAACTGGCGTTTTACAAGCGTACATATTTCTTGTCTTAGCATCTCTGTATATCGCCTCTGCTGTAGAGATCCAAGAAATTGAACAGGAACGACGAGAACTTAAAAATACAATCAAAGAATCATCATAAAAAGTAGGAAGGATTTTCTCAAATGTGGCAACTAGACTCAGAAACTCTGATCACCATCATCACAATCATCGGCGCGACCATTGGCATTGTAATTGGGTGTATTGTGCCAGCTATAATGGAAGGCATCGCAGTTCAAAAGGCGTTGGATGGCATAACACGTCAGCCTGATGCAGCGAATGATTTAAGGACCACGTTGCTTATTTCTATGGCCCTGCTTGAATCAACCGCGATATACGTTTTACTCGTGATCTTAGTATTGCTATTTGCGAACCCAATACTCGATCGCTTTTTCTAAATAATTCAAGGAGTGTATAAATGCTGGATATTGATCTGGTAACGATTCTGGCTGAGATTATTAATTTCCTTGTATTGGCTGCAGCCCTCTATTTCCTTTTGTTTAAGCCGTCAATTAAGCGCATTAATCAACATTCTGCTGAAAAAGAAGCATTATTGGCAAATGCGCGATCTAAGAATCGGCAAGCAGAACAAAAACTGGCTGAGATCGAAGAACGCTTATCTGCAATTGACGCTGAAATTGAATCACGTCTTGAAGAAGCATATCAACAAGCAAAAGATGAAAGCTCATCGCTTCTGGATATTACTCAAAAGGAAGCTGAGAAAATTCTCAGCGAAGCTGAGAATGAGGCTGCAAAACGTCAACAACATGAAATTGAAGAGTTACAAGAAAAACTTGTAGATACGATCCTAGATATTAGCAGTCAAATTTTACAAAAGACAACCCCCAAA
This sequence comes from uncultured Candidatus Brevefilum sp., assembly GCA_964441045.1. Taxonomy (GTDB): domain Bacteria; phylum Chloroflexota; class Anaerolineae; order Anaerolineales; family Anaerolineaceae; genus Brevifilum. The sequence goes on from CAYTXE010000010.1 coordinate 15,787, forward strand.
TTGACTCACGACAATCTTGTCAAAGAAATAAATACAGAAATTTGGGATTTAGGGAAAAGCGATATGCGTCAAGTTAGAAACATACGCGATTCATTAGCTGATCAGAAACCTACTGTATATGTGACAACCGCTAAAACCCTATCACCAGAACAGCAACGGCTGCTAGTTAGGACTTTTAGCGCATTAGCAGATAAGAATATCAGCATGGAAATTGATGTTGATCCCGAACTTGTGGCAGGTGTCCGCGCTCGTATTGGTGACTTGATCGTGGAAAACACACTAGCCATGAAATTAAATGAGTTGAAATCTGAAGTTGTAAATGCCCTTGAAGAGAATTTTGATGTCGAAGAATAAAACAAGGATCTCATCTACAGAGGATGAGAAATTAGAGAAGCTTTCTGCAAATCTGCAAGTCAGATTGGGGTTGGAAACAAACAGGGACAAGTTCTTAGCACGAGTTAAAAAGCAAGTCGAAATAGACCGGAAAAATAAGCCCAAAAGGGAAATCAAAGGTCTTGTCAATACATTAAAAGATCGATCCAGACAGCTGCTTTCAGGCGTCCGTTTCCATGATGTGGGTACTGTTTACCATATTGGCAACGGTGTAGCCACAGTATCAGGATTACCCAATGTGAGTATCGATGAAATTGTCACATTTCCAACTGGGATCAAGGGGATGGCGCTCAATCTCGACAAAAAAAGTGTGGATCTCATTATGCTGGGAAGCGAAAAAGGTATTCGTGGGGGTGATCTAGTCCAAGCGACAGGTAATCGATTGAGAATACCAGTTGGGTCACAACTGCTTGGTAGGATTATTGATCCATTGGGAAATCCTCTTGATAGAAACGAAGCAATTGAAGCCAGTGAATTACGATTTTTATCGAAGATCGCACCAGGTGTCATTAATCGGACTCCAGTAAATGAATCTCTATTCACAGGCACCAAAATCATAGATGCCCTATTTCCAATCGGACGAGGTCAACGGGAGTTGATCATTGGAGACCGGAAAACAGGAAAAACAACCTTAGCTGTTGATGCCATACTCAGTCAGAAGCATACTGGAGTGCGATGTATCTATGTGGCTATCGGGCAAAAAAAATCTTCTGCACTCTCAGTGATCGAGTCAATTAGAAAGAATGGACTTCTTCCTAACACCGCAATTGTCATAAGCAGTCCAGATGACCAACCTGCTATAAGATACCTCGCTCCCTATACAGGCATGACGATGGCTGAATACTTCCTGGATCAAGGGCTCGACGTTCTGATTGTATTTGACGATCTCACCAAACATGCAAATGCGTACCGCGAGTTGAGCTTATTATTGCGCAGACCACCTGGACGTGAAGCCTATCCTGGAGATATTTTCTATATTCATTCAAGATTATTAGAACGGGCTTGTAAACTCTCACAAAAAGAAGGGGGCGGTTCGATTACAGCCTTACCCATAGCAGTGACCCAAAATGGCAATATCTCCTCTTACATCCCAACCAACCTCATTTCTATAACTGATGGCCAATTGGTACTTGATGCAGACCTTTTCAATATGGGTCAAAAACCAGCCATAGATATTGGTCGTTCGGTTTCACGGGTTGGAAGCAACGCACAAGAACCTTCCATGCGTGAATTGGTCGGAAATTTAAAATTGGAATTGTCACAATACCAGGAGGTCGAACACTTTACACGATTTGGTACTGAGGTTGATAAAGCAACACGTTTGCAAATTGAAAGAGGGAAACGAATATTGGCCATCTTGAAACAAAAACCAAACCAACCATTTTCATTTCCGATGACGATCGTAATTCTTTATTCTTTGAACCGAGGTTTTCTCGAAAATATACCAATATCACAAATATCAGTCTATGTACAAGCATTGAGAAAAGACTTTTCAAGAAAAGAAAACAAGATATTAAACGAAATCAATAAAGAAAAATATTTTTCAAGCCAAATTACAGAAGAATTGAACCGTGCATTGTCAACATTTAATCAGCAGTGGAATCAAAAGAAAGGCGAAAACACATGAAGATGATGATGGTTGTCGTCCCATCCAATAACGCTGATCAAGTTCTGGATGCATTGGTAAATGCGGGACATACTGCCACATATGCAGAGACCCATGGTGGGATGCTGCAGCAAAGCCAGTATTCATTATTTATCGCTGTAAAAGAGAAGCAATTGGATAATGTTTTGGAAATCATCAAAGTAAATTGTCGTACACGAGTGGAAATGAGTACTCGAACTCCAGAGGAAAACGAAACGATGGGTAGAACACCCATGACTGCAGATCTGGGTGGAGCAGTCGTGTTTATCTGGGACATCAATAGAATAGAAACCTTCTAACCTTATCCATGACTCAGAACATTGAGCGAGCGAAATCACGACTTAACAATATTCAAGCCATTGAACCTTTATTGGTGGCTCTCAGGACCCTGTCAATGGGTACCTGGCAAACAGCGGTTAACAAAATCAATGGACTGAATCAATATGAAAAGAATTTTAATCCTATCCTATCAGAATTATTACCCCATATAAAATTTCGGAGGTCTTCCAGATCCGCCAAACAAAAACAGGGGAAACAAATCACAAACGCAATTATCTTGATCATTGGTACAGAACGCGGCTTGTGCGGAAAATTCAATAGGACACTATCTGAAAACGCTCAAAAATGGATCAAATCACAAAATCTCTCGAGTTATCAAGTGTGGGCAATGGGATCACGGATGATCACTCATTTGGAACGTTTAGGTTTCAGGTTATCCTGGCGGAAATCACTTCAACCGGCTAATTTCGCTTCTTATACACATTCTTATCAACTCACCAAGAATTGGTTAGATCAATATGAATCTTTCACATTCAATAAATTCATACTTATCTTTAACCAACTATCAAAAGGTAATCAATATCAATTCTCAACACAACAACTCATCCCCTATTTCAATCAGCAGGTGCATCCCAGTGAAACCAGTAAGACGCCCATATGGCCTCCCCCCATTATCGAAACAGACCCAAGAGGAATTTTCAATCAGATAATTATTCAGAAAATTGCTTCTATCTTCTATCAGGCTCAGTTAAAATCAATCATCGCAGAGAATTCATTTAGATACAATTTACTCCAGGAAGCTGAAGATAATGCAGGAGAAATCATTGAGGAACTTAAGAGTGTTATTAACACTGAGAGAAAACGTAAGATCACTCAACAAATGCAAGAGCTTGCATCTGGTGCTGGCTTATTGGATAATTAATCGATCATCATCAATTTTATTTTGATAAACATTAAGGAGAACTTCTCTTGACCGAAACGCAAAAATACACGATTGGAATTGACTTTGGTACTGAGTCAGCTAGAGCAATATTGGTAAATGTCACTAATGGATCTATTGCTGCCTCTTCTGTTTATCGATACACCCATGGTGTGATCACTGAGGAATTACCTGATAGCCATGTCGAGATAGGTCCTGATTGGGCATTACAGCACCCAATGGATTACTATAACGTCTTAAAAAGAGCAGTTCCAAAGATCATGAGAGAAAGTCAAGTCAATCCCAACCAGGTAATCGGTATCGGTGTGGATTTTACAGGATCGACAGTCATCCCAACAACGAATACAGGCACGCCATTAGCTTTAATTGAAGAGTATCATGATAAACCTCATGCCTGGCCTAAACTATGGAAGCATCATGCTGCGCAAGACAAAGCAGATCGGATGACTCAACTGGGTAATGAACGTTTCGAAGCCTTCATGGATCGCTATGGTGGTCGGATCAACACAGAATGGTTCTTTCCCAAAATTTGGGAGATTTATGATGAATCTTCATCAATTTACCGTGCAGCAGATAGAATCATTGAAGCTTCAGATTGGATTGTGTGGCAATTAACAGGTGTTGAAACCCGCAATCTATGCGCAGCGGGGTATAAGGCATTATGGTCAAAAAGTGAAGGTTTCCCATTGGAAACTTTCTTTAAGGCTATGGATGGCGGTCTAACCAATGTGGTAGACAAGAAAATGAAACGCGAGATCACACCCCTTGGACAACAGGCTGGAGAATTAACAGAAGAAGCTGCAAAATGGATGAAACTAAACCCTGGGACACCTGTCGCGACAGGCATTTTAGATGGCCATGCAGCTGTTCCAGCGGCAACAGTTGCTGAGTCAGGGAAAATGGCTTTAATCCTTGGAACAAGCTTTGTCCACATGATCCTTTCAAATAAAGAATATCGCGTGCCAGGTATGTGCGGTATGGTCGAAGATGGTATTATCCCGGGGCTGATCGGGTATGAGGCTGGGCAAGCTAGTGGCGGAGACCATTTTGCTTGGTTCATGAACAATGCTGTACCGAGTGCTTATGAAAAAGAAGCACGTAAAAGGAGAATTAACATTCATCAACTCTTCGAAGAAAAAGCTGCCGTTCTCCAACCTGCTGAATCAGGGCTTATCGCTCTGGATTGGTGGAATGGAAATCGAAGCATACTATCAGATAGTGATTTAACAGGGTTGATATTAGGCTATTCACTGGCAACCAAACCTGAAGAAATTTATCGTGCCATGCTTGAGGCTATCACATTTGGAACCCGAAAAATCTTTGAGACTTTCTTAGCAAGCGGCGTCCCAATCAACGAAATCATTGTCACAGGCGGTGAACCACTTAAGAATAAGCTGCTATTACATATCTTAGCAAATGTAACCCGCATGGAAATCAAAGTTGCTGATTGTCCTTATACTTCAGCACTTGGATCTGCAATCTATGCCTCTGTTGCTGCTGGAGAAAACCGGGGCGGGTACGCAACTGTTACTGAAGCAAGCAGAAATATGGCTCATCTCAGTGAAGTATCCTTCTTCCCAAACAACAATGATAAGAAAACTTATAACCGACTGTACACCGAATATACGATGCTTCATGACTATTTTGGGTATGGGCATAACAATGCAATGAAGCGGCTTAAGAACCTGAGGACAAATATCCTCGAAAAGAAACAGCGGCTTAATTCCCTTTCATCAAAATAACACCTTAATGAGGTTGGGTTTTCTTAATAAATAGCTATTAGGTCTGGGCTATTAAAGCTTTGTTTTATGGCTAATATAATTATTGAATCAAGCCTGAGAATTTTCGCGAAGATGCAAAAAACCTGTGGTATAATTTCTCCACTATATTCTACAGAATGGAGGAACACAAATTATGGCAAGCGTAACATATGATCATGTATTTAAGAAATATGGTGATTTCACCGCGCTGACAGATTTATGCATTGCTGTCGAAGACAAAGAATTCCTTGTCCTCGTCGGCCCATCTGGCTGCGGTAAAACCACCGCCTTGCGATGTTTAGCAGGGTTAGAAGAAATCACCGATGGTGAAGTAAAGATTGCCGACATAGTCGTCAACGACGTGGCACCCAAGGATCGGGATATCGCCATGGTATTCCAGAGCTACGCCCTATATCCTCATATGTCTGTTTATGACAATATGTCATTTGGTCTAAAATTACGTGGTTTACCAAAAGATGAGATCAAACACCGTGTAGAAGATGCCGCTGAAATCCTCGGCATTGGAGAATTATTGAAACGGAAACCGAGGGAACTCTCTGGTGGGCAGCGTCAGCGTGTCGCTGTCGGTCGTGCAATCGTTCGTGAGCCAAAAGTGTTCCTCTTAGATGAACCGCTTTCAAACCTGGATGCGAAATTGCGCGTGCAAACTCGTGCCCAGATCAGTAAGCTCCATAAACGTCTGCAAACCACATTCGTTTACGTAACACATGACCAGACTGAAGCTATGACGATGGCGACAAGGATCGCAGTCCTCAATAAAGGTATCGTGCAGCAATTGGATACACCTCAACAGCTTTATGATTTCCCGGCAAATCTGTTTGTAGCTGGATTCATTGGCTCACCTTCTATGAACTTCTTTGAAGGAAAGGTTGTAGAAGAAGATGGGAATCTCTTTGCTGATCTGGAATCATTCAAAGTGAAGATTCCAGAAAACCGAAAGAATACCTATACAGGACTGGTCAATAAAGAAATAATCTTTGGTATCCGACCAGAGGATATTCACAATCCAAATTATGCACCGCCATCAATCATTGCTGAACCTGTTGAAACCAAAGTAGATGTTACAGAATTGATGGGCAATGAGATTTTCCTTTATCTCGTCAACGGGAATTATAATTTCGTAGCTCGAGTAGACCCTCGCACACGTGTTGAGATGGGTGATGAAATGCAAGTCTCCTTCAATATGGACAACATGCACATCTTTGATCCCTCAGCAAATCCGGATAACCCAGTGGCAGTTCGATAGCCTTTGAGATCGTTTCCAATATACAGACGCTCTTTTGGAGCGTCTGTTTTTTAAATCATCTCAACATTTAAGTTTTAAGGCGTTTGTTACAGATTATGATTATAATTACCCCCAAGATCAAACTTAACACACCGACAAATATAAAAGCATCCTGCCAAAATCTCATGGGAAACAGACGGATAAGTGTATCTGAGGTATAGAATTGCCAGGACCCGCTTTCAAAGAAGATTTGATGAAATCTTGTAAATAATTGGTGAAAATTTAAAGTCACAAATATCAAGATCGTCAAGATTATTCCTATCACGCCCCATCCTCCACGCCGATAAGCAAACAAAAGTGAAGTTGCCCTTTTACCCTTCTTTTTCACCACGAAATTGATAACCACCAATAAAACAAGCGCTGATACCAATGCGATCCGCATACCTGTAACAACCCCCTTGACATCTTGCATATGGCTTAACTCTCGGTCATTGAATATTCGCTCCCCCGATTCAAATTGGAGAGCTTTTAAATACTGAATGTCCTGTATGTTGACTAAATAATTTATAGAAGGTCGAGACCACTCTATCCGATCTTCCAGTGTGAAACCAAAAGGATCCTCCGGGAAACCGGGCAATCGGTACTCAACTTGAGCAAAAGAAGGGGAAATCAATAAACGAATTGAAGTCATGATTATGATTATTGGCACCAGCAATGTAATGCACCAGCTTAAGATTTTTAGACATTTTGATCTATTTTTCATTGACGGCCTTCCATTTCACCGGATAGGATGAAGTCAACCACGATCTTATTAGTTATCCACTCAATTGGAGCGCGATCATCTGTATATACCTGTGTGGTCTTTGATGGTGATTGCTGATGATTAATCGTCATCTCCATTGCTTCTAATAACAACGGCTCGACGTTCATTTCACCAAGCATGCCGAAATTTAAGACAAAATTTTCCCAACTTCCTGGCTGTTTGGTTGCGAACAGGATTGAATTGAATGAATCAGGTATATCCATGATGAAAGTTGTCGGGAAAACTTGACCAACCGTCGTGCTCAGGTCATTCACTATTGTTCGATCGAAAGGACTACGTCCAATATTAATCACCAACACACCATCCTCTGTGAGATGCTCACTGACAATTGTGAAAAATTCAACTGTCGTCAAGTGCCATGGAATATAAGGAGGTCGATAGGCATCAACACTGATGACATCATACATCTGGTCGGTGTGAGTCAGTCCCCAGCGACCGTCCTGGACATAGACCGAAAGATTTGGTTGATTCATCTCAAAAAACTGGTTGCCGATTTCAACGATCTTTGGATCGATTTCAAAACCATCAATCAAAATTTCATCGAAGACTTTACTTGCCTGCCTTGCAGTTGTACCAGCAGCAAGACCTATTATTGCCATCCGTTCAACTGAATCAAGAGAATGAGGAAATGCATTAAAAAATGGCGCTACCAAAGCCTGCGACCAAGGACCATAATAATTTAATTCAATTGGGTGATAGACGGAATGCATTCCCTGACCCTCATTAAGACGAAGGTATCGATATGAATACTGTTCAATGACCTGAATATAATTATAAGAGGACTCCGTTTCATAGATCATATTATTAGTCATCTTATCCACTCCCCTGGTGCCAAACAGCCAAAGAAAAACCATGATGATTGGCATCCATGAGAAACGCAGCCAAGATTTGACATCCACTGTGGCAATATATCCAATTATTGCTATGACCATTAATAAACTTCCGAAGAATAAGAAAGTTCGATATGTGCCAATAAGTGGGATCAATACCAGTACAGGTAAAAATGTGCCAAAAAAAGATCCTATTGTTGAAATAGCTGAAAGCTTTCCTGATACCTTCCCAACAGAATTAGCATCATTTAATGCCAATTTTATTGCAAACGGAGATACCATGCCAATTAATGTGACAGGTATCACAAAAAGCAGCAGGATGGTAATGAATGCACCAGCAAGAATAGGAATTTGCACCTGATCAAAAGCGGTAGCTGTATACCGTAAGATAGGTCTCGAAACCATGGGTACCAAACCAACTGACAAACTGCCCCACATCAATATCCCATAAAATATCCGGTACCTTGGATTCTTATCTGCAATTCTGCCTCCCAACCAATAACCGGCAGTGAGGTAAACGAGAATCAAGCCAATCACACTTGCCCAAACAAGATTGCTGCTTCCATAAACATTGCCGATAAGGCGCGAAGCTGACAATTCGACAGCCAATGCTGTCATCCCAGAAAAAAAGACAGTGATATATAGATAATATTTTTTCAACGGCCTCCTACAAATTTCCACTAATACGACACTGACGCGTCAGGAGAATAAAGGATATGCAGATTTTACTATTTATTCTCAATCATTTATACCTTAAATCAATCCTTGGAAGTCAATCAATGGGAGGTTTGGGTAAAGTATTGCCTTTTTTTCGAAATTCTTACTGAAAATTCATTAGATATGCTCACAAAAGGATTAGAAGGCGTTTAGAGGGTTTCTACACGAAATATCCGTAAAATGCACGCCATGATATCCTACCCACCTCAAAATACGCCTTGGATAAAGATAACCAAAACTCCGTTTGATATCTTAGATCCCTTACAAATAGAAATCAATATGCGGAAGGAAATAACTGGGAAATTAATTACAAAAAAGCTCAGAAAATTTCTGAGCTTTCAGGCTGGGGGTGAAGGATTCGAACCTCCATAAACAGATTCAGAGTCTGCTGTCCTGCCGTTAGACGAACCCCCATCATCATAAGACGGATTATATTTTACCAAACAGAGAAATAAGTTACAAGAGGGAAACCCTCAAATACACAATTGCACATCCTTACTGTTTTTGCCTGAGAACACATTTAATTAATTTATTTCACGACGAGGTAGAATTAAATCAGATACATAACAAAAGATCTGAAGGAGATATTTGTGTCTGGAATCCCTGAATTGATTTCAAAAGAACTCTATCGTAAATGTGATCCACAACAATTAGGATTTGAAACTACTGCAGAGATTGACGAAGAAGTAAATATCGTTGGTCAAGAACGTGCTTCCAGTGCGATCAACCTCGGCATGAATATTTCACATCCTGGTTATAATATTTTTGTGTTGGGTCCAACGGGAATGGGAAAACGCGAAATTATTCAGAATTTCTTTAAGGAAAAAGCCGCAAACGATACCACCCCTCCAGATTGGATCTATGTATATGATTTTAATACGCCTGATCAACCAGAAGCTATTGAGTTACCACCTGGAAAGGGATCTGGATACGCAAAAGACATTGATGGACTAATTGAAGAGATGCAAACTGCACTCTCAGCCGCCTTTGATAGTGAAGAATATCAAAACAGACGTCAGGGCATTATTGAAACTTTCAAAGAAAAACAATCTGAATTATTCAAAGATTTACAGGAAAAAGCCAATCAAGCGGGACTGGCTATGATAAAAACACCCTCGGGTATTGCATTTGCGCCCAGAGATGACGAAGGTGTATTATCACCTGATGAAGTGAATAAACTTTCTGAAGAAGAACGCGATCAAATCGCCCAAAATATCGAAAGACTACAAGAAGATCTCCAAAAAATCCTTCTACAAGCACCGGTTTGGCAGCGTGATGCCAAGCAAGAAATTAAAGGAATTAACAAAGAAATGGCAAATTTCGCCATTGGGGGATTGATCAATGAATTAATCGAAAAATACAATGATCATGATGAAATTGTTGAACATATTAATCAAATTCAGGATCAAGTTTTGGAGAATACGGATGAGTTTCTTCCAAGTAATGATCAGGAACCAACTCGTTTTATTGAGATGATTTCACGGCAGCAAAACGGGGGGATAGCATTGATGGAGAAATTTAAAGTCAATATCATCATTGATAACAGTGAACGAAGGGGAGCGCCAGTCATTTTTGAGAATAACCCCACTTATCCTAACCTGATTGGGCGAGTAGAGCACTATGCACAAATGGGGATGCTCAGGACTGATTATCGAATGATAAAGCCCGGTGCGATGCATAGGGCAAATGGTGGATATTTAATCCTGGATGCTCGGAAACTGCTGACACAACCATATGCCTGGGAAGGTTTAAAGAGAGCACTACAATCAAAGGAAATTGAAATTGAATCCATCGGTCAAGCCCTCAGCCTGATCAGTACAGTCTCACTGAAACCCGAACCCATTCCATTAGATTTAAAGATTGCACTGGTTGGAGAGAGGCTTCTGTATTATCTCCTTGTCCAGTACGATCCAGAATTTTCAGAACTATTTAAGGTCGAAGCTGACTTTGAAACTGAGATTGAATGGGATGAAACCAACCAGGAACTCTACGCGAAACTGATTGCCACAGTCATTAAGAATGCAAAAACAAAACCTTTCAAGAATTCAGCCGTCGCCAGGTTAATTGAACAGAGTGCCAGACAAGCCAGCGATTCAGAACGACTGAACACTCACCTTCAGAATATAAGTGATTTGATTATTGAATCAGATTATTGGGCTAATGAAAATGGACACGAAACTGTGGATGACTTGGATGTACAAAGAGCAATCGATACCCAAATCCAGCGAGCAGATCGATTAAGAGAAAAATTCCAGGAATCAATCTTAAGGGATATCAATCTCATCAGCACGGAAGGAGAAGAGATTGGTCAAATTAACGGTCTATCGGTTTATTCACTGGGATCCTTCATGTTTGGAAAGCCTACTCGGATCACTGCACAAGTTAGCCTTGGAAAAGGACAAGTGATCGATATTGAGCGTGAGGTAGAGATGGGAGGGCCAATTCACTCCAAAGGCGTATTGATCTTAGCAGGATTTCTGAAAGGTCGTTATGCTCAGGAGGTTCCGCTAAGTTTATCAGCATCTCTGGTTTTTGAGCAATCTTATGGTGGTGTTGATGGTGATAGTGCTTCGTCGACAGAACTCTATGCACTATTAAGTGCAATTGCTGAAGTTCCAATCAAACAAAATTTGGCTGTAACGGGCTCTGTCAACCAGCATGGACAAATACAAGCCATTGGGGGTGTTAATCAAAAAATTGAAGGGTTTTATGATATATGTAAGCAGCGCGGTCTGACAGGAAATCAGGGTGTATTGATTCCAAAATCCAACATCACCCATCTAATGCTTCGCAGAGATGTTATCGAATCAGTCAAAAAAGGTAAGTTCCACATCTATCCAGTTGTTCACATAGACGAAGGAATTGAGATACTGACAGGTATCAAATCAGGAGAAAAGCAAGCAGATGGTTCATATCCAGCTAACTCATTTAATGCAATCGTCAAGGGAAAATTGGAGTACTTGGCTAGAAAATTAAGAGAGTTTGGGAAAACCAGTGGAAACCACAGTGAATAAGGCAATCCAAACCCTTTGCGTTGATCGCATCCTTGTATCCTTAGATAGTTCAAGGCATAGCTTCGCAGCCCTTCAGGCAGCCATCCAATTGGCAGATCATTTCAATGCCGCAATTCATGGTGTATTTATTGAAGATATCACGTTATTAGGTCTGGCAAAAATGCCATTTCGACAGGAAGTAGGAGAGTATTCAGCGATCGTGAGGGATATCTCATCTGATGACATGTCACGTGGTATTCAAGTGCAATCCAGATGGATTATCAGAAGCTTTAATAAATTAATTAATCAGACAGACATTCAAGGTGATTTTGCGGTTTTGCGCGGAAAAGTTAGTGAGATCATTGCCAATGAAATGAAAAATTATGACTTACTGGTAATGGGGAAAAGTGGCACCAACACAATGCAACCAGGACGTTTGGGCTCAACCACCAAAGCAACTATTCAAGAACAAATGAAACCAATTCTTCTAGTTGAAGAAGGTAATCAACTTGGCTTTCCGATGATTGTCTTGTTTGAAAATACCACTCTGGGTATGATCAGCTTGGAAACCTGTAAATCCTTAATCGACCCTGACGACACGATTATTATTGTGATCCTTGATAATGATCCGGATAACAAACAGTCCAAAAAGACCTTTCTAAGCGAATGGGCTTCAAAAAACCATATCAATATATCCTTCCAATGCTATGATTCTCGAACACTCGGCCGATTTATACAAAAAATTAAAGGATTAAAAAATGGATTATTCATCCTCCCGCATATGCAGAACTTGACCGGTGCGCAGATGGAAAATTTATTTCTTGAGAGAATATGTTTACCGATCTTATTGATCAAGACACCACCAAAAAGTGAATAAGAAATTTCTTGGTTGTAATTGTCGATTAATTCTTTTTTGCTGATGATCGCATTGCTACACTTTCCACCATACCAATACCCAACATCAAAGACAATAACGAACTTCCCCCATAGCTGACAAACGGCAGAGTTAAACCTGTCACAGGGATCACGTTGATGTTGACACCAATATTGACAGCCGTCTGAAAGAAAATCAAGAATCCAAAACCATATGCCACCAATGATCCAAAAGTATCCGCGGCAATCTGTGAAATGTGAAAACATCGGATGATTACCAGAACCAATAAAATGATAACAACCATAACCCCCACAAAACCGAATTCCGCTGCTAAAACAGAAAAAATGAAATCTGTGTGCCTGACTTTTAAGAATCTGAGTTGAACTTGGGAGGATTGATTATATCCTTGACCAAACCAGCCTCCTGTCCCAATGGTAATCAAAGCTTGATCCACATTATATGTCTCGCCATATCTCGCATCAGGATCTGGAAACAAAAAATTCGTAATACGGTCTTTTTGATAATCTTCTAAGAAAGCGAATCCTGTTACCGCTCCAATAAATATCACAATTAACACGATGCCTATGGCAATTAGAATAAACCTTATTTTTATACCTGTGATCCAAAGCATCGCTGCCCAAACGAAAAGTAACACGATGGTAGTGCTCAATTTTGGTTGAAGAAAAATCCAAATCACCAATCCACCTACTAACAATCCACTTTGTAAGATGGTTTTTAGATCAAGTCTGGTTTTAACATGATTGGCAAAATAATTCGCCAAAGTTAATATAATCACAATTTTTGCTATCTCTGCCGGTTGAATAAAAATTTCCCCCACCTCTAACCATCTTACCGCTCCAAATCGAGCTTCAGCAGTAAAAACAAAAAGTAAGAAACCCATCGTCACCAGATACATGGGTTGGATTAATGTGATCCAATACTTGTAATCCACTGCAGCAACGATAAACAGAACCGCAAGACTGATCAAAAGGAAAATTGTTTGCCTTTGAGGATGGTTAGCAAGCTCATCATTACCCGCAATGGAACTGCGGATCAGTGCAATCCCTAAAATTGAAAGGATCAAAGCAGATCCAAACAACCAAAAATCAAAATTTTGCCAGATATTTCGTGAGTTCTTCATATTGAATCAGAAGTAGAATCGAATCATCAATTCTTTGTGCTTATTAGCCACTGAATCTTATTCGAAAAATTTTTCAACCTGTGTCAGCCTTCCAACGATTTCATTCTGCGGTTTAATAGGATTATCAATTTTCACCAGATTTTCACTAATAATATATATTCACAAAATATTCCTGAAATAATGTCCTGGTCTGAGCAAAGTGTTATAGTACAGAATTTTAATAATTCATTACCTATCACATGAGGTCATGTGCAAATCAAGGGTGAAATTTTAAGGCCTCTCAACTGAATCAATTGCTTTTAGCTCAAAATACGCATCAATCACACGACGTACTATAGGAGCTGACAATGTTGCGCCTTCTGTACCATTATAAACAAAGGCAACAACTGCAATTTCTGCGTTATCCCACGGTGCATATCCAACATACCAGGCATGGGAAGGCCAGGCACCAAATTGACATAGACCTTGCTCTTGAGCGACATTGTCGCAATATTCAGCTGTGCCGGTTTTACCAGCGGAATTGCTCGAATCATTCCTGAACAATTCTTTATGCCTTTCTCCATTATAATCACTGGCTGTTCCATCTGTAACGACTAACCGCATAGCCTGATTTGCAAGCTCAATAACCCAAGGTTCAACTGTATTTACCTCTCCAGTCGGGACGTTACCGGCATATTGTTTGATAAGCGGCTCCTCAGTTATATCCCAGCGGTAGCTTGGAGTAAGCTCTTGCAGTACAGTGCTATCTCCAGACACAACTTGATCAACGAGGGTCACATCCATCAACTTTCCACCGTTAGCGATTGTGGATATTGAATTTAATACCTGGAGTGGTGTTGCTAATACATACCCTTGACCTATAGCTGCAGTGTAAGTATCACCAGTCGCCCAATTTTCCCCTAAATTGATCCGTTTCCAGGTTGGATTAGGCACCAATCCATCTGATTCGCCCGGCAATTCAATACCCGTTGTTGTTCCATAGCCAAGAGCTTGAGCATATTCACTCATTAACCAAATGCCAAGTCCACCATCAGGGATCTCGTCCTGATAACCACCTGCAACCTTATGCCAATATATGTTACAAGAATAGGCGACACCCCATTTATAACTCACCATGCCGTGACCATTACGATCCCAGCATACGAATTCCCTGGGTGTACCTGGATCATTTTCATAAAATCGCTGTATGACAGTAATTGTTCCTGGGCATTCTACTTCATATTCCGGTGTAACCACACCTTCATTAAGAACACCTAAAGCGGATGTCATTTTATAAACTGATCCTGGAGGATACTCCGCTGAAATAGCATGATTGAATAGTGGTCGTTGGGGATCATTGCTTAGCTGTTCATAGTAGTAGCCTGGTATCAGTCGTTCCATTCTGTTATTTTCATAATTTGGATATGAAACGAGAGCTAATACTTCTCCAGTTTTCGGGTTCATGGCGATAACGACCCCATTATTTGAAAGCGTTTTCCCTGCATAATTATTCCAATATTCAATTTCACTGATCAATGCTTCACGGGCAATGGCTTGAAGCCGTGTATCGATGGTGAGATAGATATCATTTCCCCGAATGGGTTCTATCGGTTCAGATAAATTTCGAATAATCTCACCTGCCACGTTAACTTCAACTGTTCGAGATCCATTGACGCCAGCTAGTGTGTCGTTAAGTGATTGTTCCACACCTGCGTAACCGACTTTGTCCCTGTTGGCGACAAACCCTAAATTGACGTAATACTCTTCCAGTACGGCAGGAATAGGTCCCAAAAATCCAATTATTTCTGATGTTAGATCCCCGGTTGGGTACTGTCGTACAGAAGAGATATCAACATCTATCCCGGTCCAATCCTCACGATTTTCCATGATAACCATGGCAATATCCTTGGAGATGTTGCATTTGATTGCTGTGGCTTGATAAGGCCAGTTTGTATCAGCAATATACACGATTTCTGAAATCCCTAAATCATTATAACAAGGCGTAAAATTCCTGACTGTTTCCTCGTCTGTATCTCCCCTGCTGACAGGGATATCGATTAATTCTGACAATTCCCTGAAAATTGCCTGAATGTCACCTTCATCCTCAGGAAGATATCCTGGAACAACAACAACATTGTATGAGGGTACATTTTGTGCCAACACAACGCCATTACGATCGTAAATCGTTCCACGGATTGCAGGTTCACTGATCACCTGTGTACGGTTTTCATCAGCCTGTACAAGAAAATCTGATCCTTGCAAAATTTGAATATCAAATAAACGCAATACATAAAATCCAAAAATCGTACCAACAAGAATAAAGAGCACTACGTAGCGCCATTTTTCGAAAGTTTTTTTTCTTTGAGGAAATACGTTCATACTTCTTCCTCCAGAGAATATATTCGCCCTGCAATTTCGCTAACAATAGCAAATATCGGAAGGGTGAAGATTAAATTCATCAACACACTTGGCAGAATAACAGTATCCAGGCTTTGTCCCCAGCCAACCTGAGCGCTGTTTATCTTTAATAAGATCACATAAATAAAGCCTTGGAAAAGAGAACCAAGGAGTGAAACAATAAACATCGCCAGTATAGGGATCCTCCAAACCCGTCTCTGAAGCGTTTTAGATATTATAAACATACCCAAATAAGCGATCAAAGGGGCAAAAAAAGGCATTGCTGATACAGCACTAACCAAAAAGCCCGTGACTATTGTCCATACCCAACCATATTTTGCTCGCTCATTGAGAGACCATGCTGCCAAGAACAGCAGTATCAGGTCTGGACTTCCTGCAATCAATGTTATCCGTGAAAAAACCGTCGTTTGCAGGATAAAAACCACCAATAGTGATATAGCATAAACAATATGTGGGATCAATATCATTGCTCCGGGATCAATGGTGAAATATCGATAGCTTCAAAATTTTTCACTATCAATACAGCATTGATACTTTTAAAATCCACTATGGGCTGTACGGATGCTGTTTGAAACAATGCGTTTTCCCGGTTTTGCGTAGATAAAACCTGGCCAACGAAAATATTCGGAGGATAATTCCCTCCCAAACCAGAGGTTAAAACGACATCTCCCGGTTTAACAACTTCACCAAGAGGAATCATATCCAAAAACAGATCACCTGTTAAGGACCCTTGCAGCTGTGCTTCAATTTCAGCAGATTGAAGGTAGATATTCACAACAGATGTTGAATCTGTAATTAATTTTATCCGAGCAGCGCCAGCTATCACAGCATCCACTCGGCCAACCAATCCTTGTTGGATGACAACAGGCATCCCATATAAAACACCATCTTCAGTACCCTTATCAATAATAATGTACTGCAAAAAAGGACTGATCTCACGGCCAACTACTGTCGCCGCAATATAATCATATTGTGGGTTTGTCCTGCCAAAATCTAATAATGCAAAACATACCTGCGCCTCACCCAAACGTTCTTCCATTTCAATGAGTTGCGTTTGAAGCTGTGTGACCTGTGACTCAAGGATCGCATTTTGTTCTCTCAACTCAGTGATATTTCCAGGGGTGGTCAAGAAATCCCTAACGGACACATACCGAACAGAAAGCCAACTTTGCAAGGAAATCAATGGGTTCAAAGACAAGTTAAATAATGGTGTCAAGTATCCACTTAAGGCCAAAACCAATAAACCGGCTATAACCAAGATTAGAACAATCGCCTGGATATTTTTTGAATTAAGGAATTTCATATTACCCGATCCTTATTTCCACATCTGGATCGAAATTCATAGTACATGACGATGGATATGATTTTATCAAGGATTAAGACAAAGTCCGTTTTACAGGTTCTCGGTCCAGGCCAACTAGGAAACTGGAAAATTCATCTTTCTTCTCAAGAATGATTCCACACCCCCGTGCGACACAAGTCATTGGATCCTCCGCAACCCAAACCCGCAATCGCAAATCAGCAGACAACCGCTCATCCATGTTCTTTAATTGAGAACTCCCTCCGGCCAAACAAATCCCCGTGTCAATTAAGTCCGAAAGGATCTCAGGCGGAGCTTCGTCCAATGCATCATGAATGGTTTTAACGATAACTGCAATTGAACTTGAGATCGCTTCTCTAATTTCAATTGATGAGATTTCAATGGATTCTGGCAATCCCGACACCAGATTTCTTCCACGCACGTCAATCGTTAATTCTTCTTTCATTGGATAAGCGGACCCTATGGCAATTTTTACTCTTTCTGCCATGCGCTCTCCAATGAATAAGTTATATTTATTCCGGATATAGTTGATAATATCTTGATCAAGTTCATCACCTGCAACGCGTAATGAGCGCGAAACAACAATCCCCCCCATCGATATCACCGATACTTCGGTCGTTCCACCACCAATATCCACAATCATCGTTCCCTGGACATCATTTACTGGCAAACCAGCACCAATTGCTGCAGCACTTGGTTCATGAACCATCATCACTTCACGTGCACCTGCTGCCATCGCCGCATCAAACACAGCC
The DNA here is from genome assembly GCA_964441045.1 of uncultured Candidatus Brevefilum sp. Classification (GTDB taxonomy): domain Bacteria; phylum Chloroflexota; class Anaerolineae; order Anaerolineales; family Anaerolineaceae; genus Brevifilum. The sequence continues at coordinate 33,901 of CAYTXE010000010.1, forward strand.
CGTTTCTCAACTTCAGTTGCGCCAGAGGGTATACCAACTACAACTCTGGGTTTTGGGAGGGGAACTACACTTTGTTGGTGAGCCTTACCAATGAAATACTCTAACATTGCCAGGGTGATCTCATATTCCGAAATCACACCATCTCGCAAAGGACGTAATGCCACAATATTAGCCGGTGTTCGTCCAACCATGGCTTTAGCTTGTGTACCAATTGCAACCGGTTCCCGAGTGCGTTTCTCTATAGCAACCCAAGAAGGTTCATTAATCACAATACCTTTTCCACGGACATTTATTAAGGTATTCGCAGTGCCTAAATCTATGCCTATATCGAGGGAAAACAATCCCCAAAACCAATTAAGAGGGGAAAACGCCAATTCTAAACTCCTTATTAAGCAAGATTGGTAATGAAAACATTACCAAAATAATATGGCATATTATACCATAGGATGAATTAACGCTTTCATCTTTAACCACAAACTGTTTACCTTTAGGCTATTAACATATCAATCAAGGAAATTTTTGACTCCATCTGTTCAATTTGATAATAGGCTTATTTTGAAGTTTCAAAATAACCAAAGCGATACTCAATATCTTATGGAACCTACATTCCTCGAAACATGATCCTTTTATCAAATATGTGTTCTGGTTGATCAAAGATTGAATTAATTGGATCCCCCTCCCGAACAACAAAGGTCAGGATACCTGTTCCGGATAGTCCCTCCTCTAATGTGGATGTGTTAACTTCACCACCAAAGCTGTCCTGGTCGATTAAAACGACAACAGGAATCAATCCTCGTTGAATAAATTCCATTAAGAACGTCACAATCTTCTGGTCGGTAGATGGTGTGATAAGGATTATTGTACTTCCTCTTGCAAGGTGTGCTAATTGCGAGCTAATTAAACCCCACAGAGGCATCTCACCTTCTACGTGCAAGACAGCCAGTGCCTCAAGAATTTTCCCCAACTGTCTTTCACCACGTTCTGCTGGAAGGATTGAATATCCCTGACCTGCAGATGCCAGTCCGACTTCCCGCTTTTGATTGATATAGTATTTCGCAATTGAGGCAGCTATAGAAACAGCATATTCTCCAGTATCAGGCGGCAATTCAAATGTTTTTGATTCCTTTAACCACCAAAAATCTTCCAGATCCATTCCCTGTTTGTTATTACCAAGTATATGAACTGATTCTCGGGCATCAATAAATATCCACACCTCGGCCAAGGGATCTTTTTCAAATTCTTTTACAATCAGCTTCTGTTTCTTAGCAGACATTGGCCAATGGATCCTTTTCAGTGGATCACCATGTACAAACTCACGAACACCAGCAGCATAAGGGGTAACCTCAAGTGTTTTTTGCCGTAATGCTCTTCCTCCAGCCAAAATTCCAAAAGGTGCAGGGAAATTCTGGATAATAAATGTATAAGGAATGACTAGAAGCCGCGATTGGGATTTCACTATTTTACGAAGTAAGAACAACCCAAAAACATCCCCCGTCTCTATCTGTGTTGGGCCAAGGTGAAACCAACCACGCTTCTTCAATAGGGAATCCGCCACATAAATTCGTGAACGACCACCACCAATCCAGGTAAGAACGCGGGAACCTGACCTTCCGGGCAAGTCTGCTTGATCCAAGATCTTCACCCAGGCTTTTGGGATAAAAGAATGATTGATAACCTCAAAATGCTCAGTAAAGACTTCCCCAACCTGTTTGCGGTTAACACGGCTAATCCTTTGAATATCCAGCCCGATAATGGAAAACACTGACCATAAACAACTCACAACCAGTAGGATCAGCATTACAATGACCAATCGGAGGAAAATTGGATTACCTGATGTTGAAGGCAAGCGTGATATAAAGAAGGTCACACAGATAATCGCCAGTACCCACCAAAAAGACCGGCTGACTTTTATCACATGCCACCACCACCCAAATCACCACCGGGAACTGGGAGAGTATCAATAATCTCCCTGATGGTATTGGTTGCATTAATATCTGTCAACCGTGCTGCGGGACTTATCACGACCCGATGCGGTAAGATGGTAGGAGCAAGGAACTTGATATCATCTGGTAGTACATATTTGCGCCCCTCTAGTGCAGCCTTTGCTTGTCCAGCTCGATACAATCCCAAACTACCGCGTGGACTGGATCCTAAATAAACATCTGGATGGTCTCTTGTTGCACGGACCATCTCAACAATATAGCGCTCCACAGGTGATGAAACATGGACATGTTTAATCATTTCTTGTGCGGTAAGGATTTCATCTAAATCGATGACTGGTCCTAATTCTAAAATTGGATGAACGAGTTTTTGCTGTTCAAGAATCTTCATTTCATTGAACAGAGATGTATATCCCAGACTAATTCTCATTAGGAAACGATCCAATTGCGCCTCTGGTAATGGGAATGTGCCTTCATACTCAATGGGATTTTGAGTCGCCATTACCATAAATGGTACAGGCAAAATATGTGTTTTCCCATCTACGGTCATTTGCCGCTCTTCCATTGCCTCCAGCAAAGCTGATTGGGTTTTTGGAGTTGCCCGGTTGATCTCATCAGCTAATACAATTTGTGCCATTAGAGGTCCTGGACGAAACTCAAATTCCTTGGTGTTCTGGTTATATATTGAAACACCAGTGACATCACTGGGTAACATATCTGGGGTAAATTGGATTCGCTTGAATGAACAGCCAAGTGACCTAGCAAGACTCCTGGCCAGCATCGTTTTTCCCACACCAGGAACGTCCTCAATTAACAGGTGCCCCTGGCACAAAAACGCGATTATGGTCAGGGTGGTAGGTTTATCTTTTCCAATAATTACTTTATTGAGGTTCTTCCTTAGTTTTTCTCCAAGATTTTGAACATATGAAATTTCAACCGACATTATTAAACTCCTGCTTGATGAGAAAAAGATGGTTTTAAAACGAATTTTGCTAATTTTATCGCATTTCTTCACTTCTCGGGGAATAGCAATATTAAATACAAAATCTCATTCGAAACCCTGGAATGAATAATGATAAAATATGAAACAAGTGACAGAACGAATCTGACATTTTTCATTCCTTAGATTCATATTTATCACAAGAAAACCATGAAAGGCCAATACTTATGAGCAAAACCTTAAACCTCTATCGATTACAAAAACTGGATTCTCAAATTGATAAGATTAAGGATCGACTCAATCAAATCGATAAAGCACTTAATAGTAATTTACGGGTTAGACGGGCAAAAATAGTCCTCATAAAAGCGCAAAAGAACGTTAAAACAACTCGGATTAAATTAAATCAAATTGAAGACAAGGTTGAAGGAAAAAGGATCAAAAGAAAATTGGTTCAAACCGCCCTCTTTGGTGGAAAAATTAAGAATCCAAAGGAATTACAAGATCTACAGATGGAAACCGAAGCACTCAAGCGTTACATCAACCAATTGGAAGATGAACAACTTGAAGCCATGATCGAAAATGAAGAGGCAGAAAAGAATGAAAAGCAAGCAGAAATAGCTTTGAAAAAGGCTGTAGCTACCACAGCTGAGGAGAATGCTTCATTACTCGGTGAACAGGGAAGATTACAGGACGATATGGAAAGGCTGTTGAGAGAGAAAGAAGCCGTATTGGGTGCTATCCCCTATGAAGACCTAACCCTTTACGATCGGCTCAGAGTAGAGAAAAGGGGAATCGCTGTTTCAGAAGTATCAGAAGGTGGATGCAGTACATGCGGTCAAGCCTTGACACCAGCAGATCAACAATCGATCCGATCATCCAATCAACTGGTTTTTTGTCCTTCCTGCGGCAGGATTTTATTTGAGAAGTAATTTCTTATTATCTGAAGTTTCGGATAATTGCAATCAATATTGTACTGATTACCTGAAGCAAGATGATCAATACTATAGGGCTGAAATAGAAACATTTGATAATGAAAAAATTTTATCAGA
>CAYTXE010000011.1:0-35218 GCA_964441045.1 uncultured Candidatus Brevefilum sp.
GGATCTGTGAAAAGCGCTGAACCACCTCCTGAGATTACAATAAGCACCAAATCGTTCATTGTCAATATAGGAAAACTGGAAAGGATTGTTTGGGTTGAGATGATTGACTCTGTTGTGAGCACAGGATGTCCACCAAAATATACCTGCAGCTTTCCTTTGTAACCTTCATCAACGCTAAATTTCTTGTCTTTGGTAATCACTTTCGCAAAAACCAGTTTATCACTATGGCTATCGATGATCGCCTTTGCCATAGGAACCGAGGCCTTCCCAAAACCAATTAGAAAAGCCCTTTGATATTGTTTAACGCGAAATAACCGATCAATTATATGTAGGTGTGCTGTAACAGACAGGTAAGGGTCAACAGCATTGATCGAAGCTGCCATTATTTCACAGGCATCTTGCCCCTGTTGACCGTGCTGTTTGAGTACCCGGTTGCAGAATAATTCAGGTATGATCTTCATTTTTCCTAATTCATTCACGATATTTCACAACGAATCATAAGATGATTGTCATATTCCGGATGACTTATTTCAATTATAAGGTACAATTCCCAAGGTCGAAATTTTGATTATTTCGAACATAATCATTAATCATTTTTATCTTTTTAGGAGGAACTTGTGGATGAAGTACTGACCGGTCTTCTCAGGCCCAAAGGGATTGCTATAATTGGCGCTTCGACTAAACCGGGAAAAATTGGACATACTGTTGTTAAGAACCTAATTGAGAGCGGCTATGAAGGTGGCATTTATCCTGTTAATCCTTCAGCAGATGAAATTTTAGGCCTAAAAGCGTATAAATCCGTATTGGATATTCCTGATCATGTGGACGCTGCAACTATCACCGTTCCAGCAAAATATGTTTTGGATGTAACGAAAGAATGCGGGGAAAAAGGCATTAAGGGTCTCATTGTGATTACATCAGGGTTTGCTGAAGTCGGTGACACCGAATTGGAAAAGGAATTGGTACGAGTTGCACATGAATATGGCATGCGAATTTTGGGGCCGAATGTTGTTGGTACGCTTTCTAATTCGGACAAACTTAATGCTTCATTTGCACCATTTCTTCCACTAAATGGATCAGCATCCCTCGTTTCGCAGAGTGGTGCACTTCTCATCGCCATAGACGCTATCACTTATACCCGACATATTGGGTTTGACAAATTGGTCTCAATTGGCAACATGTCTGATGTGAATTTCGGTGATATGGTTTCATGGTTGAACGAAGATGAAAATACAAAATGCATCTCTTTATACATTGAAGGTTTAAAAGACGGACGCCGATTCATAGAAGAAAGTGCCAAGGCTTCAAAACCCATCGTTGTATTAAAGGCTGGCGTTTCTGAACATGGTGCTGCAGCAGCTGCATCTCATACTGGATCCTTAGCCGGTGCCCACAAAATCTATGGCGCTGCGTTCCAACAAGCAGGAGTCATTGAGGCAACAGACCTTAGTGATCTCTTTGACTGCACATTAGCCCTCTCATTGGAACCTCCAATGAAAGGTGAAAATGTCCTGATCCTCACCAACGGCGGAGGTGTCGGTGTGCTCGCGACTGACTCTGCAGAACAGGCTGGTGTTCCACTCAAATTTGCACCCGAATCTGTTCAGGCAGAATTAAAAAAACACATGCCGTCTTTTGGCTCTGCAAAGAATCCGGTTGATTTAACCGGTATGGCTGGCAATGATTGGTACCATGACACAACAAAATTTTCGTTTTCAAACGATTGGGTAGATGGTTTGGTTGTCCTCTATTGTGAAACCGCCATGACCGACCCAATGGAAATCGCCCAATCAATCCATAAAGCCGTTACAGAAACAGGCATCACTGATAAACCGGTTACGGTGTCTTTTGTCGGAGGTGAACGCTCCGATAAAGCTATGCAGTGGCTTGTTGAAAACGGCATTCCAGCTTACAACGCGCCTGATCTCGCAGTCAAAGCGATGGGCACATTACATGAATATGCCAAACTCGAGATGATGAAAGCTGATGTAATTGATAACAATCACGATGTTGATGAGATAAAAGCCCGTGAAATCATTGCCAAAGTTCGAGCTGATAAACGAACAGGTTTAACAGAAATCGAATCAAAGAAAATCTTTTCTGCATATGGATTACCTACCGTGAGAACTGAAATTGCCAAAAGCGAAGAAGAAGCTGTCAAATTGGCAGAAGAAATCAGCTATCCATTAGTCCTTAAGATCGTTTCACCTGATATCCTTCATAAATCTGATGCGGGGGGTGTAAAGGTCAATATCAAGGATGAGGCTGGGGTTAGAGAGACCTATCATGCGATTCTAAAGAATGCTAGGGAATACAAACCTGATGCCGACATTCACGGCATTGTGATCCAGGAGATGGCTCCCTGGGGTACTGAAACTATCATCGGATCTGTAAACGATCCTACTTTTGGTGCTACCGTGATGTTCGGTTTAGGCGGCATTTTTGTGGAAGTTCTCAAAGATGTCACCTTCCGTGTCGCACCAATTTCAGAAAAAGAAGCTTCACTCATGTTGGATGGCATTCGTAGCGCTCGTATTTTGGATGGCATTCGTGGCGAAGCTCCTCGCGACAAAAAAGCTCTGGCTTCAGTACTGGCAAAATACGCATTCATGGTCACTGACCTTGCTGACGAGATATCAGAATCCGATGCCAACCCTGTTCTGGTATATGAAGAGGGTAAAGGTGTGAAAATAGTTGATGCCCGAATCATACTAAAAGAGAATTAACTAATAACTGAAAACAAAAACTCTAAGTCACTGTGTTCTCACAAACACAGTGACTTTTTATGTCTTCATATTGAAAAATTATATGTGAAGATTAAAATTAACTAATTTGTTTGTTCACTTTACGTTACAATAAGATATTGCAAAATTGAAAGATCTATATAGAAATTTAGTGAAAGAATTAACATGAAAAATTATTTAATTGATATGGACGGCGTATTGATCCATGGGAAAAAATTGATCCCTGGTGCTGAAAAGTTTATTGAAAAAATTATAAAGCAAAAGCGTGAGTTCTTAATCCTCACTAATAATCCCCTGTACACACCGCGAGACCTCGCTCATCGCCTGCAGGAAATTGGGATTAACATAGAAGAGGAACGTATTTTCACATCTTCGATGGCTACTGCAGCCTTCTTGCACCGACAACGGCCTGATGGCAAAGCTTTTGTTTTAGGTGAGAGTGGATTAACTGAACCCATTCACGAAATTGGGTATGTGATTACAGATATTAACCCTGATTACGTTGTATTAGGAGAAACACTTGCTTATGATTTTCAAATGATCAAAAAAGCAATCCGTTTAATCCACGATCATGGTGCCCGTTTTATTGCAACAAATCCTGATCCATCTGGTCCAAGTGAAGGTGGATTGGTACCAGCATGTGGTGCAATGGCCTCACTAATTGAGAAAGCCAGCGGCATCACTCCTCTCTTCATTGGCAAGCCAAATGCTTTGATGATGCGCACTGCATTAAATTACCTGAATGTGCACTCTGAAAATACCATCATGGTCGGCGATCGTATGGATACAGATGTAATCGCTGGTGTAACTAGCGGTATGGAAACCATCCTGGTACTAAGCGGTGTGACTAAAAAGGCTATGATCGATAAATACCCATATTTACCGACACATATCGTGAAATCTGTAGCCGAAATCGAACCTAAAGATTACGATTAATAACAACAATGTGTCATTCCAGATATGACAAATAAGACCTTTTCTCGCAGAAATTTCGTGAAACTTGCTGGGTTAAGTTTTGGATCCCTCGCATTTAACCCACTAATAGACAACCTTCGTCTGAATATTCGTCGCAGGTTGATGCGTGTGGGTAAACTTGCCAAGGATGGCGAAATTACTTCTGTAAGCATCCATAAGAAACCGAGTGAAGAAAGCCTCATTCTTTACCAGCGATACAAAGATGATTTGATCAATGTATATGGCGAGATCGAGTCTGAGTTTGGTCCTGAGTATAACCCTATCTGGTATCGTGTTTGGGGAGGCTTTGTTCACAGAGCATATCTACAAGAAGTACAATACATTCATAATCCTGTTGTTGACACGATAAAAGAAAATTTGCAGCTGGGGGAGATCACAGTTCCTTACACAACTGCCCTGCGATATTCACAACTTACAGGATGGGAGCCAGTCTTCCGACTCTATTATCAAACCACCCACTGGATAAAGGACATTATCACCGGGCCAGATGGACAGCCCTGGTACCAATTACAGAACGAATTAGATCGACTACTGCAGTACGCTGTACCAGCCGAAAATATGCGTATCTTGGATGATTCAGAATTTGATCCTATATCCCCGGATCTCCCACCAGGAGAAAAAAGAGTTGAAATTTCCATCTCACGACAGGAATTAACCGCCTATGAAGGAGATGTTGTAGCGATGAAGACAACCATCGCCAGCGGTGCATTGACGCCTGAAAAGCAAACTCCCCCAGGTGAGTTTCGAATTCAATCGACTTATCCTTCAAAACATATGGGTGGAACGAAACGAAATGATATCTATGCCTACGTTTTACCTGGTGTCCCATGGTCCTGCTTTTTCGAAGAAGGTATTGCCACCCATGGCACCTATTGGCATAATAATTACGGTGTTCCTCAAAGCAGCGGTTGTATTAATATGCGTAACCACGAAGCAAAATGGTTATTTCGATGGGTTGATCCTGTGGGTGGTCCACATGAAATCTATCGTACTGGTTTTGGAACCAGAGTGTCTGTTATTTAATCAAACAAAATGCATGAAAACCTGGTTGGCAACCATTACTCCCCGTTTAGATAATCTTAAGAAAGTTTGGCCATCCCCCCACCATTTAACCAAACCTTGATTGAGGAGCTGCTCAATATCATCTGCAAACACATCCGCCGCAGACTCACCATACCACTCAGCAAATGTCTCTGATGACACACCCGGATTAATCAGTCGAAGTCCAAGCAACATGAAGTCTTTCATCTGAGTGTATCTATCAACAAAAGTAGACGATACATTTGCCGGCGATTGTGGAAACCTTAGATTGGATGGGACTACCCGATTAATCCGTTTAATATAATCAAAGATATCTGATGTATTCACCATCCGTATCCCCTTTACATAACCATGAGCACCTGCACCAAAACCCAGATAAGGCATATTAAGCCAATATTGAAGATTGTGGCGACATCGATAATCCTTGATTGGGTCCCTCTTAACCCAATTAGAAATCTCATAATGATCATAACCTGCCCTATCAAGCATGATCATAGCACATTCATACATCTCCCCTTCCAAATCCTGATCCTGTGGTTTGATCAACCCCTTCTGATTCCAATCATAGAGAATGGTTCCCTGCTCAATCAACAAAGAATATAAAGAAAAATGCTCGGGATGTAAGTGAATTGCCCTTTCAAGTGAATTTTTCCAACTTTCCAAGCTTTGCCACGGCAAACCGAAGATTAAATCAATGTTGAGATTGTTTAGTCCCACTTGCTTGATGTTCCTAATGTTTCTCAAAACATCCTCAATGGTATGAATTCGGTCCAATCGTTTGAGATCAAATGGATCAGTTGATTGGACTCCTATACTGATGCGATTAAATCCCAGGCTTTTCAAGCCACCTAAGTACTTAGCCGACAACGTTCCGGGATTTGCCTCGAGACATATTTCACAATCCTCAGTCAGTAAATAATGAGATTTTATCGTATCCAGGAGATTTTTATATTGAGAAACCGATATCAATGAAGGTGTCCCCCCACCAAAATAGATAGAATGCACCCAAATCCTGTTATTTTTATTGTTAACTACGCGAAACTCCTTATTTAATGCGTCCACATATACAGGTATATATGCTTGTTCACCTGCAGTAGTCACAAAATCACAATAATTACATCTGTGGCGACAAAAAGGGATGTGAATATATATACTATGCTTCATAGTTTATTTATACCATCCCGAATTAGTCTGGACAGTGATATTAAATTCTGACAATTAAATTCTGAATATTGCCCATTAACGAAAGCATGAGGTATACTAGTCCAGAAATATTATGAGCTCTGAAACAAACAATTCAAAAACAAAACTATGCCCCGTTTGTGGCACTCGCTTGAATAAATCAGCTCCCCGCTGTCTTGTTTGCGGTACTGAATTTGAAGCACCCGATGGCATAAAAAAAACCCCCGAGGTGCGTGCCAAAAGATTGCCGGAAATTACACTGAACTTACCGGCAGCATTAGGATTACTTGCTTTATTCATCACGCTTGGTACAGTTGTGGTCTTTTTAATCTTAAGACCAGGGCCAACACCTGAAGATATTGCTGGAATAACACCCGATTCTAATACAACAACGCCTAGCCCAACAATAACAGTGACGCCAACAATCACTCTCACACCCACGTTGGCACCAACCTGGACCCCCTTACCCCCATTAGAATATACTGTCAATCCAGGAGATTCTTGTGCCAGTGTAGCAGCTGCATTTGGCGTTTCCGTTCAAAGCATTATCCTGGAAAACAACCTTTCAGCAAATTGCGAATTGTATGAAGCACAGGTCCTGATGGTCCCCCAACCTACACCCACAGCATCACCGCAACCAACTGCAACCTTGAGTAACCTGGAGAAAACTGAAGCAGCATGTGAGACGATCAATTACACGGTTGCAACCAATGACACACTCAGTGGAATTGCAGATACTTACGATGTTTCAATGGCAACAATCCGTGAATATAATGGATTAATAAATGATACCGTGTATGAAGGGCAGACATTGATCATTCCACTGTGTTTACGTGAACCCACTCCAGGCCCCACGCCTACGCCAACACCTTTGCCACCATATCCTGGTCCAAATCTCTTACTTCCCGCTGATGGCACCTCTTTCACATCAGGTACAGAAACTATCACATTACAATGGGCAGCTGTCGGTGAACTGGACGCCAATGAATCCTATGCTGTTACAATCACTGATCTTACGAGTGAGAATAAAGAGGCAATTATTGAATATGTCAACGAAACTTCATTCATTGTTCCCTCAACCTTGCTGACAGATGATGGTCAACCCCACATATTCCGCTGGTTCGTTTATATTGCCCGGCAAGTCAGCTCAGATGAAGAAGACGGCGAGAAATGGGAAATTGCGGGTGAAAAGAGTCAGGAACGCGTTTTCAGCTGGTTTCGTTTCGAATCAGAATCCATAACGCCTTAATCCGTAAAAATAAAAGCCGGAGGTTGATTACCTCCGACTTTTATGTTAAGTTGGATATTACCTATCTTCTTCAAGGCTTTCAAAATAATGTGTGGCTTGAATTGCAGCAGCCGCACCCATACCTGTGGAGGTAACAATCTGTCTAAAAGCCGGATCCGCAACCTCGCCGGCAGCAAAAACACCTGGCAAATTTGTTTCCATATTTTTATTTACAACAAGATAACCCTTGTCATCTGATTCTAAATAATCTGCAAATAATGCTGAGTTTGGCGTATGACTGATAAAAATGAAGACACCCTCCGTTTCATGGACATTCTCATCGCCAGTTTTCACATTTTTAAGGTTAACTGCTTCTACCGAATCCTCTCCCAGGATCTCTGTAACGACAGTATCCCAAATAAATTTGATCTTTGGATTGTTAAAAGCCCTTTTCTGAAGTATAGCCCCAGCCCTGAGTTCATCGCGACGATGAATAATTGTTACAGAATTTGCAAAGCGGGTCAAGAACAATCCTTCTTCAAGGGCGCTGTCACCCCCACCCACCACAACTATATCCTTATCCTTAAAGAACCATCCATCGCAGGTCCCGCAATATGAGACGCCTCTACCTATTAGAGACTGCTCACCAGGGACACCCAGCTTTCTGTGATCAGCGCCCGTAGAAATAATAAGTGCTTTCACCTCATATTTCTTACCATAAGTTTCAATAATATAGGGTTGTTTGCTTAGATTTACCGAGGTTACCTGATCCATTACAATCTCAGCGCCGAATCGCTCAGCTTGGGTTTGAAATAGTTGCCCTAACTCCGAACCACTGACCCCTTCAGGAAATCCAGGGTAATTTTCAACCACATCTGTGACGGAAACCTGACCATGCAATGTCATCCCAGTTAGTAAGATTGGATTTAATTCTGCTCGTGCTGCATAAATCGCTGCAGATAAACCCGCCGGGCCAGATCCGATTATTAATAAATTATGCTTCTCAATTGGTTTCTCACTCGATTTAGTCATATTATTAAACACTCCTGAAGATTATTAGATATTGACGTATTATTTATTGAATTACATATGGGAATTATTATGGTCGATCTAATCCACTTCGTCAATTTAATTTTTTTTTTACGAAAACGTTCAAGATGGTCTATAATCAGTAAATATATTTAAAAGGAAGGCTGTAGATGTCAAACGAATCCGTACAATTAGCCCTTGAAAATTACAAATCAAATTACGATAATCTTCTCCAACAATTCCTGTCCTTCTTGAGCATTCCTTCAATATCGACTGCTGACAATTACAAAGATGACATGCTAAAGGCAGCTGGATACCTGGTGAAGAAATTTAATAAGATTGGTTTCCAGAACGTTCAAGCCTTTCCTACTTCTCGCCATCCAATCGTCTATGGTGAGTATTTACAAGATATGGAAAAACCAACTGTTCTGCTTTATGGGCATTATGATGTTCAACCTCCGGACCCGCTTGATGAATGGGAGACCCCACCCTTTTCGCCACAAATACTCAATGACTATGTCTATGCGCGGGGTGCTTCAGATATGAAAGGCCAGATTTGGGCTTTCACATCAGCACTTCAATCAATCCTTGAAACAACAGACCTTCCCCTAAATATTAAATTACTGATCGAGGGTGAAGAAGAAATAGGTTCACCCAGTTTGGATGGCTTCCTCGAAGAACACAAATCAATGCTTAAAAGCGATCTGGTGTTAAATACAGATGCAGGGATGCTCGCACCTGATAAACCAACGATTGTATATGGTTTAAGAGGGTTGGCTTATTTTGAATTAAGGATATTTGGCCCAAAAGCTGACCTACATTCAGGTATCTTTGGTGGTGCTGTTGGGAATCCAGCGAATATCCTCTGCAAAGTCATTGCGGAGATGCATGATGAGCACCATCGTGTGACTTTACCTGGTTTTTATGACAAAGTCCGCGAATTATCTATTGAGGAACGGCGAGCTTTATCTAAAATCGGAATGGATAAGGATTTTTTCAAAGATATCAGTGGTGTTCCAGAATTATTGGGTGAAGAAGGTTATTCACCTGTTGAACAGGTTGGTGCAAGGCCAACACTTGATGTCAACGGTATTTACGCAGGCTATATCGATGAAGGGGCAAAAACAATAATTCCAGCATATGCAATGGCAAAAATATCCACACGTCTTGTCCCTGACCAGGATCCAAATTTAGTTTATAAGAGCATGAAATCCTTCCTCGAAACGCACGTGCCAGAGGCTGTAAAATGGGATTTGAGTTTCTTATCTGGTGCACCTGCTTATATCGCTGAAGCACAAACAACAGGTTTAGACCAATTTTCTGATGCCTCGGAAGCAACCTGGGGTGTAAAACCTTTGATGAAACGTGAAGGTGGTTCCATCCCAGTAGCCACAGCGATGAAAGAAATCCTGGGGATTGATTCCGTCATCACCGGCTTTGGTCTTCCAGATGATAAAATCCATTCACCAAATGAAAGAATGCACCTGCCCACACACCGGAAAGGTGTTGAAGCATTAATCAGATTCTTTTTAAGTTTCTAAGAGGTAGAAAGACAATATTATTATGACAGATAAATTACCATCATACGGCGGACAAGCAGTCATCGAAGGTGTAATGATGCGGGGTAAATCTTCTGTGGCTATGGCAAATCGAGCTCCAGATGATGAGATCATTATTCATAAAGAGAATTTAACAGGTATATACACGAGCAATTTATCGAAAATTCCATTCTTGAGAGGTTTGATTGTATTGTGGGATGCCTTAGGATTGGGTATGCGCTACCTAACACTATCTGCGAATGTGCAAACAGGTGAAGAGGAGAAACTTGAAGGACCCCAACTTTACTTCACACTAGCATTATCTTTGATCATTGGAATCGGCTTCTTCTTTCTCACACCCGCACTGATCTCAGGTCTTTTTGAACATTATGCACAAGTATCCCCTTGGATCAGCAATCTTATTGAGGGGGTCCTTAGATTGATCCTATTAATTGGATATCTCTGGGCAATTGGAAAAATGCCGGAAATTAATCGCGTTTTTATGTATCATGGTGCGGAACACAAAACAATCAATGCTTTTGAGGATGGCGTAGAGCTGACGCCGGATAATGTTAAACCTTATTCTGTACAGCACACACGTTGCGGCACCTCATTTTTGCTCACGTTGGTGCTTTTATCTATAATCGTCTTCTCATTATTAGGCCCCTTACCCTTACTTTGGCGGCTTTTATCGCGTCTGCTAATGATCCCAGTCCTTGCTGGGGTGTCTTATGAATATATCCGAATGCTTTCAAAATATATAGATTCACCATTTGTTCAATTCATCATTAAACCTAACCTTGCTTTACAGCGAATGACCACAAGGGAGCCCTCACTTAAAATGTTAGAAGTCTCCATTCAGGCATTCAAAGAAATGACCAAAATGGAAGCTGAAGTCGCATCTATAGAGAATTAGTCTAACATTCTTAAGGATAAAAATTTGACAAATTTGCGTTATCTTTTATTGGGAGTGTTAATTGGGCTCCTGGCAACCGGGGCAATTTTACTCATCTCACAACCTGAGCGCGGAACCCCAATCATTCTACAACCTGCGCCAACACTTACAAAGACAACACTTCCAAAATCCACAGCAACAGAATCACCCATCCAAGTGCAAATTGAAGGGAAAATCGCTGCTCCCGGCATATATGCTATGGTAAAATCTACACGGTTAGGTGATCTAATCGACACAGCGGGTGGTTTAACTCAACAAGCAGATGTTGAAAGAGTTAATCGTGCTGCATTATTGCATGATGGAGATTATTTTTTCATCCCCACTATCGATGAACCCATCCCAGAAACTGCTCGTAATGCACCATTGAACGCCTACATGGGAGATGCAGTTGTTTTTGATTATCCTCTCGATCTGAACGAGGCATCGCAAGAAGCCCTTGAATCTCTCCCTGGCATTGGTCCAGTAAAAGCTGCTGATATTCTTGAATACCGGGAGCAGGTCGGCACGATTTCATCATTGGAAGAACTATTAAATATTGAGGGAATTGGTACGAAGACACTTGAATCATTGAAAGAGTTTTTATTTATTGAACCCTGATATGAAAACAAGATATCATATCGAAATCACCCAGAAGGCATTAGTAAGTCAGTTTTCAAGAAAAGCCCTTCAATCAATCATCAAACAAATATCAGACAGGATAGAATAATTAACAAAATGGGTCACGACCATTTCCATTTTGATAATAATTCGTTCACTCAAGAATTCTTATATATTCAAGCACAAGCACAAGAAGATAAAATTATTAATAGCCATCATGCTGTAACAGCATAACATCGCACGGGAGGCATCATTTGGACGTATTACACATTCCTGGCAAGATTTCTACAGCTAAAGTAATTATGTAAAACTATGGCTGGCTGCATCAAGTATCTCATCAGCAAGTGAGATCATTCATGATGATGTAAAGGTTATGAATCATCCGAATCTAATCAGGGAAAATATTTGGCTTATTGGAGTTTGTTGCGGTCCTTCCAGTTCTTTCAAATTTCCTCAAACCAATGATGCCACTCGATTCCCACGCCCATATGTGATTCACCTAAATCAGGCCCCCACTTCGTATTTGCTTTTTGGGCTGCTGTAAAAAGGACAAAGGATATCTACGAAAAAATAATAAATAAACTAAGGATTGCGAGAGTGAATCACAAACGATCCATAGTTTTAATGGTCAATCAACTCAAGAAGTAAAGGTATAATCTATTCTATGACTTTAAAACACACATTACAAAGTGCATTGACCACAGCCATGAAGGCTCAAGATAGAGATTCAAAACGAACATTGCGGTTGGTTCTATCTGTTATTAAACTTGTTGAAGTGGATGAGGGTGTCGAAGTTGATGATTCTCGGATTCTAAGCATTCTACAAAAAGAGCTAAAAACTCGGGAAGACATAATTATCGAAGCAAAAACAGTGGATCGTAATGATTTAATCAAACAAGCTAAAAAGGAAATGGAAATACTCTCCAAGTTCCTACCGCGACAAATGAGCCTAAAAGAGCTTGAAGAACTCACATATGACGTGATCGAAGAAGTTGGCGCAAAAAATTTGAAGGATATGGGAAACGTAATGAAAAATCTCATGCCTAAACTGAAGGGGCGCGCTTCTGGTCAGGATGCCAGTAGAATTGTTCGCAATGTGCTTCAAAATGATTAACTTGTATGACAAATAAACCCAAAATCAAGAATCGATTAATTCATCCAGGATTTTTCAAGATAGTTATCTTGATTATATCTGCGATTCTTGCCTTTTTGACATTAATTCTTCCAGACGCCTTCAACCAATCTTCATTTCCTATGAAAATTGGTGATGTTGCCTCACAGGATATTCTTGCACCTTATTCTTTATCTTTTGAAAGCGAAGTTCTTACAGAACAATCACGCATGGAAGCCGAGAATGCTGTTGATCCCGTATATTCGCCTGCTGACCCCAGTATAGGCCGACATCAAGTAGAACAGTTACGAACGGTATTGTATTTTATTACGACTGTTCGCCAAGATGGCTATGCGACCTCAAACGATAAATTGGCTGATATTCATGCAATTGAAAACATTGAACTTTCCGAGGAGACAACAACCCAGGTACTTCAAATCAGTGAGGCAAGCTGGGATGCGATACAACTTGAAGCGACCTCAGTATTAGAACAAATCATGCGGAATACATTGAGGGAAAACGATATATATGCTGCTAAAAGAAACATCCCCTCGTTAATTGATTTCTCTTTGCCAGTAGATCAATCAAATATCGTTATTGAACTTGTTGAACCATTTATCGTTCCAAACAGCTTGTTCAGTATAGAACAAACGGAAGCAGCAATAACTGAGGTGCGTCAAGCCATTGAACCTGTTACGCATTCATTTGTTACAGGTGAAACATTGATACGAAGGGGGCAAATCATCCGAGATATTGAATGGGAGGCTTTGCAGCGGTATGGGCTTATTCAAGCCAGCGACCGCACGAGTGAGATTATCGGCGCCGCAGTCCTGACAATATTGATCAGTAGTCTGGTATTTTTATACTTCTACATCCGTAAAGATAGTCTGTTATTTCCTTTAAAAGCCAACCTTTTGATTGCAGTAACATTCCTGGTCTTCCTTGCTTTAGCCAGATTTTTGATCATTGGGCGTACGGTCGTACCATATGTGTTTCCCTTAGCAGCCTTCAGCCTAACATTATTCGTCATCTTCAACTTTGAAGTTGCAGCGTTTTTCTCGATGATTCTGGCTGTCATGACCGCATATGGTATGACAAACGGATTGGACTTAACAATATATTACCTAATTCCAGCCATTCTTGGCATATTAACATTGGGTAAGGCCAAACAAATCGCTTCCTTTTTCATTGCGGGCATAACTATTGGCATTGCAGGAATTGGCATCATTATTAGTTTTCGTCTGCCTGATACTGTTACCGATTGGATTGGAATAGCTACACTCTCCGGTGCGTCGCTCATTAATGGCATTGGCTCTGCTGGGCTAACCTTGTTATTACAATATATGTTTTCCCAGCTTCTAGGAATGACCACAACATTGCAGCTCCTTGATATATCTCGTCCTGATCACCCCTTGCTCAAAAAAATGCTGAGAAATGCACCAGGAAGTTATCAGCATTCATTGCAGGTTGCCAATCTTGCGGAACAAGCGGCAGAAGCAATCGGTGCGGATGGATTACTTGTCAGAGTTGGGGCAATTTATCATGATTGTGGAAAAATTCTTAATCCCCAATTCTTTATCGAAAATCAAATAAGAACAGAACTCGATCCTCATGATGAGATTGACCCTGTGATCAGCGCTCAGACTATCATCAGACACATCAAAGATGGTGTTGAAATTGCTAAGAAACACCATCTACCCAACAGGATCATTGACTTCATTCGTGAGCATCATGGCACAATGTATACACATTATCAATATTCACAAGCTGTTGAACAAGCCGGTGACCCCAGTAAAGTTGACAAATCTTTATTCACCTATCCCGGACCTCGCCCTCAATCAAGGGAGACGGCTCTCTTAATGCTTGCAGATGGTACTGAGGCTCGTGCTAGAGCTGAAGTTCCAAAAAACGAGGAAGAACTTCGATCCCTGGTTGATACTGTATTTGACTTCTATCAAGGAAACGATCAATTGGATGATACAAACCTGACCCTTAAAGATTTACAGGACGTGAAAAACTCATTTTGTCGAACTCTCAACGGAACATATCACCCACGCATGAAATATCCAGATTTGGATAATGAAGACAATAAATCATGAATTATCGGGAGATAGATAAATTTTCGCTGCATGGTTATGATCGATTTACAAAATAAAACACAACCTTTACAAGAAATAAATCGGGAAATGATCAAATTCGCTGTTACAACAACACTGGCGAAATTTGATAGGCAGATGGTTGATTTAACACTTCGTCTCACAAACAATGCTGAAATTCACCGGTTAAACCTAGTATTTCGTTCTATAGATAACTCAACAGATGTTTTATCATTTAATCAGGATTTTTTTAACCCAGAAACAGGCAGATATTACCTGGGCGATATCATAATTTCCTTAGATAAAGCAAAACAACAAGCAGCAGAAAATAACCAATCGATTGATGAAGAATGTGCCTTTCTGGCAATTCATGGTACGCTTCATTTATTAGAGTTTGACCATGATACTCAAGAAACAAAAAAAGAAATGTGGCAAATTCAAGAAGCTATCTTTGCAACTGTAAAGAAGAATTTTGAGGAAAAGATGTAATGAATAAAACAAATAGCAGACGACGTATGAGCAACTTTCTAATATTGATTGGATCGTTTGGACTTCTTTTCTCTTTAGTGGGTATTGCCACCCCCTGGATTGTGAAATCTCGCATCAATGGATCTCTTTCGGAGATGTTAGACCTCTTCAATACGACTTTACTCACAACAGGCGATGGCCTCATTGTGATGGATAGTGCTATTGAAAACGCAAAGACCAACTTGACAACAATCGTAACCACATTTGACAACCTGGACGGTACTTTTGACAGCATATCTGAATCTTTGGATACTTCTGCGACCCTGATAGGTGATGACCTCCGTCTAACAGTTAACGATACACAGATCGCACTGGCATCATCCTCAACAAGCGCAGAACTCATAGATAAGACCCTTTCATTCCTTGCAGCGATTCCACTTATTGGTATTGATTACCAACCAGAAGTTCCCCTGCATATTGGCCTCGCGCAAGTAGCTGATAGTTTTGAGAATATTCCAGACTCTTTGAAAGATATTGAACAAGGATTGAACGAAACAACAGGAGGATTAGACACCTTAAAAACAGATCTCTCTAATCTAACTGAAGAGGTTCTGCTTCTGGACGATGATTTAGAAGACGCACAGTCAGTTCTAATGGATTATCAGGCGACTTTGGAAAAACTTAACAATAGAACAAAGGCCATTCAAGACAACCTACCATTAATCCTCACACTCATGAGTATATTCATTTCAGGCACATTTTTCAGCCTGGGTACAGCTCAAATCAGTACGATACTGCTTGGCGTTAGATTCCTCCGCAACGAAGAAAAGGTCGTGAGCCTTACAGACATCCAACGGAAATCTCTCGATTAAAATATGTGACCATCAACTATAGGAGAAAAAATGAAACATTTTCTTGACATTGCCGATTATTCTTCTGATGCAATTGAATACCTGATTAATTTCGCCCTTCAACTTAAAAGTGAACAGAAAAATGGGCAATCCAAACCAATTCTCAAAGACAAAGTACTTGCAATGGTTTTTCAAAAACCTAGCCTCCGTACCAGGGTCAGTTTTGATATGGCCATGCGTACGTTGGGAGGAGATGCCCTTTATTTATCTCCAAAGGAAATTGGACTTGGAAAGCGTGAATCCATAGCGGATGTTGCACGAGTCTTGTCTGGATATGTTCATATGATCATGGCCAGGGTTTTCGATCATCAACATATCCTTGAACTTGCGAAATGGTCAAAAGTACCGGTAATCAATGGTTTAAGTGATTACAATCATCCCTGTCAGGCGATGGCGGATGCATTAACAATTAGGGAGGCTTTTGGTAGCTTGAAAGACTTGACTATTTCATATATAGGGGATGGAAATAATGTTGCAGTTTCTTTGATGAAAGTCGTCACCAAACTCGGAGCAAATTTCCGAATTGCCAACCCTGAAGGATATGACATGCCTGATGCAGATATTGAACTGTGCAAAGGTTTTGCACGGCTATCTGGTGGGTCTGTGACCCTATCCAGAGATCCCAAATTTGCTGCTGAAGATGCAGATGTCATTTATACCGATACATGGACAAGTATGGGGCAAGAAGAGGAAGAAAATCATCGTAGAAAAGTCTTTCCACCATTCCAGGTAAATCAAGAACTGGTGAATTTAGCAAAAACCACATCAATTGTTATGCATTGTCTCCCAGCACACCGTGGCGAAGAGATTACAGATGAAGTCGCAGATGGTCCTCATTCTCGATTATTCAATCAAGCGGAAAACCGCATGCATGCTCAAAGAGCAATCTTAGCTGAGTTAGTGGTTGGAGGCAATTAAGATGTCCAAAAGCAAGTATTTTATCGACCTCGAAAACGAGTTTGGCGCTCATAATTACCATCCACTCGATGTTGTTCTTTGCAAAGGTGAAGGTGTATGGGTCTACGATGTTGAGGGAAACCGATATCTTGACTGTTTGAGCGCTTATTCTGCCTTAAATCAAGGCCATAACCATCAAAAGATCAAGCAGGCAATGATTGAACAACTGGATAACCTGACACTCACATCCCGGGCATTTCGTAATGATAAGCTCGGGTTGTTATATAAAAAGCTCTCAGACATGACAGGTTACGAGCTGTCATTGCCCATGAACAGCGGTGCTGAAGCAGTTGAAACAGCGATAAAAGTTGCCCGAAAATGGGGATATGTAACCAAAAATATCCCGCGATATAAAGCGGAAATTATTGTAGCTGATGGGAATTTTCACGGAAGAACAACGACCATTATTTCCTTTACTTCAACTGAATTATATAAACAGGATTTTGGTCCATTTACACCTGGTTTTATTAACGTCAAATATGGTGATCTTGAAGCTATTAAGAATGCTATCAATGAAAACACAGCTGCTATCATGCTTGAACCAATCCAGGGCGAAAGCGGTATTATCATTCCGCCTAAAGGGTACTTAAAAGCTGTTGAAGGCTTGTGCCGCGATAATAACATCCTTTTCATTGCTGATGAAATCCAGACCGGATTGGGCCGCACAGGTGCCTTATTTGCCTGTCAGCATGAGGATGTACGACCAGATATGATTATTATCGGTAAAGCGCTATCTGGCGGGTTTTACCCGGTGTCTGCTGTGCTGTCGGACAAACCTGTCTTAGGTCTAATCCAACCCGGCGAACATGGTTCCACTTTTGGTGGTAATCCGCTTGGCGCTGCTGTTGCTATTGCTGCTTTAGAAGTTATTGAAGATGAAAACCTGATCGAAAAATCCCGAAAAATGGGGCAATACATCATGGACTATTTGGAAGAAATCCCCCCAAAAAACATTAAGGATATCCGCGGAAAGGGTTTATTAATTGGCGTGGAACTTAAACACGAATTGGGAGGTGCCAGACGTTTTGCTGAAAAACTTCTTGATCGAGGGATCTTGGTGAAGGAAACACATGTACACACCATTCGTTTAGCCCCTCCTTTGATCATTGAAAAAGAGGTAGTCGATTGGATGTTGCCAATTGTACGTGATATTCTTTTGTTGGATTAATTTGTTGTAAGGATGGACACATGGAGCGTTTTGCTAAAATTGTTTGCACATTAGGCCCCAGCAGCAATACTGAAACCAAAATTCAATCCTTGATTAGTGCGGGGATGAACGTCGCGCGTTTAAATTTCTCTCATGGGACACATCAAGATCATGAGAAATTAATCAAATTGATCCGAGACATTTCAGATGAGAAAGGCGTGTCGATTACCATTTTGCAGGATCTGCAAGGACCAAAGCTTCGTATTGGAAAACTTCCAGGACACAAAATGGATTTGAAAGCTGGAGATCAGGTTACCTTGAGTTCTTCAGAGGCTTTTGTAGTTGATGAGAATGATAAGTTTATCCCTTTTGAAATCCCGGATCTGCACAAAGCCCTCAAACCAGGCAATCATATTCTCATGGACGATGGGAATCTTGAGATTGAAGTGCAGTCGGTGAACGGAGATCGCATTGAAGCAGTGGTCATTTTAGGTGGCACTTTGAAATCTAATAAGGGCGTTAACTTGCCAGGAGCAAATTTATCCATACCAATTTTCACTGAAAAAGACAAAGTCGATCTAAAATTCGGGCTGGAAAAAGGCGTGGATATGGTCGCGATTTCCTTTGTTAAGAGTTCTGAGGATGTACAAATAGTACGTAGGGCTATTGAAGAATTAGCCCCAAATCAGGCTGCCGAAAGGACTCCGATCATTGCGAAACTGGAAAGACCAGAAGCGCTTGAAAATCTTGAGAGTATTATGCGAGTAACTGATGGTGTTATGGTAGCACGTGGTGATCTGGGGGTTGAGATGTCTCCTGCTGTTGTTCCCATAGCACAGAAGGAAATCATCTCCTGCGCCAATGCATATGGAAAGCTGGTCATTACAGCAACACAAATGCTCGATTCAATGATCAATAATCCTCGCCCGACCCGTGCAGAAGCCACAGATGTAGCTAATGCTGTTTTCGACGGGACAGATGCTGTTATGCTTTCAGGAGAAACTGCAGCAGGGAAATACCCTGTTGAAAGTGTTCAAATGATGGATTCGATTGTAAAACAAGCCGAGATGAACTTAGAGAAATGGGGAAAGACGACATTCATCAGGGAACATTCGCAACAAAACGACTCGATATCAATCACAAATGCGGCTAAAGAGCTGGCAAAAGACCGAAATGTTGCTGCTATTGTCGTTTTCACACAATCCGGTAAAACAGCCAGGCTGATGTCCAAAGCCAGGCCGTTTGTACACATTTTGGCATTTACACCAGAACTAACAACTTTTCATCAAATGAATCTATATTGGGGAGTGACCCCTTTATTAGTGCCATATGCTGATACGCTTGAAACAATGATCAAGCATGTTGAAACCGCAATCGCAACGGGGACAAACCTCAAACCAGGACAGCAAGTGATATTAATTTCTGGTTTCCCTGTTGGCGCTTTCCGTCAACCTAACCTGGCTTTGATATATACGCTGGGTGATATGTAATTTCAGTAAAACAATAAAACCGGTGCGATATACTTACACCGGTTTTTTTAGTTTAAGGACACGATGCCATACTACAACATACTGTCATTTATCACATCAAGGGAGTCCTTGTTAGGCGTCAACCTTTCAGAGGAAAGGCGATTCAATGGTTCTTCAATTAAATCCATGTAGTCATATAGAGATGGTTGATCTGGATCGACATAGATCAGACCAGTTACGAGCCAGTTGTTCTGTTCTGCCTCTTCAAGAATTTGCAATGACTGTAATTTATTGGTTGGATCATAATCCTGATCCAATTTCTTCAAGATGACAACAGATCCATCGTGCATCGTTACTTCTTTAATCTCCCCTTGCTTAAATTCATCCAGAATTATTGCCTTACGTGTGGGAACATAAGAAATATCATGCAAAGGAGCTTCGTGTTGTCTCCCCCATTGATAAGAATGTAAGGTGTCTTCCCTGTTGTTAAAACTTACACACGGACTGATGATATCCAATACCGCTGTCCCCTTGTGACTCAAGGCAGCCTTAATTAATGCACGCAGCTGCTTAGGGTCACCTGCAAAAGATCGAGCAACAAAACTGGCATTCCCAACCAGAGCTTCTTTTGCAATATTGATTGGAAGGAATGGGTTCTTACCCTGGTGTTTCAGCTCCAATCCCTTTTCAGCCGTTGCAGAAAATTGACCTTTTGTTAAACCATAGACACCATTGTTTTCAATAATATAAACCATGGGTAAATTCCGCCGTACCAAATGTATAAATTGTCCTATACCGATACTGGCTGTATCTCCATC
The DNA here is from genome assembly GCA_964441045.1 of uncultured Candidatus Brevefilum sp. Taxonomy (GTDB): domain Bacteria; phylum Chloroflexota; class Anaerolineae; order Anaerolineales; family Anaerolineaceae; genus Brevifilum. Next base: position 20,267 of record CAYTXE010000011.1, read on the forward strand.
ACCGGAAATACCAATTACTTTCATACTTGTATTTGCAAATGCTGCACCTAGCGCCAATGATGGCATTCGGCCATGTAAACCGTTAAATCCAAAAGATTGCTTTAAAAAATAAGCGAGACTTTTACTGGAACAGCCAATCCCGCTAAATTTTACAATCTTATCTGGTGGAATATTCATCTCAAAACAAGCTCTCATGATTTGTGCAGAGATTGTATTATGACCACAGCCAGGGCAGAGTGTAGAGCGCTCCCCTCGATAGTCTGACCGAGTTAGTCCAATCGCATTCGCTTTAACTTTTTGATCAGTCATTCCTCACATGTTCCTTCCTAACCACTGATTTAATGATCCAATCAGCAGTCATGGGCAATCCATCAATATAGGATAGAGAAATTAAACGGTCTGTCATGTCACAATATTCAATGATCATGATCTGATGCAATTGACCATCTCGGTTCAATTCAAGTACATAATTGCGCTTATGAGACTTGATAAACTTCCTAACTTCTTTGGGAAACGGCAACGCTCTGACACGCATAAAGTCTGTTAGCAGCCCCATGTCAGCCAACCTGTCCTGTGCCTCGATTACTGCTGATTCAGTGGAGCCCATAGCAATCAAGCCAATTTTTGCATCCTTCATCTCTCGATAAATTGGTTTAGGCAATTTTTCTCTAGCGGTATCGAATTTTTTCTTGATTCGATCCATATTGCGCATCCAAACTTCAGGATCTTCACTATATTTTCCAAATTCATCATGCCCGGTACCTCGTGTGAAGTAGGGTGCATCAGGATGCTTATTTCCCATCACGGTCCGATACGGGATTCCATCTCCATCAATATCTAGATAACGCCCCCATTTCCCATCGTGTTCTTCAAGATCTGATTCCCAGAATATCTTGCCACGATCTATCGGTAAATCTGGATAAACAAAGCGTTTCGTCATCCACAAGTTCATACCCAGGTCAAGATCACTTAAGACAATGACAGGGGTTTGAAACTGTTCTGCAATGTCAAATGCTTTCCAGCCAAATTCAAAACATTCATTCACTGAGGATGGAATAATCACAAGCTGGTGTGTATCACCATGTCCCAAGAAATAAACCAGATTTAGATCACACTGTCCTGTACGCGTCGGTAATCCTGTACTGGGTCCAACACGCTGAACATTCCATAAAACAAGTGGTACTTCCGCATAGTACGCCAGGCTCATATACTCCGTCATCAAACTGATGCCGGGGCCTGATGTTGAAGACATAGATCGGATACCAGCCCAACCCGCCCCAACTGCCATACCAATTGATGCTAATTCATCTTCTGCCTGGACAATGGCGAAGGTGTTCTTACCGGTTTTTAGATCCTTTCGTAATTTGGGCGCAAACATACCTAAAGACTCAGCCAAACTGGTAGCAGGTGTAATTGGATACCATCCACAAAATTGGAATCCACCATAGATAGCCCCCAGTGCTCCAGCAGTATTCCCATCTGTCATAATATACTCGTCTAATGGCTCTCTCACCTCAACTCGATACCTATCCATTTTTTCAAGATTGGTTTTTGCCCACTCTGCAGCAAGTTTAACAATGGCAAAATTCGACTCTGCAACCGAGGGCTTTTGTTCAAATTGCCTTAATAAAGCTTCCTTAATAAACTCCATTCCAATGCCTAGTTTTTGACCGACAATCCCCACATAGACCATATTCTGCATGTAATCACGTAAATCATGTGGAACATCTGCAGATCTAATCAAATCCTTAACAGGCATGGGATATACAATGACATCTTCGCGTTCAATCGGTAGATTAATATGATCTGCATAGAACACAACACCACCAGGTATGTCATAGTTGAGGTCATCCTGAAAAGTCGTTGGATTCATCTGCACAATAATGTCATCATGTGCAACTCGTGCTAAATATCCGTCATCGGAAACACGAATTGAAAACCATGTAGGAAGTCCTTTTATGTTTGATGGAAATATGTTCTTTCCTGAAACAGGTATCCCCATATGAAACATTGCCCTCAATAATGTGATATTTGCTGTCGCACTGCCAGAACCATTTACAGTGCAAATGGTCATACAAAAATCATTAACTCTTTCATCTAAACTGTTGTTTTTCAAAAGATCCTTTTCCCTTTCTTTTTTCGCTTGATCACTTCAAAAAAAGCTATTCAAAACGCAATTTTGAGTTCTTTTGCTCCCTTTGGAATAAAAGGTCCATGTGGGCAATGAGTGCCTGGTAGCCGCTTAAGTAATCATTATTCGCAACGGCATCTACCATTTGTTTGTGATAGAGCCATACTCTTTCCAGATATTTTCTGTCCTTATATACGCTTAAACCCACAGCCTCATAGATGTCCCAATAAGCTTCAAGGATGCCCTGAACAAACTGATTAGCCAACCTTTTGTAAATTGTCAGGTGTAATCGCCTATGCTCATCATGTGGAACCTGAATTGGGTCTGAAGCCAATTTTTTATTGGCAGTTTCAACAATTGTGTTTAACTCCTGGATATCCTCAGAAGTCAGGTTGCTCACAGCCGGGTACCAATAAGAAGCTTCAATATGATTTCTCAAGTCTGAAAATTGGCGGAAATAATGTGGGTCGATATTTACTGCATATGCAAGGCTTAACAGAACAGAAGGCGTGAAAGAATAAGGTAAACATTTGATCCCTGTTCGAGGTTTTACATCAACGAAGCCCAATGCCCGTGCAACTTGCAGTTCTTCACGAAGTGTTGATATACTCACTCCCAGGGATTCACTTATCTGCCTTAGACTTGGTAATGACTCCGTGCCTTTTGCGGCTTCCTTCGTCAGAAACGAAATAAATTGAGATTTTATTGGGGAGATCACATGCTTTTCCATAAAGCCTTTCCTGATTCATAGGATTAATCAGATGAATAACTTAGACCAAGTATATCATGCTTTTGATGCTGCGGCAAAGCATACGGCATATGAAATGATTTTTCCTTACATTTTTGTTCGCAGTTCTCTTGCTGAATGAAACCTCAAGATCTTCGTTGGCAATATCATCCTTGATAATTTTTCTCCCCAACCAAAATATAGATTTAGCCAAATGCTGCTCATTAAACAATGAAATCCACCTTATACGCATTCTCAGTCGAAAAGTAAGTGAAATTATCTCGAACATGAATTTACATTTATAGGTACAATAGCATGTGTTATTACGATATACCCGTCGATAACCTTTATCTTAACAGGCAATTTTAATCTCAAAATTGAAAATTTATCCTGACACAAATGAGTATCATTTCAGATTAAACATCTTAATCGCGAAAGAACTTGTGGATGACCACGAAAACTGCTGATCGCATTTCCGAATATAGTTTTACACCAAAATACAAAACAAATCAAAAGACTCCCCTATTGTGGATACTATCCCATGCCATTCATCAATGGCCCTGGATAGTAATGGCTGTGATCGGTGCTGTTAGCAATGCCGCTTTGGCAAGTATTGTTCCAATTTTCATTGGTCGAGCGTTTAATGAAATTATATTGCCAGAACCATCACTTCCAATAATCGGACGTTATGCTCTGATTATTGGTTTCTCTCAGATAGTTCGTGGCATGTTGCAATTTGCCAGAAATTTTGGATTCGAAATCATTGCTCAAAACATTGAGAAATTTGTACGGCAGGAATTGTACATCAATCTTCTTGGGAAGAGTATGACCTTCCATAATTTACAATCTGTCGGTGATCTTATGGCAAGATCAACGAACGATGTCCGGGAGGTCAATTACATGTTCAGCCCGGGTGTCAATCTTGTGTTTGGATCTCTTAATTTCCTGTTCATCCCCTTAATCGTGGGCCCAACATATCACATTGCACTCATTGCAACACCTGCAGCATTTATCATTTTATATATTTTTGCATTATGGCATTACCTAAAAATATTAAATCCAATCACCAGCCAGGTTCGTCAAACCTTTGGCAATTTAAATAGTCGTTTGGTCGAGGCAATCGATGGTGTGGAAATTGTGAAAGCTTCAGCTCAGGAGAATGGGGAGATTGCCCGTTTCGAAAAAAACGCCATTGACTATCGCGATGCATCAACTAAACAAGGTTACATAGAAAGTCGATTTTTACCATTACTCCTTCTGGGTATCGCTATGGCCACTGGTTTTGCACACGCGTTATTTTTATTCCAAGAGGGGCAAATCTTGATGGGAGACATCATTGCTTATTTTGGTACGCTGTCATTGTTGGGTTTTCCAACTTTTATCTCCCTTTTTGCCTATTCACAAATATCCTTGGGTTTCGCTGGAGCAAGGCGAATTATCGAATTGCTGAAAACCGAAAACAAATTGGATCAAAACAAAGAAGGTTACGATCACACGATCGCTGGGAATATCGAGTTCAATCATGTGTCTTTTGGATATACTGATGATGAACCAATCCTTAAGGATGTTAATTTCACAATTAAACCCGGTCAAACCGTTGCGATTGTCGGCCAAACAGGATCCGGAAAAACATCTTTAGTTAAATTGATCAATCGAACATTTGATGTTCACTCAGGTGAAATTTTTGTAGATCATGTGAATGTGCGAGATTGGTATCTCGAAGCCCTCAGGAATCAAATCTCCATTATTGAACAGGATGTCTTCTTATTTTCCCGTTCTATTGCTGAAAATATTGCATTTGGAAAACCGAATTCAACTCGAGAAGAGATCATTCAAGCCGCCAAAGAAGCCCAAGCGCACGATTTCATTATGAGTTTTGAAAAAGGCTATGAAACCGTGATTGGTGAACGAGGCACAACACTTTCCGGTGGGCAGCGCCAGCGATTAGCACTTGCGCGTGCATTCCTTACATCCCCGAAAATTTTAATTTTAGATGACTCAACCAGTGCAATAGATAGTGAAACTGAAGACAGGATACAGCAAGCTATCTTCCGAGCAGCAGAGGGCAGAACAACACTGATCATAACCCACCGATTATCTCAAATACGATGGGCTGACCTGATTGTTGTCATGCGACAGGGTGAGATAATGTCTATTGGAAAACATGAAGATTTAATGAGAAATTCAAAATCTTATCAGAGAATTTTTAGCGAGTAGGTATGGGTTTCTTTTCAGGTTTATCAGCAGAAAAATATGACAGGCAGTATTCAGATCTGAAATTATTCTCGCGCATTTTCGATTATTTCAAATTACAAATACGCTATCTGATTATCATCGCCAGCACAATAGTCATTAGATCCATCATTGAGGCTTTCTCACCGGTGATTGTTGCCAAAGGATTGGATCTGGTTACACAAGAGTCGATCACAATCGATTTTATTTTGACAATATCAGGAATAATTTTTGGGTTAGGCATCCTAAGTTGGATAAGCAATCTCCTGCGAAGACGATATTCGGTAAAAACGATTGCCGAACTCACACAACAGCTCGCAACTGACGCTTTCAAAGCTTCCATGCACCAAGATTTATCTTTTCATGACAATTTCAGCTCCGGAAAGATTGTTTCACGGATCACCTCGGATACACGTGAATTCAGCCAGTTAATCACTCTTTCAACCGATGTAATAATGCAGCTGATTTCCTCAATAATTTTAGCTGTAATCCTTATTCAGACAGAGTGGCGGTTAGCGATTGCGGTATTCCTTCTTATCCCTTTGCTTTTCTATCTTGTCAAGCGCTATCGCCATATTGCACGCAAAGTTACACGTGAAGGTATGCGAGCAATGGCAAATGTCAATTCAACCATCAAAGAGACCGTGAGTGGTATTGCCATTGCAAAGAATTTCCGCCAAGAGAAGACCATCTTTGAGGAATTTGAGGAAGCGAATCAAACCTCATTTGAAGTTAACATAAAACGGGGTTTTATTCTCTCGATTGTGTTCCCAGTACTTCGAACAATTGGTGGGATCGCAACGGCCTTGATGGTTTATTTTGGTGCAGTGACGGTTACAGAAGGTTTGGTGAGTGCGGGTGCCTGGTATCTCTTTCTTTCAACACTTGACCGGTTCCTTTACCCTGTGATGAGCCTTTCATCATTTTGGACTCAGGTCCAAACAGGCCTTTCAGCTGCTGAAAGGATTTTTGCTTTGATTGATGCGAAACACTCAGTCAAACAATCCGGATCGATCAAACCTGATGAGCTGGACGGACGCATTGATATGCGTCAGGTTAACTTCTCATATACACAAAATGAACCGGTTTTACGCGATTTTTCCTTGCTTATCACTCCTGGCGAAACACTTGCACTTGTTGGCCATACAGGTGCAGGCAAGACATCGATTGGTCGACTAATCACCCGATTTTATGAATTTCAAGAAGGGGAGATTCTAATTGATGGCATAGATATTAGGAAATTCGATCTGGTTGCACTCCACCGAAAAATGGGAATCGTTTCTCAAGTCCCATTTTTATTCTCAGGTACCATCGAGGAAAATATCAGGTATGGCCGTCCAGACTGTTACCTACAGGAAATCATCAATATAGGTAAGAAAATTGGTGAAGGTGAATGGCTTAATACATTGCCTAATGGTCTGAAAACACAGGTCGGCGAACGTGGTTCACAACTATCAATGGGACAACGCCAATTAGTTGCTTTGATGCGTGTCCTTATCCAAAAGCCCTCTATTTTTATTTTGGATGAAGCAACAGCCAGCATTGACCCCTTCACTGAAAAACAAATTCAAGCGGCACTTGACCTTATTCTTTCTGAAACCACCAGCATTCTGATCGCCCACCGACTTTCAACAGTACGATCTGCTGATCGTATTCTTGTTATGCAGGAGGGTGACATCATTGAAGAAGGTAATCACACAGAACTCCTTAAGCAAGGACAGTATTATGCGGAACTATATAACACATATTTCCGCCATCAATCTTTAGCATATGTTGATGAAACAAAAAAGTATCAAAATAATCGGGGAACTGCTGGTTAATCACTGCTAATTATTCCTTCCCATCATCATTGCCGTCCATACCCACATAAAATAACGAATTATATTGAGACGAGAAAAGTATCAAGGGTATTTTGCTGCAATACTTTGCCCGGTGGCTATTTAAATTCTCTTTTACTTCCATTCATCACTTGGCAGACTCAATAAATGTCACATTCTTCTAAGAAATCATAGGGGTTTGCTTGACATAATCGGTTGATGGTTTTAGAATTTTATTGCAGTTAGTTAGATGTTAATGGGAAGAGTCCGTTTCATCAATAACGGCACCGAAGGTGCAAGGAGTGGACACCGAATCTCTCAGGTAAAAAGACCCATTAAACAGACACCTCTGAAACTTACTTGCTCGTTGATTTTCACGAGTGCTAACAGAGGATCTCACCTCTACAATCTATTAATATTTTTACTTTTGAACAGGAGTTAAATTATGGAAAGCCCCGAAGGATTGAAATACACCAAAACCGATGAGTGGGTCAAATTTGAGGGAGATTTGGCAATTGTTGGCATTACAGATTATGCTCAAGAACAATTATCGGATGTTGTGTATGTTGAATTCATGGCAGAAGAAGGAGATTCGGTCAGTAAAGGCGATGCAGTTGCCACCGTTGAATCAGTAAAAGCAGCTGCTGATGTTCAATTCCCCGTTTCAGGAACGATCACAGCGGTTAATGAAGATCTTGGTGATGCTCCTGAAGTTTTAAACTCGGATCCCTATGACACTGGTTGGATGATGAAGATGAAACTTGATGATCCTGCTGAATTAGAAGATTTGTTAGATGCAAAGGCTTACGACGCTTATAATGAAGAGCGTGAGGGGTGATGTTTACACCTCATACCCCCCATGAAATTGATGCTATGTTAAAGGCAATTGGGGTAAATTCAATTGAGGAATTGTTTATTCAAGTTCCGGCAAAACACCGTTTCCCGGAACTTAATCTTCCTGAACCTTTAACAGAAATGGAAATCGCATCAGATCTCAAGGAGATTAGTTCAGCCAACGCATCAACCGAAGATTTCATTTCCTTTCTAGGTGCTGGTGCATACAATCACTATATTCCTGCTGCGGTGGATATGATCCTAAGACGCGGTGAATTCTACACAGCATATACACCATATCAGCCTGAGATCTCACAGGGTACGCTTCAAGCCATATTTGAATTCCAATCCCTCATGACTGAATTGACAGGCATGGATGTGAGCAATGCCTCTCATTATGACGGTGCGACTGCCGCAGCTGAAGCTTCAAACCTGGCTTATCATTATTTTCGTGGTAAAAGAAAAAAGATCGTTGTTTCACGCGCTGTAAACCCCCAGTATCGAGAAACGATACGAACTTATTTGCAGGGTTTCGATGATGTTTTGGTAATAGGCGATGAAGAAACAATAAACGACAAAATTGAATCACAAGATCTAATACCTTTCATTGACAGAGATACAGCTATTGTTCTTGTTCAATACCCTGATTTTTTCGGTCGAGTAATTGACTACACGAAGTTAGTAGAAGTAGCCCATGCGGCAGGTGCCCTGGTTGCCTTTATCTTCAATCCCACTGCCTTAGGACTGTTAAAAACACCCGGGGCGTTCGGTGCAGATATCGCTGTTGGCGATGGGCAACCCCTGGGTATTCCCTTGTCTTTTGGGGGGCCTTATTTGGGTATTTTCACAGTTAAGGATAAATTCGTCCGTAAGTTAGCTGGTCGACTGGTTGGAGAAACCATTGATCATGATGGAAAGCGTGCTTTTGTTCTAACCCTCACCGCCCGTGAACAACATATCCGTCGAGAAAGATCGACTTCGAATATTTGCACGAATCAAGGCTTGATGGCACTTGCTGCGACAATCTATTTAAGCCTGCTCGGAAAAGAAGGATTTAGGCAGGTAGCAAATTTATGTTATCAAAAAGCGCATTATGCTGCGAAGAAAATTTCCGCTTTGAAAGGATTTGATCTAGCATACAGCAACACACACTTCTTCCATGAATTTGTTGTGAAAACACCCCAACCGGTCAGACAAATCAACTTACGCCTGCAAGATCATTGGGTCCTGGGAGGGTATGATCTCAGTCAGGCTTATCCGGAGTTGGAGAATCACATGTTAATCGCTGTTACCGAAAAGTTATCTAAACATGATATAGATGATTTCGTCTCGGCACTGGAGGAGGTAACAGGTGTCTGAGTCAACCATTTACGAACTTTCTCAACCAGGACGCAAAGGTATAACTTTTCCAGAGCCTGATGTACCACTGACCCCACTTCCTAAAGATTTCCTAAGGGAGTCCCTCAGCTTACCTGAGCTTTCTGAATTTGATGTTATTAGGCACTTCACCAATCTTTCTATACTGAATTATTCCATTGATGGTGGATTTTATCCATTAGGCTCCTGCACAATGAAATACAATCCAAAAATCAATGAGGAGGTTGCCCGATTACCTGGTTTTGCCAATACTCATCCCCTCCAACCGATCGTCAGCATCCAGGGAAACCTTTATCTCATGTATCAACTCCAGGAATGGCTTCAAGAGATTAGTGGTTTTCATAGGGTCTGTTTGACACCTGCTGCCGGCGCTCAGGGTGAATTAGTTGGGGCTTTGATCATTAGAAAATATCATCAAATTAATAAGGATTTTCGACGAAAAAAAATCCTTATACCTGATTCAGCACACGGTACCAATCCGGCGACTTCCTCGATGAGTGGGTTTAAGGTTATACCGCTTGCTTCAGATGCACAAGGCAATGTTGACCTGGATGCCCTTAAAGCAGAATGTGATGAAACTTTAGCGGGTTTGATGTTAACTAACCCTAACACACTTGGGTTGTTTGATGAAAACGTCGAGGAAGTTATTCGTTTGGTTCATCAAGCAGGTGGTTTGGTCTATGGTGATGGTGCAAATTTGAATGCTTTGCTGGGTGTATTACGCCCGGGAGATATCGGTTTTGATATCATGCACTTTAACCTTCATAAGACTTTTTCAACACCTCATGGTGGAGGTGGCCCTGGATCTGGTCCGGTGGGGGTTTCTAAAGCATTATCAGAATATCTCCCAAGCCCTATTATTACAATAATTGAAGAAGGCGATGAAGAAAAACCACCCTTCTTTGGTTTCTATAAACCTGAACTTACTATTGGGACAATGAAGGCTTTCTATGGCCACTTTGGTATCCACATACGTGCTTTTGCTTATATTGCAATGCATGGATCTAAAGGTTTACGGGATATTGCTGAAAAAGCTGTCTTGAATGCAAATTACTTGATGACGAAAATTAAGAAGGATTATGTCCTACCCTTCAACAGACCCTGCATGCATGAGTTTGTCGTCGAAGGTGCCTGGAAGGACATTCCTGATATTCATGCCTTAGATATTGGCAAACGGTTAATGGATTATGGATTCCATCCGCCAACAAATTATTTCCCTTTGATTGTTAATGAAGCGCTGATGATTGAACCAACTGAAACGGAATCCAAGCAAACGCTTGATGACTTTGCGAAAGCAATGAAAGCAATTGCAGAAGAAGCAAGGGAAAACCCAGAACTTCTTCACAAAGCGCCATACACAACACCTGTTCGGCGATGTGATGAAGTAAAAGCAGCAAAAGATTTAATCCTTCGCTGCTTGGTGCCAGAAAAATAAAACACCTAAATCATAAAATAAGCGTTGGGATGTTCTCTCAACCTAATTTTTTCAATCTTTTAGAATAAGACTTACAGGACAGTGATCTGATCCCATGATGTTGCTATGTATGATTACATCCTCTACAAACTTCATATACTTTTCTGATACTAAAAAGTAGTCTAGTCGCCATCCCGCATTGTTCTTTCGCGCATTGAATCGGTAAGTCCACCAGGTATACTCCTCTCGTTCCGGGTGTAACTCACGAAACGCATCCACAAAGCCATGCTTTAAATATAGATCAATCCATTCCCGTTCTTCTGGAAGGAAACCAGTGTTTTTCTCATTGGATTTTGGATTTTTTAGATCAATCTCATTATGGGCAGTATTAAAGTCACCCGTTATGATAATGTTCTTTCCATCCTGGTGTAATCTATCACAAATTTCCAATAATTTCTCATAAAAAGATAGTTTATACGGTACACGTTTGTTTTCCTGCCCTCCATTTGGAAAATAAATGTTATACAAGAAATAATCTTCATACTGAGAGCGAATGACTCTTCCTTCTACATCGAATTCCTTTATTCCAATACCTTTTTCTGTGTCCACCGGCTCTGGTTTTGAAAAAGTCACTACACCGCTGTATCCCTTTCGTTCGGCGGAATGCCAAACAGAGCTATAACCCTCAAGCGAAGCCTGTTCTTCGGTAATTTGATCTAGTTGAAGTTTAGTCTCTTGAAAGCACAAAATATCGGACCCCACATCTGGAATCCAAGATAAGGCTTCTTTTCTCAGAATCGCACGAAAACCATTCACATTCCATGTTGTAATTTTCACAGTTCTTCCTTTCACATCTTATTATGCATATGGTAAACTTCTTACTTGATTGTAAAATCTATCTTCCGGGTTGATTTTACTAATCCTTTAGATTTTTATTAAGAGATAATTACATATTGAGATGAAAATATCGGTTAAATTCATTTTTGGACTATTCATTATTCTGCTGCTATTCTCATTTAATGTTACACCATTAAAATCAGCTGTTCATGCCATGTCAAACGAACAGCAGGATGCCATTTACATTGTTCAGCAAGGCGACACACTAAGCTCAATTGCACTTCGTTTTGGACTATCTTTGGATGAGTTGTTATCAGCCAATGATATTTCTGATCCCAATTCGGTGAATCTTGGTCAAAGGTTAATCATTCCTGGATTAGAGGGAATTTCAGGAATTCTTACATCAAAAGTATTGCCATTTGGAAGCACACTGACTGGTCTCACACGTCAATATGAACTTGATCAAGACGATTTTGTCGCACTCAACAGAATTACCAGTCCTTCCGAAACAATCGCCGGAGTGACACTTATCATTCCAATCAATGAAGATGAAGGAGCTCTAGCTCCCTTAACAATATTGCAAAAAGAATCTACTCTTCTTGAAGCAGCTATCCAGGCGAATACTTCCACCTGGACTTTAATAAAAGAAAATCAATTATCTGCAAATTGGGATGTATTGCCAGACGAAATCCTTTACGGTAAAGCAGATGATGCCAATTCATTCACCATATTTCAAGATATTGATGAGATTAGCATTATTGACTTACCCATCATTCAGGGTGAAACCTTGCAGGTGGCAATTGCAGCAGATACAAATGCAGAATTCAGCGGTAAATTTAACAACGTTGAACTCCATTTCTTCACCGATGATGAAATTGTGTATTATAGCTACCACGGCATTCATGCAATGACGGAGCCTGGCCCATATTCTCTTGAGATCACTGCAACTTTGTCCGATGGCACCATTCAATCCTTTGAACAACTAGTTATGCTATCAGCAGGTGCTTATGGCGATGAATGGGTTAATGTACCAGAAGAATACCTCGATGAAACAGCCATTTTAGAAGAGGATGCTTACCTTCAACCCATCTTGAGCAAGGTGACAGCAGAAAAACATTGGGAAGGCCCCTTTATCTACCCGGTTGATGAACCTCTTGTTAATAGCTCATTTGGACAGCGACGAAATTATAATAACGGTGGACTTTACTTTTACCACACCGGGATGGATTTTGCAGTTAATGCTCCAAACCTCAATGTATATGCCCCTGCTGCAGGAGAAGTTGTTTTAGCTGAAGCATTGACAATAAAAGGAAATGCGGTCTTAATTGATCACGGTTGGGGTGTTATTTCAGGATATTGGCACCTCTCAGAAATCTATGTTACTGTAGGAGATATTGTTAAACCTGGTGACATCATTGGCCAAATCGGTAACACCGGCCGTTCTGCTGGTCCACATTTACACTTCGAGATTGATATCACTGGCACTCCTGTGAACCCACAGACATGGTTAAACCAGGAATTCCCACGGCAGTCACCATGAGGTACATCAAGGGAAATCCGGGTACGTGATTATTAAACAAAAACAAGCACAAATTATTTGTGCTTGTTATGCGCTAGGAGGGAGTCGAACCCTCACGCCTCAGCGGCACGTGGCCCTCAACCACGCCTGTCTGCCAGTTCCAGCACTAGCGCCGGAGCAGAAATAATTATATCCTGCTGAGAGTTGTTGTCAAGCAAATTATCAGTATGATAGTGAGGAGTAAGAAATGACAATCGTATTAGATGCCATGGGTAGCGATGGCCGACCGAACCCAGAAGTCCAGGCGGCTGTAACCGCTTCAAATCAGTTAAACGAGGATATCGCTTTAGTTGGGGATGAGGCAGTATTGCTTGAAAAATTAAACAGTATTCCAGGAGATCAATCCAGAGTGCACATTATCCATGCACCAGAAGCTCTCGATATGAGTGACCACATCGCTGAAGCGCGCGCAAAGAAGCAAAATACCATGCGCGTGGGCATGGATTTGGTCAAAGCTGGCGATGGTGATGCATTTGTTACTGCTGGAAATACCGGCATGGCAATGTATTATGCAAAAAAAGTATTTGGGGATATTCCTGGTGTAATTCGGCCCTGCTTATGCGCAGTTTTTCCAGTCAGGAACGGACAAGCCGTTGTTTTGGATATTGGTGCAAATGCTGAATGCAGACCTGAGTTCCTCGTTCAATTCGCTATCATGGGAAATATTTACGCTCAAACCATGCTGGATATCACAAACCCAAGAATTGGACTGCTTGCAAATGGTGAGGAGGAAGGCAAAGGGAACAACCTGGTTAGAAACACATATCCCATGCTGAAGAATACCAATTTGAATTTTATCGGTAATGTTGAAGGAAAAGAGTTCTTTGGCGGACAGGTAGATGTTGCTGTCACAGATGGGTTCACTGGCAATATCATGCTAAAGTCCACGGAAGCTGTAGCAAAATTGATCGTTGATATCCTCAAAGAGGAATTAATGTCATCACTACGCACCAAGATAGGTGCCCTGCTTGCTAAACCAGCTTTTGGAAAAATTAGAGAGATGCTGGATCCATCAGAAATCGGCGCAGCTCCGCTCTTAGGGATTGATTCACTCGTATTCGTTGGTCACGGGCGTTCAGATGCTCGCGCCATTGTAAGTTCAATACATGCTGCGAAGCAGGCTGTTGACAATCAGCTTCTAGGAGAACTTCGTAAATCAATCATCGAAAACATACAAAAGGATTAAGGAAAAAATGAAACTTGTCATAAATGAAAAACTGATCAAACGTAACAAATTAATTGGAAATATAACTTCCTTTGTTGGGATCGCAATTTTAGCAGCGGGTTTAATCCTTAACCTCAAACCTACTACAACCCGAACACTAATCTCTTTCATCGCATTGATCGTGGGATTTATTGTTGCTCAGATCAGCACATATTTTGTTGGTAGGTTTGGACGGAATCCACGATTTGATGAGATCATTTCCGATAACTTATCAAAATTAAATAATTCATACACCTTTTATGTGTATCGTGGCCCCGTCCCGATGCTCCTGGTTGGACCCTCTCGAATATGGATTACCATTCCCATTGCTGCAAGTGGTGAAATTTCCTACGATACAAAATGGCGTCAACGTGGCGGATCTTTCCTAATGAAACTATTTGGACAGGAAAATTTAGGTCGTCCAAGCGTGGATGTTAAATCAAGGGAAAAACAAATTCATGAATTCCTGGATAAAAACTTAGAAGAAAATGAGATTCCTCCTGTTAGAAGCATTTTAGTGTCTTTCAATCCAAAAGCATCCATAGGCGATGTGGAAAATGCCCCCACAACCATCGTAGAGTCAAGTGCATTGCGACGCGGTATACGCAAATTCGATCGAAAAACAGATGAGGAGATCCACCCTGATGTGTTGGAAAAGATAAATAAACTTCTTGCTGAATGATATTTTTTATTCGATCAATCCTGCATAATCCAATAATACTCGGATTTCATCTGGTTTAAGGTATCGAAAGTTTCCAGGTTGAAGTTTTCCTAACTCAAGTGGTCCAATTCGCACTCGA
>CAYTXE010000012.1:0-34764 GCA_964441045.1 uncultured Candidatus Brevefilum sp.
ATTTCAAGGACAAATTTATATCTTCAAATCACACGACAGCCAGTACACGCAGCAGCACCTGACGGAGGTGAGCTCTCTGACGGTGCTCTGCCAGGAATACTCCTTGCCAGGCACCAAGATTCAGAGCCCCATCGTCAACCGGGATTGCCATGCTGGTGTGAGTGATCATCGTACGCATATGAGCTGGTGAATCATCTCTCCCTTCCAAGGTGTGTTCATACCAGCTCTCGCCTTCTGGTGCGATGTGATCCAGAAATCCCTCCATATCCTTTTTAGCTGTGGGGTCGAAATTTTCGTTGATGACCAATGAAGCGCTGGTATGTTGAACAAAAAGATAAGCCATGCCCTCGCGCACGCCCCATTCATGGAGCTGGGAATTTATTAGATGTGTAAAACTATGTAATCCCTGTCCCATTGTCCGGATGGATAAGGTTTTTGAATACCACTGCATATAACAACCATCCTTTCTTTTCTGATTTAATTATACACACCCCGCACTGAAGAAAATTACTGTGGTGATTGCTTCTTCAGACAGGCAAAAAGATCCTATGAATAAAGTGCGAAAGGAAAATATATTTTAGCGCAAGCGGATAATTTCAGGGAATGAAAATATTAATGTGTGATTAAGCATACTTTCCACACAAAATAATTCATGTCTGATAAAATTAATGAGTCAAGAATAATTTGATTTCTGTACAATATTGAAATATCCAACAAATTCTTCATCAACTAAGTAAAATTTCATAAAAGTTGATTACTCAAAGAATAAAAAATTCTTTCAGAACTAAGAGGTCCTGTGGAGAGCAACTACCCAATCACACGTACTAAAGTCATTATTCCACGTCGACACGATGAGATCTTGACGCGTCAGCGTTTATTTGAGTTAGTGAATAATTTGCTTGATCTTAAGCTGATCATTATTGCAGCGCCTGCTGGATATGGTAAAACGTCTTTATTAATTGATTTTGCCAACTATACAGAGTGGCCGATCAGTTGGCTTACATTGGACACGTTGGACCAGGATCCGTTTCGGTTTGTAGCATATTTCATCAGCGCTATACAGGCACGTTTCCCGGAATTTGGGAAAAATTCGATATCCGTTTTAAACAATACCCCTCAGGATAAACTCGATATACCTGCATTGGTTACTACCCTGGTCAATGATATTTATGAGCATATCACTGAGCATTTCATCCTTGTACTTGATGATTACCATCTGATAGAGGAAAGCGACAGCATCACGCAGTTCATCAATCAATTTTTACAGGATGTCGATGAAAACTGCCATCTTTTTATTTCTTCGCGCAGGTTACTAACCCTTTCGGATATGCCTTTGCTGGTTGCGCGCAATCAAGTGGGTGGTATTTCATTCGAGGAAATCTCCTTTTCTGCTGAAGAGATCCAGGCATTATTACTTAAAAACTATCATTTGACGATCTCAGATGAATCCGCTGCGGGCATCACAGAACAAACGGAAGGATGGATAACCGGCCTTTTGCTATCCACCCATTTACTTGATGATGAGATCGGGGAGCGGATTCGGGTCGCTCGTGTTTCTGGCGTGGGACTGTATGAATATTTAGCTCAGCAAGTATTTGATAATCAACCTCAAACCATCAAAGATTTCATGTTGCGCACATCGATTTTGGAGGAATTTAATGTTGATCGATGCCAGCGGGTGATTGGTGAAGCCCTGGAAATTGACAATCCCTGGCATGATCTCATGGATACACTAATCGTGCGCAATCTATTTGTCTTTTCTGTGGGTGAGGGCACTGATTTCTGGCTCCGATATCATCATTTGTTTCGAGATTTTCTGCAAACCCGGATGCGCCATGAGCGGCCTGAGGAAACTAAAAAATTAACTATTGCACTGGCTGATGACTTTGCCTGGCAAAGGGACTGGGAGCACTCATTTGTCCTCTACAGGCAGGCAAATGCCGTTGAAAAGATGGTGGGCTTGATCGAACAGGCTGGCCCAGAGATGGTCACCAGCGGCCAGCTGTTGACACTCAAGTCCTGGATGAATGATTTACCACCCGAGATAGTGACCTCGCGCCCTTCTCTCATTTCTCTGCAAGCTGCAATTCTGATCGGTTTGGGGGATGTAAAAGAAGGAATGGATCTTCTGGATGAAGTTATCGATCAATTGCTGGAAACCAATTCTGATAAAGAGACACTTACCTTGAGTCTTATCCGGCGCGCATTCGCATATCGTACCTTGGGAGAATACGAGAAATCCAAAGCAGATAGTCAATCAGCAATTGAATTACTCAAAGACACCCCAGAACTGGGACTTATCCGCGCAGAAGCAATGAGAATTCTTGGGGGGACATATTATCTCCAAGGGGAATTGAAGGTGGCATTAACAACTCTTAAAGAATCTTTGCGGCTTTTTGAGAGCTATAAGGATCGACAGAACATCCCCAAGTTATTGTTCAATATTGGTTTTATGAATTTCCAATTAGGCAACTATGTGAAAGCCGAAATGATGTACCAGGATGCACTGGAATACTGGCAATCTGGCGGCAACCTCGCATGGGCATCTGAATTGCTCAATAACCTTGGTCTCTTGCAGCAATTACGCGGCGATTATGAAGTAGCTGCAAAGAATTTTGAGAAAGCTATCGAATATGCCCGCATCAGCAATTCACCACAGGCAGAAGGCCTAAGCCTGTCAAGCCTTGGCGATCTTTACCGGGACCTGGACGCTTTTCGTGAAGCGGTTGATGTGTATAAACAGGCACAATCGATTGCCAAGCAACTGGATGATCGTTTTTTACTGTTTTACCTGGACCTTGCTGAAGGTGTCCTGGAGCGTATTTCAGGGGATTTGCCCAAAGCGAACTTTTTGCTGCAAGCGGCAGAAAGCAAGGCGTTGGATAGTGAATCAGCTTATATGATAAACCTGCTTGAATCTGAATGGGCCATGTATCATTTGACTGAGAGCAACTATAAGGATGCTCTGAATTCTGCACAAAGTGCACATGAATATTTCCTATCTGAGGGACATGAAAATGAATCTTTACGAGCTGCTTTTTCCTCTGCTTTGGCTTCGACAGATATGGGGCAAAAAGTTCAAGCCAAGGCGTATCTTGACAAGGTCATGGGGACATTAATGGAAAATGATTATGCTACACCATTGATTGTCCAGGGTCGCGAGTTTAAACATATACTGTCATCAGTAAAGGGGAAGCATGCATTAAAAGAACAATATGATCGAATCCTTGATAGAATTGAAAATTTCGAGGAAAAAATACCTGAGATGCGCCGCAACATTCGGCGTCAGGCTAACATTGTACCCTTTGCACCTCCCCGAATGATCATCCAATCCTTTGGCAAAGCACAGGTACATCTAAGCAATAAGCTAGTCACCAATAGTGATTGGCAAACGCAAATATCACGAGATATGTTCTTCTTATTCCTCGCGCATCCTGAAGGCCTTACAAAAGAACAAGTTGGGTTATTCTTTTGGCCTGATTCTACAACTAATGAACTGAAGTTGCGATTTAAGAACACGCTTTACCGTTTGCGACGGGCAGTAGGCAGGCAAGCGATTCTTTTAGTGGAAGATTATTATAAATTTAACTGGTCATTGGATTATGAATATGATGTTGAGACATTCAACACATCTATTGAGAAAGCGGAATCTGCCCAAGAAACTCGTCAAAAAATCACTCATTATAAAGAGGCAGTTGAATGTTATAAGGGGGAATACCTTTCTGAAACCGAAGCGATCTGGGCAATGATCGATCGTCAGACTTACTACAGGATGTATCTGGATGCAGTGATGCATTTAGCCACCATATATATGAAACGTAAAGCCTATAAAACGGCTTTGCGGTATAGTTATCAAGCTTTAAGTGAGGATGCCTGTTTGGAAGATGCTCATCGTTTGGTAATGCGCATTCATGGTGCCACAGGCAACAGGGCTGCAATCGTTCGGCAGTATGAACGCTGCTGTGCAGCTTTGGCGGAAGAAATCAACGCACCCCCATCAAAACAAACCAGGGATCTTTACGAAACTTTAATCCAATAGTAGCTTTGTATATCTTCCCGGCAGCTTATCCTTTGTCAACCCGCCTTCTGGATGATTTAGACGGCTCTCTGATTCTCTGTAATCAGTTATTAAAACATACACTTGTTCCCTGCAAAGTTAGCGTTATGAGCCTGTTTTGAGGTGTATATTAGAGCCTCTGTAGCATGATAATTAGAAGATAATGGAACAACGACTTTTCTGTTCTATTCTTTAACATTCACTATTTACGTTTTGAAAGGATTTGCCATGTTCAAGTTATTCAGTAGTAAAAAAGTATTTCTCAGCCGTGTCGATAATCGAGTTGTGCGATTAGTCGTCACACTCACAAGCCTCATCCTGTTTGTGTTAGCAGCTGGCGCTCCTGGCGGTCTTGGTGGGATAGGAATGTAATGATCCTAATTTTTGCTATTGTGATTGGACTTGTAACAGGATATCTGAAGGCAAAGCTTGAAGGCATTCCTTATCACCCCGATGAACTACGGTTCCTTTGGCTTGTCCTGATGGCTGCCTTACCTCAATTCCTCATCTATTCTCTTCCAATCACTCGCGAAAGGATTTCTGACCAGTGGATACCCTTCATCATAATTGGCACACAATTTGTGTTATTGCTCTTTGTGTGGCTAAACAGAAAATCACCTTTTTTCTGGCTTTTAGGCTTGGGTTTACTGCTCAATTTTACGGTTATCAGCCTTAATGCTGGATGGATGCCCATCTCTCCGGACACGCTGGAATCGCAAAATGTCTTAACAAGCCAATGGGAAATCGGATCCAGACTTGGTTACAGTAAAGACCTTGTAATAGCAAAAGAAAGCACAAACTTATGGATATTATCCGATATTCTTACGCTTCCGAAATGGATACCTTATCGTGTTGCTTTTAGTGTCGGTGATGTCCTGCTTGCGCTTGGTGTTATTGGGTTTTTGATCCATAACAAACAAGCCGCTCAAGAAACAAGCAAAATATATTTTCAGGAGAAATTAGAATCATGACCAAGAATTTTCTAATTCAACAAGAAATCAGCCGGTTGTTGACTGCTGCCGCTATCAATGGCTCATTCCGTCAGACTTTATTAAATAACCCAGGTGAAGCGATTTCATCCGGGTTTGGCGGAGAGGTCTTCAACTTTAGCGCAGATGCTGTGCAGCGTCTATCATCAATTCATGCAGGGTCTCTGGCTGAGTTCGCATCACAAATGATAAGTATTTAAATCTCCCACTTTTGTAATTAGGGTTAACCAGGACACTCTGGGCATCCTTAATTTAAGGTTGGTTGAATTCTAAATTTAATTATATTAAATTGTCTTATTGGTGAGCTTATAGATCAGTATAGGTGCTGCTATCTTAATAGCATCGTGTGGTATTGGCAAGCAGATAAGGAAATAATCCGTCGAGCAATCTCGGTTTTCTCATTTCTACATTTCGTTCCAATTGAAATGCGTTATAATTAACCCCGTAGGTCAACTTAGTCAGAAATGGAGGCCAATATGCGAAAATTTAGGAATCTGCTTTTGGGTGCCCTGATGGGTGGCTTTATTGGCAGCAGCCTGGCGCTATTATTTGCTCCTGCATCAGGAGAGAAGCTGCGCGGTGAAGTTGTGTCTTATTTTGAAAATCTTCAATTTGAGGTTACACGTGCTGGGGAAGAAAAACGTGCAGAGTTAGAAGCGCAATTGAGCAAATTACGATCAGGAGACGCCGTTACGCTTGAAGAAAATAAGACTTAACTGTTTTAGACAAAATTGATAAAATAAAAAATTGACACCCTCTTAAATTCAGGAGGGGGTTTGGATTAAAATTCCTGCTATTCTATAGGTCGATCAAGGGTATGGGGGTGAATAGGTTGGCTGTTGAGGTGGAGGATACCCAATATCTGTTGGCGTTGGAGTAGGGGCAATTGGAGTGGGTTCAACAGGCTGGTTTGTTGGCATAGGTGTGGCAGTGGGGGCAGGCGGGATGTCTGATGGGAGTGAGGTCTGTTCGCTGGTGGTTGTTTCAGGCATGAAGGCAATATCCTCAACATATTCAATACTGGCCTGGCATGAACCAGGTTCAAGGAACAGCATCAGGTTTTCCCAGGTGAGGGGATAATTGCTGGCGAGGGTATGTTCGATGGCGTTTGACAAGCACCCAGGGCCGGCGTTATAGTTTACCAGTGTAAATCGCCAAAGATCCACATATGAACTCACTTCACCGGCAAGTAGTTGGGTTTGATTATAAATTATTTGGCCAACTTGCTCACAGTTTGCCAACAAACTTCGTGCAAAGATGTTAATGCTGAAGTTGGCTTGGCGCAGGTCGATTCCCTGGGGGCAATCCGGGCAAGCTGCATTCACTTCCTGAACCAGCGCGCCCCGCAGCATTTCTTGCTCAGCAATATCCAGGTTGCCAAATCCCATCTGGCAGCGTGTCGTATCCAACACAAGCGGACAAAATTGTGTGAAGAAATTTGGGTTCCACAATAAAACGGTATCAGCTCCTAAATCACTCAAATGACCAAACCCGGCCTCATCACATTCATCAGAAAAACCAGGCCAAAACTGGCTTTCACGCCTGAAGATGTTTTTTAGCAATTGTGCTGGTACGCCTGTTTCTGCAGCTTCCTGGATGATCTCATTGTTGAATTGATTTTGCCATTGATTGATCAAAGTACGGGAAGCATCTAATCCACATTGATTAGCATATCCTGACAGCTCCAATCCCCCATCTGCACATCCGCTGACATCAACCAAACCCTGACGAATGAGGGTTCCAGCAAGATAATAATAAGGCTCATTCGAAATCAACTCATCCGGATTCTCC
Source organism: uncultured Candidatus Brevefilum sp. (assembly GCA_964441045.1). Lineage (GTDB taxonomy): Bacteria > Chloroflexota > Anaerolineae > Anaerolineales > Anaerolineaceae > Brevifilum. The sequence goes on from CAYTXE010000012.1 coordinate 6,838, forward strand.
GGTGATGACAACCAAAGGGGAGGTCCACCAACGGGGGGAAATGCAGACCAAATGATTGAACTTGTGAATTCGATTTCACCACGGTATTGTGTGCTGAGGATATCTACATACCATTGGGGTGAATCTTGAGTCTGAACATCCGGCGCAACGAAGTCACCCCACGGTATTACACGGACTTGCGCGGTGAAGGTCTCTGATGCGTCGCCATAACTTGACTCTGCCCAAAATACAACCGGGATGCCGGCTTCACCTGTTGAAGGCAATGGTACCGTGCACTCTCCGCCTTCACAGCTGAAAGGTTCACTGCCTATATAGCCCTGGATATTGATGATTTGTTCGTTCGGAAGTGGTTCTTCCCCGATAAAAAGCAGCTCGGGAATGATTTTGCAACGGTTTTCCGGTGGTTGAGGTAAACAACCAGCGATGTCAACAAACACTTTAGGTGGCAATAGCTGCACTTCCACTTCGCGTTCTCCGGGTGTGATATTAGCGAGATGGAAATAAAGTCCAGGGCATTGTTCAGCTTCGGTGATCTCATCCGAAAAAGTGCAGGGGGGTGTATCCAGCCAGTCGTTAAACACGTTGTTTTCGCAATAATATTCGACTTCAGCAGGATCTGGGATGCCTTCATGTTCCACAAAAACCTGGCAAACAATTCGGGAATCGCTCCAGCTCAGAAGCCACCATTCGTATGTTGTATATAAAACAGTAATGACAGCCTTACGTTCAGGCCCGTCAGCCCTCAACCCATACGCATCGACAGGGTTTGTATGGTCTAGGGTCAGACACACTGCAACACACACCATGATCAAAATGATGAGGGATAAAACCCAATTGCGTTTGTGTCGCTGTTTCATTATCATCTAATTATCTTACGGATATCCCGGAGGAGTCAATGTCGCTGATGGACTTGGCGAGGGGCTCAAGGTGTATTTAGTCGCTGTACCAGTGATGGTGGCTGTAACCGTGACTTGAGGTGAGGTTGTCATTGTTGGCGACGGTGTATAAGAGGGTGTCATTGTGTGGGTGGCGGGGATGGGAGATGCCGTGGCTAAATAGGCGAAAGTTATTTGCGCCTCTAAGGTCTGAACCCGGTTGGTAAGTGGTTTCGGTATCATCACATCATTAATCGCGTTCTGAAGGACACCTTTAATTCCGTCAGAAACTGGTAAGAAGACTTGAGCCTGACTGTGGCCTGGCACTTCCCATAGTTGAACTTGATCCCATCCGATCATATAATAGCTGATCCGGTCCTGATCTGCCAATCGCAATGCCAAGGGAATGTATCCCATTAATTCGGATAGTGATAGATCTGTCTTTACCCATCCTTCATAACTGGCGTAAAGCAGGGGCAGTTGAATGAGATTGCCGTCTCGGGTTAATTTCCGAAATATGATCTGCAACAGCTGCTGTTGACGGCGCATTCGATCGAACTCATCGATACCATCTCGATAGGATGCATAACAAAGCGCCAAAGCGCCATCCATCGTGATTTCGCCAGGACGTAAACCGCCGCATGCTTGCGGCAAGGGGAAAAACACAGTGGCTTCAATGCCATTGATGTCATCGACCAACCATTGAAAATCGCCAGGGTGCGCCAGGACAAATCGGCTGGGTGTGACACCAAAATTATATGCTAACGTACTGCGCAGTGTCTCAATTCCACCAAGAGCATAGGCAATGTTGAGCCGCTGCATCGTGTAACCTGGAATGTAAACGTACAGGTCGCCTGGAATCGAAACCAGGCTGGCTTTTGAAAACCTGGGATGAATGAACAACAAATGAATTGCCTGGGTTCTGCCGGTAAAGGGAGGCTCCGCATCAGATCCAAGTAAGACCCATACTAAGACCTCATCTGAAAGCATCAATTCTTTCAGCGGGGGAGGAAGTGGTGTCGCTGGATCGATGCTGGGTGGCGCAAAGTCCTCCCATATTGGCTGAGGTATTTCAGCTAAGGTCCTGGTGGCAGCCGCATTCATCAGCGTTGGCTGCATGGCATTTGCCGTTGAACTAAGGACCGGTGTCGAACTTGCTTCAGTGTTTGGCTGTTGTGCATTTTCCTTGGAGGTTGGTCCTGTAAGCTGACACCCTTGTAATCCCAGTCCAATTAATGTCGCCATGAGAAAAATCAGCGCACTCAGAGTAAGAAACCGGTATTTTCTTTGCGCTTCATTCATATGATCCCAGAACATGATTATAGCATGAATCAGGCTTCAGTACTGAGAATATCGTTTCCTGGTGCTGAGAATCGTAATCCACTTCAGAATCGCAGACAACGGATTAATTTCTTAACGCAAGGGTTGTTCACGCTCTCCATGACCAAGCGCTTCAGCAACCACAAGGAAATCAGTGGCTGAAATCATGCCAACAACCTTGTTTTCATCCACCACTGGAAGGTGGTGGATGTTATGTTCGCTCATCAGTTTGGCACATTCAAAGATCGTCTCTTTTGGTGAGATCCCGATGATGGGAGTTGACATGATGTCCCTGATTTTCGTTGTGGAGGGGTCTTGACCCTGAGCAACGATTTTGTCACAGATATCCGTAGAGGTGATAATCCCATATTCAGGGTTGTCTTTGGTTATACTGACGATAAGGCTGTTCAGGTATCGACGCCTCATTCTCGAGAGGGCTTCCAACCATCTTGTCAGGGTCAATATAAACTACCAGATCAATCATCCAATCTTTTACAAGGTCCCGCATGGTCAAACTCCTTTCTATGCATTAACAGGTTCAAAAATCTTGAGCATTCGATCATTATAGATATCTTACAGGATAATCGGAAAATTATGCAAGGGAAATACATCTTAGGGAGGCTCATCAGATATGGGAATTTAATTATTCATTTGATGAGTCTACTGCAAAAAGGGTGTGCTCTGTTTGAAAGTGGGGCGTCTTGTTTCATTTTCATGCTTTTTTGATGGTTCAATCCCATAAGACGCGGATAACTCGATATATTTATGGGGCATCAGATTAGCTATTTCCCAGAAACAGGAGTTTTTTCAGTGGAGTCTTTGATATGTTACTGAAATCTTGGTTATACTTTAGTTAGATTGATTATTTAAAACATTATTAGGAGAATTTGAGATGAAAAAATCTACTACGCGTGTTCTTATACCCATTGTGGGTGGAATCCTGCTGATTGCTGCAGGTGTGATTATTTTACTGAGCAATCTTGGGATAATCACATTGGATTGGGAGATGTTAATCGGTCCACTATTTGCCATTGGTGGTTTGGTGTTTGTTCTTTTGTTTGTGCTTAATACCGATGGGTGGTGGGCGTTGATCCCTGGATTTGTCCTGATGGCGATTGGCCTGATCATTTTCATGGGAGAAAGAGAGGTCGACCTCCTTGAGCCGTGGAGTGGAGCGATTTTTCTGGGTTTTCTGGGTTTGGCCTTCTTCCTGATATATATCTCTCACCGTGAACAATGGTGGGCGATCATCCCCGGGGGGGCGTTGTTGACCATTGCGGGTGTGACCCTGATGACAGAGAGAGAGCTGCTGTCAGGAATGATTTTTTTCCTTGGTTTGGGAATGACCTTCGGACTGGTGTACCTTCTGCCAAAACCTGCGGGAAGGCTGAAGTGGGCATTGTATCCAGCCGGCATCCTCTTTGTTATTGGTGTTTTGATGAGCCTGGGTGTAACCAAATTATTGAATTTCGTCTGGCCTGTTGCCCTGTTGATCGCAGGTGGATATGTCCTTTATAGAGCAATACGCAAGTGAGAGCAACTAATTATAAAAACTAAGCTCTGTGATGGTTGTGTTCACAGAGCTTGTTTGCTAAATTTCAATAGACTCATCTAATTAGTATCACAAATAATGTTACTTTGCAGGGCAGTGATCTCATTAAGTGCACCCTGCGCTAAGCCAAGCATTTTATCCAGCATGATTGGCGAGAAGGGGTTGCTTTCAGCTGTTCCCTGCACCTCGATAAATTGACCATCACTTGTCATTACAACATTCAGGTCAACCTCAGCCTGGCTGTCTTCGGTAAAATTCAAATCAAGGAGTGGTTGACCCTGCACAACGCCAACGATGACAGCCGCGATGGGGGGATGAAGCACCTCAGCTGCCACAACCTCTGATGGATCAGCGGTTTGAGCGCAAGTGCCAGGGCAATATCCCCGCCTGTGATGGAAGCCACCCGTGTTTCGCCATCTGCCTGAATAACATCACAATCAAGCAAGAGGGTGCGCTCACCGATATTTTCCAGGTCAACAGCCATGCGTAATGCCCTGCCAATCACACGGCGAATCTCTTGCGTTCGTCCTTTGAGCCCGTGAGTTTCACGTGGCGTGCGGGTAAGGGTGCTGCGGGGGAGTAGCGCATATTCAGCTGTCAGCCACCCTCTGCCACGGCCTGCCAGCCAAGTTGGCACACCATCTTGTATGGCAAGGTTGCATAACACACGGGTCTCTCCCCAGCTTACCAGTATAGAGCCTTCAGCATAAGGCACATAATTGGGTACGAAGGATATTGGACGACATTGATCAAACTTACGATCGTCAGGCCGGGAAAACTTTTTTGATGTCATAAGAAAAATATAATCATGAATTCATATGAATTTTAGTTCTTGTTGTATTTTATTGTCACAATGATTGGGTTTTATGATCAAAGCGTTGATAAATACGATAATATCTCAGCTAATATTTCCCCTGGTGTTTGGTCTATGTTCACAGTAAAAATATCATCAGGCTCCTGCAGATCCTTGAATTGACTTCTCAGCAGATCTGCTGGCATATAATGACCCTGACGTTGTTTCATTCGAGAAAAAATCAGGTCATAACTTCCTTTCAGGTATACAAATTGAACTTTCTCTGGATCAACTCGCAGCTGATCACGATATTTCTCTTTGAGAGCAGAACAAGCCAGTACTCCTTCTTCAACCTTAATAATTTTTGCACTAATCAATTTTGCCAGCGCAGTCAACCATGCTTTTCGATCCTCATCGGTAAGAGGGATGCCGTTAGACATTTTCTCTACATTGCTGGTTGGATGGAAGGTATCCCCTTCATAGTAGGGGATGTGTAAAGCAGAAGCCAGCTTTTCACCAATCGTTGTTTTTCCGCAGCCCGATACGCCCATTAAAATGATAAACATTTTTGATTCCTCTGATTTTTGTATCTGCTTGAAGACAGGTAAATAATTTTTGATCTGTAATGTATGTGTCAACAGGGTCCTGTTGGGATGATCCCTTTTGGTCGGAATATGCATCCCTTGAATTATAATAAATTTCTCATGCTCAAAGGGAAATCGCTACCATCAAAGTTTGAACCATGATGCAGTTGTTATCATAACAGGGACAATTAACAGTTGGAATGTGATATAAATTATAAGAAATCTCGTATAATATCGTAACGAACATGAGGATACTGCAAAATATGTTTTTCAATATCGGATTTGATGTTTGAAGGTCGTTCAAACTCAACCTCTGATTAATATTTGTAGCACTTCACTGATGACTTGAAGAAATGATCATGCTTGATGTGCTTTCGGCAAGTGTGTGGTGATAATATCGGCTTGATGATTTCGACTGAAAGGAAGTAGAACTTGGAAGGTTTACTCGAAGAACTTTATACTGCTATCTTAGAAGGGCAGCGTGATGTTGCCAAAGAGATGGTTGAATTATCGCTGCAAGAAGGTTTGGATCCGGCTGACGTCCTTGATGCAATGGTTGAAGCCATGGGCGAGGTTGGACGGCTATTTGAAGAAGGGGAATACTTTGTGCCGGAAATGTTGATTGCAGCCAGAGCTATGAAAACCGGAATGGAGATCCTTAAACCAAGGTTGGTGGATGCGGATATTCAACCAGTTGGAAAAATCATCGCTGGGACGGTCAAGGGTGATTTACACGATATCGGCAAGAATTTGGTTTGCATGATGCTGGAAGGCGCAGGATTCCAGGTTGTTGATCTGGGCACAGATGTGTCACCCGAGGCTTTTGTCGCGGCAGTCAACGAGCATCAACCGGATTTTATGGCAATGTCTGCCTTATTAACCACGACCATGCCGAGTATGCAAAGTACGATTGAGGCACTGAAATCGGCTGGATTAAGGGACCACGTCAAAGTGTTGATCGGTGGGGCTCCTATCAACAATGCCTATGCAGAGAAGATCGGTGCAGATGGTTATGCTCAGGATGCCAGCCGTGCGGTGAAATTGGCCAAGTCTTTGATATAGTTTTTTATCCCTGCGAAGAAGGGGAATCTAATTTCATTCAACTGGGATACGTACAAGACCTAAAGTGTAAACTCTGGTTCATTGTTAGCTGATTAAAAGGAATATGCCCCCACGGGAATACTCTGGTGAGCACTTTGTTCGAATCCCGGTTTTGGCACCTGTACCCTCCCCGGGTATTGAGAGGGCATTCATTGTTAGCTGATTAAAAGGAATATGCCCCCACGGGAATTCGAATCCCGGTTTTGGCCTTGAGAGGGCCACGTCCTAGGCCACTAGACGATGGGGGCGTAATGAAAATTTTAGCACACACAAATTACAAGGTCAACAAAAACATGAGTGGTTTGATGCTGGATGGGCTATATTCGATTAATTAAGAATCTTGCAGATGGGTTTATCCGCATCCGCTGCAGACGCTGGAGGAACATCCGCTGCATGCGCTGGCGAGGGATCCCTGCTTCATTTCATCTTCTGTTGCCTGACGTAAAGCTTTCACACTGGTCTTGAACAGCAGGTCTTTTCCAGCCAGGGGATGGTTAAGATTAAGTTTGACTGTCTGATCTGTGATGGCGATGGCTACACCAGTGAAGACATGTCCTTTATCATCCTGTAAGCGCATGGGGCGACCAAGTTTGATCTCAAAGTCCTTGGGAAAGCTGCTTAATGCGAGCTCGATTTCCATGTCAGGATTGTATAGTCCATAGGCGTCTTTTGCATTGACCAGGACTTCCTTTTCCTTACCCAGCTCCAACCCTTCTAATGCTCTTTCTAACCCGGGGATGATGTTTCCACACCCCTGAATGAATTGAATTGGACCAGAGTCTATTTGACTCCCATCAACTTCCAAACTGTAATCCAGAGAAACAACGACACCCATTCTTATCTTTGAAACTGCATTTTCTTCCATTATCACACTCCATCTGTAACAACCCGGGATAAAATCTTAGTAGGGGTCCTGGAACCATTAAAATCCAAGTTGGCAATTATACTATATAGATGAATCTCCCCCAATTCATTTGATTTATCGGGAATCATTATGGGACATGTGTGAGTTGGTGATGTTATCTCTTCGATCAAAATTGGGATCTTTTTGCCAAATTTCCCTGGTTTTTTGGCCAATGACGAAATTTTGGAATATCCCCTAAGGTATAATTTAGTTCAACACCATGATTACTGGAGAATAGGAAATTTATATGAAGAGCTCCCTTGCTGGCAAACCTGCTCCCTCCGAATTGCTCATCGATGTACCCAAGTTAATTGCGGGGTACTACACTGAAAAACCCGATCCAACCGAACGGGCTCAACAAGTTGCTTTTGGGACATCCGGTCATCGTGGGTCAGCCTTCGATGGAGCTTTCAATGAGGATCATATTCTTGCGATCAGTCAATCTATTGTAGAATATCGGACGCGACAGGGCATCACGGGTCCTCTTTACATTGGTAAGGATACCCACGCACTTTCAGAACCTGCTTTACGGACGGCAATAGAAGTCTTTGCGGCGAATGATGTGGATATCATGCTGCAGCATGGGATGGGCTATACACCTACGCCGGTGATATCGAGAGCAATCCTGATACATAATCGTGATCATAACCACAGCCGGGCTGACGGCGTTGTGATCACGCCATCTCATAATCCTCCACGTGATGGTGGATTTAAATACAATCCCCCCAATGGAGGTCCTGCTGGGACAGAAATCACGAAGACAATACAAAATCGCGCCAATGATATCCTGAAAGATGGTTTGAGAGCGGTTAAGCGCATGCCGTATCAAAAAGCATTGACAGCATCGACTACCCATGTCTTTGATTTTATTATGCCGTATGTTGACGATCTCAAAAACGTTATCAATATGGAGGTGATAACTGATGCAGGCATTAAGATTGGCGTTGACCCATTAGGCGGAGCTGGTATTGACTATTGGGACCCGATTGCTGAGACATACAAGCTGAACCTTGAAGTGGTCAACCGAGAAGTGGATCCGACTTTCCGTTTTATGACAGTGGATCATGATGGCAAGATCCGCATGGATTGTTCTTCGCCTTCAGCCATGGCTGGACTGATCGATCTGAAAGCTAAATTCGATGTGGCTTTTGGGAATGACCCGGACTACGATCGTCATGGTATCGTGACCCCCACATCCGGGTTGATGAATCCAAACCATTATTTGTCTGTGGCAGTCGGGTATCTATTTACGAATCGTCCTGAATGGCATGAGAACATCACGGTAGGGAAAACAGTTGTGACCAGTGCAATGATCGAAAGAGTTGCACTGTCACTTGGAAGAAGGGTTACAGAAGTTCCTGTTGGTTTCAAATGGTTTGTGCCCGGATTGCTGTCCGGGACATTGGGATTTGGTGGTGAGGAGAGTGCGGGGGCTTCATTCCTGCGGAAAGATGGCACGACCTGGACCACCGATAAGGATGGTATTATCCTTGACCTGTTAGCGGCAGAAATCTTAGCTGTGACGGGCAAGGATCCTTCGGAGCATTATAAGGATTTAGAAGATCAATTTGGCAAGGCATTCTACGCTCGCAAAGAAGCACCAGCAACCTTTGAACAAAAAGCTGTCTTTGGAAAGCTGGTTCCTGAGATGGTCAGGGCAGATCAGTTGGCAGGGGAAAGAATTCAAGCTAAGTTGACCAACGCGCCCGGCAACAATGCGGCAATTGGCGGATTAAAAATTGTCACCGAAAACGGCTGGGTGGCTGTGAGGCCATCAGGCACTGAGGACATATATAAGGTTTATGCTGAAAGTTTCTTGAGTGAAGAACATTTAGAGCGGATCGTTGAAGAAGGACAGGCCATTGTTCAGAGCCTATTTGAAAACAAACTCTGATTCCTGGATGCCTTCAGAACTCAATTGATTTCCCATCTACAACTTGGGATCTATTTAATTGAATGTTTAGATCCGTTAAACCGTTTGCATATACCCTGGAGGTTTTATCATGTCTCATATTAATTCGATCGAGATCATTGTTAATCAATGGCTGCAGAATCTGGGTGAATGGTTATTAATGCCTATGCTGGGAATCACCGCACTCGGGTATGAGGAGTTCTTTATTTTGCTGCTACCCACACTCTATTGGTGTTTTGATCAAATGGTCGGGCTGCGGATGGGTCTGGTGCTGCTGTTGAGCAGCACTTTTAACACATTTTTTAAGTTCTTATTTCATAATCCAAGACCATTTTGGATCAGCGACCAGGTGAGGAATTATTCTCATGAGACATCCTTCAGCTTACCATCCGGGCATGCACAGATTGCCGCTTCTGTTTGGGGCTGGCTGGCAGTTGAGATTAAGAAGCGCTGGTTCAGCATTCTCGCTCTGATCCTGATCTTCCTGATCGGCGTTTCAAGGCTTTACCTGGGTGTGCACTTTTTGACCGATGTACTTCTTGGTTGGCTGCTGGGAGGTTTGCTGGTGTGGGCAATTTCAGCATGGAAGAAACCTGTTGGCCGATGGTTTGCCAGTCGTTCTCTTGCCGTGAAAATGATCCTGGCGATTGCCAGCACCATAGCGATGGTTTTATTGATTCTGGCAGCACGTTGGGTAGTTGGTCCGTGGACCATTGATCCGGCATGTGCGGCTCGTGCTGGAGATGTGGACCCTTATAATCTGGATGGCATTTTCACACTCAGCGGCACATGGCTGGGGATGTTGGGCGGGTTTGTCCTGCTGGTTAGCAAGAAGGGGCATTTCAAGGCAAGCGCTGGCGGTTGGCGGCGTTTTGTGCGCTTGATCGTGGGATTGCTGGGTACCTTCCTTCTATATTTTGGCTTGGGACAGATATTTCCTCGCAATGCTGATTTAATCAGTTTTGCACTGCGATTTATTCGCTATACATTAATCGGTCTGTGGGTTTCGTGGTTAGGGCCTTTGTTTTTTGAACGAATCGGTATACTGGATTTTGAATCATAGACTTTTCCATTGATGAGTAAGCAAAGAGACGCCTGTATCGGGCGTCTCTTGATATATCAATCTTTGAAATATCTGTCAGCGTCAAACACAGACAGCGTTTTTCTTGTGTTGATTTAGGGGATGTTTCTTGAGCTATTCTTGGATAGAAGCTGATTATAGAAGGCTTTGATTTTTGGTTGGGTTGCTGATTGGGCCGCATTGGTTTTGATCAGGGTTTGATTATATGCTGCTGCTTCTTCACGAAGGACAGGATGGTCAAGCGCGCTGAGGATGGCATTTGCCAGCTCATCAGGATCATGGGGGTTGACCAGCAAGCCATTTTTACCATTAATTACCCACTCGCGGATTGACTCGATATCTCCCGTCACGGGGAAACAGCTGCATGCCATGGCTTCAAGCAGTGTGTTGGGAGTGCCGTCGTGGCTGCTGGGGGAGACATAAATGGATGCTTGTTTAAGGAGCGACCATAAATGGGACTGTGAGAGCTTGGGTAAAAGGTAAATTTGTTTCCCAATGCCAAGGGTTCTTATCATTTGTTCTGCCTGATGGCTGCCTGCCAGGCTGGGGCAGATGAAGATCGCGTCAGGTTGATTCTTCAACACTCTGGGAATGGCTTTGATGAAAATATCCTGATGGACAGATCCGGGACGCACACCGCGCGGGTTTACCACCCAGTATTTTGTTGCGGGAATGTTGAATTTGTCAGCATCAAAACCTGCTGCAGCCTGGATTTCTTCCAGGTTTACTCCTCCAGATCCGGGGACTGCCAGGGTTGGTGTTGAGGAAGACAGCCCCCATGATTGAGCCAGCCGGATATCACGATGCGTATCGGAAGTCAGCCCGTTTGCGCGGTTCAGGCAGCGGCGGGTAAACCAACGCATCAAGAAGGACCCCTTCGCGTGCAGGGTGAGATCATTCCCCCAGGTTGCCACGGCTAAAGGGATTCCTGCCGGAGTCATGCTGGCCAGCATCCCTTCGAAAGGTATTCGCAAAGCATGCACCAGGTCAGGCTGGATGGTTTCTACGATTTGACGATATTTCCGAGCATACAGGGGCAAGGAAAGCGGTCCAAGCACATAGCGCACTAATTGCAGGAATGGAGCTAAATGCCGTACCCAGCTCTTACTTTTGTTTTTGGAGGTTGATCTTGAAGAGGAACTGGTGCTTGAGCTGTACCGGCTGAAGGCGATGGGGAGGATATAAAACTGTTTGATATCAGCGGGGGGATCACATTGGAAGGTGGAAAGCAGGCTGACTGTAAACCCTAGCGCATGGATATTCTTGATCCAGCTTCTGGCGGTTGGACTGCGTCCATCAGCAACGATCAGGATGTGCTGCGCCATGATATGCTCCTATTGATAGCTTCAATGAACACAGCGACCATTTGATCGAGATTAATTTCTTCAGAGACGATGCGGTAGCTTTCCCTGCCCATCTGGCGCAATCTTTCGAAATTAGAGAGCGCTTCATGCAAAGCGTGTGTGAGTGCATGAACATCACCGGGCGGGATCTGCCAGCCGTTCTCGGGGCGTACAAGATCCTCTTGTGTGCCATCTGCTTCTGCGGCGATGATCGGGAGGCCGTAACTCATCGCTTGCTGGATTGCCAAACCGCCTGTGCCTGGCAAGACGAAGAGATCTGCCTCACGAAATTGCGCTGCCAGGGCATCATCGTAAAGCCCACCTGTGAACTGCGTGTTTGGATAATACTGGGCTGCCAATGCTTCGAAATTCAACCGGGCAGGTCCATCACCTACGATAACAAGTTCTGGTTGAAGGGAAGGTGTTAATTTTGAACAGGCGATGATGAGGTTCTCGATTCTCTTTCTTTCCTGCAGGCGTCCCACAAATACAACCCGGGGTTTTTCCCCTGCCGATCTTATTGGACGCTCTGGATATGGATGAGCTGGGGGCGGCGTGACAGCATTGAAGGCTGTAAAGATATTTTCTTGTGGGAAACCCAGCTGCGCATATTCTGAAGCCCCGGTTTGGCTGTAAGTGATCATGGCATCAAATTGTTGAATAAATTGTCGCCGCCGGCTACTTCGAAAACCTTTATAAGGCCCCGAAGGGGAAGGGGAACCCAACCCCCAACCGATCACTGGACGGTCCTTTTTGTGCATCCAACGGACAGCGGATTGTGACCGGATATATCTTGGATTGGCTTCTATAATGAGGACGTCAGGGTCCCATGAGGTCAGCCAGTCCATCAAGCCAATTTGGAAGCAGAGAAAAAGACCATTTTTGAAGATATGCAAGTTCTTTCCATTTGTCAGATCGGCTTGATCGAGATGAGATACAGACTTGATCATTTCTTCTGGTCTTGGACTTCCAGCGAACACCCCTAAACCACCCTCACAAGCAATCCCCAATGTGTTAAAGAAAGGCGCTCGGTAGTTCGGGAGCACACGCTGTACCAACCCAACTTTCCCAGAAAACTTTGTCATCATCTCTCCAGAGCGCTTAAATAAGATTCAACCATGGCATCCAAATCAAAGGTGGATTGCGCTCTTTCACGGGCACCCTGCCGATAGGTTGGATTATCTTTAATAATTTCAACTGCGGCTGATGCCAAGGGGGAAATGACGGGGTTTTCTAACCGCCAGTAATCCGAACCATATGGCACCACGCAACCTGCACCCTGTTGGACTAATTCTGAGAGTGAACCAGTATCATATGCCAGGACGGGTAAGCCGCACGCCATTGCTTCAATCACGCTGTTCGGACAGGCCGCATTAATGTCTGTACTAAAAAGGAAATGAGCTCCCCGGTCAATCGCTGGGATTGCTTTACGGGGGACAACTCCCCGCCAGGTGATCCAAAGGTCAGGTGCAGAGGAATGAGTGATGGCCTTTAATGCGTCACTGACATCTGCAACCACCATTAATTCAACAGTGCGAGAGGTGTTTTTCGTGACATGCTTGGCCAGGCTGAGTGCTGTCATCAAACCCCTGGCGTTTGCACCGTCTAGATGTCCTTCAACCAGCAGGATCCTTATGTGGTCGTTTGGGGGTGTCTCAGGCCCTTGCGGTGAATAGGCATTGAGGTCAATGCCGTTATATACAATTGAATGGCTTGCATTGGTATTGCCATGTTTCCTGATCCACCAGTCACGGCTGAACTTACTTTGATAAACGATATGGTCAGCCAGGTGACGGCGAATGAATGCCAGAAGCCAGTTGTTTACCTCAGCTCGCCTGAATGTTCGGAGTGATGTTCTTTCAACCTTATGCATCCAATTCATTCCATCCAGGCGCTGAACGATCGCTACCCCCCGTCTTTTTGCCTGCCACAGCGCCCACAACTGGCGGGTACCGCCGATCACGAGGATGACCTGGTTGTTTGGATCGTGAATATCAAAGCTGTAAGGGATCTTTCTGGCCGCCAGTCCCTGGATCAACTTGGCTTGAAAGGATACCATACCGCCCAAACCATCTAATTTTGGCACGAGGCAGATTTGTTGTTTCATAGCGGTTTGTGATGATTCCGCGGTCGGTCACCAACACAGCGCGCAGGTGACCCTGCCCAGATTTCATATTCACCTGTGGATTCAAGAAGGACCGCGTTTGCACCTACAACTGTGCCCTCTCCGACCTTAAGCACACCTTCTTTGCACAGCACCTTGCAGCCTGGTGAAAGAATGACATCATCGCCAATCTCGACACCTTCAAATTTGGATCGTGTGCTGGGCAGGTAGATGTCTGCCCGGCCAATAGTGACCCCTTGATAGATGTGGACACGATCGCCAATTTTGGCTTTGCTGTGTACCACAACACCATGACCGCCGTGTTCAAGTATGAAGCCTGGGCCGATCGGCACTGAAACTGGGATTTCTGAACCGAGTAATTTCAGCAGAAAATATGCTATCTTTCCGATCAAGGGTAGTTTTCGTGCATAAACCAGCCGTGTGTAAAAATCTTCGCTTCTCATTGATCCTGTCCCCATTTTTCGAGTAGCGCGTTGACGATCCGCTCAGCAGAATGCCCATCCCCATAGGGGTTGATGGATCCTGCCATTGCTGCGTGTGCTTTGGGATCATCCAATAATCGCTTTGCAGCATTAAAAATGCGCTCAGGGTTGGTCCCTACCAGTTTAAGCGTTCCAGCACTGATCCCTTCCTGGCGTTCGGTGCAATCACGCAGCACCAGGGTCGGAACACCCAAAGAAGGTGCTTCTTCCTGGATGCCACCCGAGTCTGTCAGGATCAACGCAGCATGTTTCATCAGGTGCACCAATGAGACATAATCCAGAGGCTGCAATAGCAGGATGTTATCTACATCAGAGAGGCACTCATAAACTGGTTTTTGAATGTGTGGGTTGAGATGTACGGGATAGATGAGTGATATTGAATCATGATAATGTTCAGCCAATCGTTTGAGTGCCGCGCAGATATTCCGGATAGGTTTACCAAAACTCTCACGGCGATGCGCCGTTACGAGGATCAAACGCCGATGGTTTGAGGAGACCTCTGCTTGATCGAGAAGTCTTTTAACCTGTGTCGGCTCAGGCTGGGCAGCCACAATTTGGAGAGCATCAATGGCAGGATTGCCGGTCACTTTGATAATATCGTCAGAGATACCTTCTCGCAGTAAGTTTTGTCGATTGTTTTCAGTTGGGGCAAAATGAAGATCGGCAACTGCACCTGCCACACGCCGGTTGATTTCCTCGGGGAAGGGCTGCCATTTATCAAATGTTCGCAAGCCGGCTTCGACATGTCCAACGTTGATGTGGTGATAGTAACCTAATAACGCTGCTGCCATAACAGTTGTCGTATCCCCCTGGATCAACAACCAATCTGGCTGCACTTCTTTCACAACAGGATCAAGATCAGTGAATATTTTGGCGGTTAATTGTGCCAGGGTTTGGTCCGGCCGCATAAGATCAAGGTCAAAATCCGGGATGATGTTGAACACGTTGAGAACCTGGTCCAGCATTTCACGATGCTGTGCGGTGATGCATACACTGGTACCAATTTTCTCGTGGTGTGCACGCAATACCTGGATCACAGGTGCCAGTTTTACAGCTTCAGGACGAGTCCCGAAGATGACCATGACGCTCAATTTCTGTTTCATATAAAATATTATACTTTAAGCTGGCGCACACCATGCGAAAATAGATATTTATTATCCGGAATGCCGAAAGTTTTACCGCCATTATGCTATACTTTACATATATTAATTGACATTTGGCAGAATTGGTAAGGTTTAGCGATACGCCGGGATTTGAAGCCAATGTTTGGTTCAATGATGGTTAGCGGGTCCTTTGATTTTATTATTGTCTCGGGACATGATCGTGAGACTTTCCCAATCATGAATCCCTACCCATTCCTGAGGATCATATAATACTGGTTGATATGTACATGAATGAGGAAAAGGCTCAAAAACTTCTAAACGATGTCCAGGAGGGGATGTGAACTGGTCAATAGTGGGTTGGGTGGTGATTGGTCTTTCGGCATTAATGCTGGTTATTTTCTCATTGATTGGAAAAAAACCTGATTTCTACTCAATAAGAAGGTCAGTGTCATCTGAAGGACTTAAAAAAGCCCAAACTGCCGCAATTGAACGTGGTCAGCCCCGATTAATTGCTATTGGGGATCAATACTGGTCTCGCACTTACCCCGGGTTGGGATTACATGCTTTGACCGCCCTGCCGATACTGGCAAATGCTGAGAATACAGCGGATGGTGGGTTATCTGTTTCTTGTGGCGATGGCAGCCTGGTGGTGTTGGCGCGTCAGATCGTTCAGAGTGATTATGTGAATGGTTTTTCAATGGAACTTTCTAACCCGAGAGTGAGAACAATATTGCCTGGACCTACTCAATTATCCTATTCTGTAGGTCTATTGTCTGAACTCGGGTTACAAAAATATGGATCAATTGCCCTGTTAGGCAATTACGGTCCTGAAGCCATTTTATGGACTGAAGCAGTCCAATCAAGAGGTGGGTATGTCTTTGCAGCAGCAGGATCACTTATTTCACAAGCAGCGTTACTGTTCAATGTTCGCGATTTGGTGATTGGTGAAAGCGTTTTTTCAACAGCTGGTTTGTTGACGTCCAATGAGGTTGATCAAACCCGGTGGCTGACAGAAGACATCTTGCGTGTGTTGTTGATCCTGAGCCTGATTGCAGGGGTGATTATGAAGCTTGTGGGTGTTTTATGAAGAAGATTCTGCCTGTTATCATTGCAACGGTCTCTGGAATCTTAATTTTAACTGGATATTTTTTCCAAGATCGTTCTGGTGGGTTGCTTGTTCTTCTCATCAATTGGGGGATCCTGCTGATCAGTGTGGTTGGGCTGGTCGGTATTGGATATTTATTGCAGATGCATATTCACAGGTTGATTCAGCACAAAAAAGGAAGGTTCTTCAGCGTTATACTCCTAGTTACATTCCTGATCACCATGACTCTGGGCTTTTTATTCTCACTGGAGAGTGAATTCTTTCGTGACCTGATCTTAAACATCCAGATCCCTGTAGAGACAAGTTTACTTGCCCTTCTTGCTGTGATTTTGTTTTCGAGCAGTACCAGGTTGATTAAGACTCGTGGTTGGACACCCCTGTCGATTGGCTTCTTATGCAGCGCTTTGATGTTCTTGTTTCTGGATTTAGACTTTCTTCAGACTGGTTCTGGAACACTGGCAGCTGAATTGATCGTTCTTATCCGCCGCTTACCATTGGCGGGTGCACGTGGAATACTGCTGGGGATGGCTTTGGGAGGATTAATTGTTGGGCTGCGGGTCTTGCTGTCATTGGATCGTCCATTTGGTGAGGGAAAATGACGAAATTAATTTGTCCTGAGTGCGGCACCGAAAATGACCCATCTGCAGAACGCTGCAGTGAGTGCGGTGCTCCTCTGACCATTGAAAAATTGATTGAAAACTCAAAGGGTGATGAAACTGGTGGGGATGCATTAGATCGATTATCTGCAGCTGAGACAGATTTACCTGGTCTGCTACACGCATTGAAGCAGGATGGTGATGTTACTGATGAGCCTGGTGGGGGAGAACCTTCTTCCATGGATGATGCATCCTTATCTGTCTCGGCGGACAAAGAGGAAGATAAGGTGTTGCCTGATTGGCTGAATCGGATACGCCAACGAGCGAGTGAAGAAGCAGATTCAGCTGGTGAGATCATACAAAAATTATCAGCAGCTCAAGAGAATTTAGCACAGGAAGGAAGTGAAAGTAAGCATGAGGGTTTCGCGTCCTGGATTCAAAATATCAAGGAAGAAGCATCCTCCAGCGCAACAGAAAATAGGGCAGCTGAGGAATCTGTATCTGACGAAAATCGCGAGAAACCAGATGAGATTCCTGAATGGTTAAATACAATACGCAAAATAAGAGGAACAGCGCAGGATGAATTAAAGAAGGAGCCTTCTCATGATCTGGGTGGGGACAGCCTCTTGCAGTGGTTGATGGATCTAGAAGATGGGAAAGCGACTTCTGAGGAAATCCCGAAACCAGGTTTAGATAATTTGGATGATGCATATGAAGAGGGGGAGGAATCTGCTGCATCTGAACAGGTATTCGATGGAGGTGTAACCCAGGAATTACGGATCTTGAAGCAGGAAGCTCCTCCGCTGATTGTTACGCGAGAAGAACAAGCCCAGGCAGATCAGTTGGATGCAACAATAGTGGATGAAGGGGCTTCAAGAGTCCTTCAAAAACCAGGTAAACGAACTTCAAAGTGGGTGATGCGGTTATTCTTTGCCCTGCTGCTTATCGGTAGCGTGAGTTTGGCATTATTCGCCGGCAATTCCCCACAACGGCAGGACAAGCCACTTAAGCCGCAAAATCAAGCACTTCTCACATGGGCATCGGAAATATCGCCAAATGCGGCTATATTGCTGGTTTTTGATTATCAGGCGGGTTATGCACAAGAAATGAAGTTGATAGCCCCCTCCGTTCTGAAGTCTTTGGTTAATAAGGTGACTGAGATCACCATTCTTTCCTCCTCTGTGTCAGGGAAGCTCCTGGCTCAGCGTTTGTTGGGCGTATTCGAGGTGGAGGAAGCATTAATTATTAACGATTTGGGGTATTTCCCAGCAGCTTCCTATGGTGCATATGGATTGGCAAATCGTGATCATGGAACCTGGCCGCTTGCGCATCTACCTGAAGTCGTGCAGGAAATACCGGCAGATGGCTTTGATGGGATCCTGATTTTATCTGATTCGGATGAGAGTGCCAGGAGCTGGGTGGAGCAATTGAGTGTCCTCACACCGGAAACACCGATCAATTTGCTTCTGACCGCACAGGCTGGTCCGTTGCTCTTGCCTTACTGGGAATCGGGACAGGTTACAGGTATGATTTCTGGTATCTCTGAAGCGGCAGCGATTGAGGCTTCAGAAGCTTGTGAAACTAATATTTCTTCCCTCTGGCGGGCATATCAAACAGGTATCTTAATGCTTATGATCTTCATGTTGATTGGTGCATTTTTTGTGGTTGAACGAACCCCCAGCGATGAAGGGCGGAGAGCGTCATGAATGTTAGTGAATTGATCTGGGGAGCAGTGGGAGTCTTGCTCACGGTTATGGTCTTGAGCTATCTTATTGGTGATAATGTCTTATTCCAAATAGCTGTGCATATTTTCATTGGATTGACCGGGGGATACCTCGTTGTGCTGATCATTAACCATATCCTTCTTCCGCAGTTAATGACACCCTTGATTGCTGGTTCCTGGTCTGAAAAAGTTTGGTTCATCGTGCCATTGCTTATGATCACACTCCTGCTATTGGGTCAGATTCCACGCTTTAAATCTCTTGGAAATATTCCCCTTGCATATTTGGTTGGGTTAACTGCAGCGATAGCCATTGGGGGGGCGGTCTTTGGAACCCTCATTCCCCAATCGCGTGCAGTCATTGCGGCTTTTGATCCCAGCCAATGGGATGGCAATACTGAAAATTCATTGTTCAGTATTCTCGATGCCTCAATTATGTTAATTGGAACCGTCGGTACTTTGAGTTATTTCCATTTTGGAAGGAAGAGAAACCCCAAGAATGATCAGGAGGCTACGCAGCCTCCAATGATATTTAAGGCCCTGGGCAAGATCGGACAAGTATTCATCGGAATAACCCTTGGGGCAGTATTTGCTGGTTTGTTTTCAACATCGCTGGTGGCTTTGATCGACCGCATTGTGGTTATCGGACAGTTTATTGGGCAGTTGATCGGGGGAGGTTGATGGTCAAAGGGCGTACCTCCATTACAGTATTGGGTTTAGACCTAGGCAGGATTAATACCCGCGCAATGTTGATTCGGAATGTGGCAGGGAAATATACATTGCAGGGATGTGGGACTGCGCCGACCTATCTTGGTTCTGGCCTGAGAATTGGAACAGGTATTGAGCAAGCAGTACAGAATCTTCAGGTAGGGATTGGCCGTGTTTTGTTGAGACCAAACGAAAAGTCCTCAGGACGCACGGATCCATTGAGTCTGAGAACTGACCAGGTTGTATCGGTTGCCTCAGCTGGTCCATGGATTAAGACCGCACTACTGGGGTTGACAGAGGAAGGTTCTTTACGAGCCTGTAAGACATTATTGGCTTCGCTGCCACTTGAAAATGTGGGAACTTTTGGTCTTACAGCCCAGGTGTATGAGCAAGATGTAATTGATATCCTGGTCCATAGTCAACCTGATTATCTGATCATTTCCGGGGGAGAAGATGCAGGTGCAGAGAAACCTTTACTGCGTTGGGTAGAAGTTGCCAGGTTG
Organism: uncultured Candidatus Brevefilum sp.; assembly: GCA_964441045.1. GTDB lineage: Bacteria > Chloroflexota > Anaerolineae > Anaerolineales > Anaerolineaceae > Brevifilum. The sequence continues at coordinate 26,645 of CAYTXE010000012.1, forward strand.
ATTTGCCTCTTATTAGCAGCAGCTAAACCTGAGATATTATTTGCTGGTAACCCCCTTGTCGAAGAAACTGTTCGGAGGCGATTAGAACCTATCACAAAGCTGTATGTCCTTCCCAATCTTCGCCCCGGAGATGGAAGAATGGATCTAATCCCAGCGCAAAATGCGCTGGATCATGAGATCATCCGAAAGTGGAGGGAGGGCCTCCCTGGTTGGATAGATTTAACCGGCCCGTTTAATCATGCAGAAGCGACGACAGGTTTTGCACTCGCAAGGATGGTGCGTTTCCTTAGCCAGACCAAAGCACACCCCACAAAGCCATCTGCAACACGTGGTGTATTAGCTCTGAACCTGGGTGGTGGCTCAACGACCCTCACAGCTGGTGTGGATGGTCACTCGGGGTTGTTGACCCAAAAACGATGGGAAATCCTGGAAGGTGAAGAACAAGAATCTGTCATGCGCTCAGTTCACCGATGGACAGCTGTACCAATATCCTCTGAAGAGGTTCATCAATACCTCAGCAACCACCAACTATATGACAGCATTGTTCCTGACAATGTTTCAGAACTGGCCCTTTCACAAGCTTACGCACGTGTTCAACTGCAAAAAACCATACATTTATTTGCGAAAAACTATCCCTGGTATCAAGGACAATCTGGAAGTGGATTTCATACCTGTTATGAACCGATTATTGCCAGCGGCGCTGTGCTGACGCAGGCACCAAAGCCTGGGCAAGCTATGTTAATGCTCCTGGATGGTATCCAGCCATGGGGAATCACAACGATGGTTCTGGATAAATTTCACATTTTGCCTCTGTTGGGATTGATTGGAAATGTAGAACCAGTATTGCCGGTTCATTTATTGGCTTCGTCAGCTTTTGAAAATCTAGGAACCGTGATTGTGCCAACCAGTGATGCACCTGAGGGAGATGTAATCTTGAAGGTGCATGTTGAAGTTGAATCAGGCAAGAATTACTCAGTGGATATCTTGCAGGGCGACCTCAGAAGATTGGTCATTCCACCTGGTTCACAGGTGATATTGGGGCTTGATCCCGAACCCCACACATATGTTGGTTTTGGCGACCGTGGGGAGGGCGGACGTTTGAGGGTCGTTGGCGGTACTACCGGGGTGGTCATTGATGCGCGTGGTCGACCGATATTATTGCCTCAGGAAAATGAGCTGCGTGTGGCAAAACTTCACCAATGGGAGTCGATTCTGGGTGGGTGAAGCTTCAGATGAGAAGAAAGCTATGACTGATGTAGGTGTTGTTCGAAGAGCAAAATTCATTGATATCCGCCGGATACGACGTCTCCCTGTTCCGGGTAATGTGCTCGTGAAGCTGGGTGAAGCTGTCCAACCTGAGGATGTGATCGCTGAAGCACATATCCCAACGAAAGTTCAATCCCTGGACATCGCACGCGGCTTAGGTGTTTTGCCATCGGAAGCAGCTTCATTTATGGTGCGGGACCTGGGAGAGGTTGTTCAGCAAGGCGATGTGATTGCGCAATATGATGGTTCTTTACCACGCCTTGTTCGAGCGCCTGTTGGGGGAAAACTATTGGATTGGAAAAATGGTCAGGTCATTCTCACATCAGGGGTGAAAATTGAACAGGTAAAGGCGGTAATGATCGGTGAAGCATCGGAGATCATACTAAACTTCGGGGCTGTCATCAGGACTCAGGGATGCCTGATTCAGGGTGTATGGGGTAATGGTCGTGCTGGTTCAGGTGTATTGACCCTTTTAGATCCCAAATTGGAGGAGCCACTTGATGCCTTTGAAATGGATGCGCTTGAACAAGGCCAGGTGCTTGCTGCGGGTTACTGCTCTCAAAAAGATGTGTTTCCTTTACTGGTGAAGAAAAGCCTGGCGGGATTGATCTTGGGCAGCCTGGCACCCGAATTGATTGGCATTGCAAAAGGTCAACCTTTCCCAATCATCGTTTTACAGGGTTTTGGTCGAATTCCTTCAGATCTCTTGAGTGTTTCATTATTAACGGACTGCGCAGGTGAGCAGGCATGTATTAATGCCTGTGATAGGGATGTATTTAAAAGTACGCGTCCAGAAGTGATGATCCCCCTCAAAGATGGAGAACCTGATATAGAGTTAGGATCCCGTTCACAGCTTGCCTTGGGTCAGTGGGTCCAGGTGATTGGAGGGAAAGCATTCGGTCAGACCGGGGAAGTGGTTGCTTTATCAACAGATGAAACACTGTTTGAGAGCGGTATAAACTTACCATCCGTACAGGTTCGATTGCACAGTGATGAAGAGATCACAGTTCCAAGTCAAAATTTGGTGATATTATCTGATTTATACCCAGAACAATAACAGATTCGATAGCACTTATCGCGGGATTATTTAAACGCGATTGTCCCCAGTTTGATTATTTGCTCTTTTCTCTTCCACAGGAGCAATTATATTCCTGGTTCCCTCTGCAACCCCTATTGCTTCAGTTTGTTGGCGATATAGTCGTCCACGACCCGTTCCAAAACCTCTAAGGGCATGGAACCGTTGCTCAGTACAACATTGTGGTACTCTTTGAGGTCAAACTTGTCCCCAAGCTGGTCCATTGCATTCTGGCGGATCTCCAGCATCTGGATCATTCCGATCTTGTAGGATGTGGACTGGCCGGGCCAGACGATGTAACGGGCAATTTGACCTTCCGGATCGACGCTGTCACCCTGCTTAAAGCCCACATTTTCGGTAAAGAAATCCTGAGCTTGCCTGAAGGTCCATCCCTTGGTGTGAATTCCGGTGTCGACAACAAGGCGAGCTGCCCGGAATGCTTCAGCCTGGAGCCGGCCCAGATTGCCGTAGGGATCGTCATCGTACCATCCCAATTCCCAGGCTAACTGCTCAGCGTAGAGTGCCCAGCCTTCCGTGTAACCCATGTTGCCAACGATGCTTCTGAAGAGGGGAAGGTCTGTTTCCTGGGCCAGTGATATCTGGAAATGGTGCCCGGGTACTGCCTCATGATATGCAAGGGTCGGCATGGCGTACCATTCTTCGGGAGATTGACCCAGACCTGCGTGGAAAGCGCCTGGTCGCGCCCCATCCAGGGAAGCGCGGACATACATGCCCTTGATTGGGCTGGCGACAACTTGCAGTTCCGCCTTAGGGCGGGAATCGAAAGCCATGTCCAGGTTTTCCTCAGCCGTCTGAATGATCGATTTGTAGGTGCTCATCACTTCCCCCGCCGGGATCGTGCCGCCATCGCGGGCTACCCGATCAAAGAGGTTAGGCAGGCTGGTGTCTGTGTCGTAGCCTAACTCCTCAAAAATGGGATACATCTCTGCATGGATGCGTTCAAGTTCCTGAAATCCAAGTTGATGGATTTCTTCGGTCGTCATAGAGGTGGTGGTGTAATGGCGCAGCAGGTGGGCATAGTAGACTTCCCCTTTGGGAAATTGCCACAGGCCGTCCTTGGTGGAGCCAACAGACTCCAGGTGCTCCAGGTAATTTACAAGGGAGCTGTAGGCTGGTAGTACGGCTTTTTCGATGGCCTCCTCCGCTGATTCGAGGAGGGCATTTCTTTCTGCGGAGGAGATACCTTCCAATACGTCCAGCTTTTCTTCAAAGGTAGTGTAGTATGGGATATAGACAGCATTGGCATTAACCAGGTTGCGAAGACCGTATAAGGCCCACTGTGTCGCAAATTTGGGTGGGACAATACCCTCGTTCTCCCGAAGTTTAAGCCCTTCCAGCAGCTGCTCAAATTTAACGTCCACTTTCCCCAACCTTGTTACATAGTCCTCGGCATCCTGGAGATTGGCCAGAGGGTGCAGGTCGGTGAAAAAGTACATCACATCTTCATGGACAGCAGTAACGGGAAAGAAGGTGGCAGGATAGTCATAGTACATAAACTCCTGAGAGCGAACCATATCGTCCAAGTACCATTCGTAAACGTCATAGGATACCTGCTCATCCGACGAGAGTGTCTCGCGGTCGTAGGTGTGCAGCATATCCAGGACTACGATATACATCTGCTGGGTTTCTCGTATGTAGGCATCAGAGATATCGGTGAGTTCTGCACCCTCAAGGTCAAAGACATCGGCGAGACCTTGAGCCAGCACGCTCTCAGGATCGCGCATCATCAGTTCCTGAAAGGATATTTCAAAGTACTCTTCCAGACTTAGGTCTTCCAGCTTAGCCATAATGATGGTTGCGGGCGTATCGGCTGATGCGTCAGTTGAAATATCGTCTGTAAGGGGTGTTGCTTCTTCCTCTGGTGGCGGTTCACTCTCCCGGTTGGTGCTGCAACCAACCAATAGGCTGACCATGAGGATCAGAGTGATTGCAAGCAGTATAATGGCGGATGTCTTTTTCATGATTTTTTCTCCTATAGCTGATTGGAAAATTTAAGAGATAGGACTCAGTGTGGAATTTTGGGAATGCCTGGGAGAAATTCATCAGGTCCTTTATTGTCAGCAAGTATAAATGTTATGTTTTCATTTCATTATTTGCGAATCACTGTGGTTTTAAATGATTTTCATTCATTAGTTAATCCAAAACACTAAGGTAAAATAAGTTATCATGAAAAGTCTGTCTTGGCAACATACTCTAGTATGGTTTTTTTGTTCGATAACATTGATAGCAATAACTGCCTGTCAACCAGAGTTCACCGAAACACCCCGGCCAATTGCAGAGACAACGGAACCGGCGCCGGCAATAGAGGAGTTCAGCACGACAGTTGCACCGACCCCAACAGAAGCATTATCAAGTGTGATATTATTGACAAGCCCTGAATCTGACCCGGGCAGTGCGTCACAAATTCAAGCAGCCCTAAATCAAATGATTTCGGAAGAGGAGCCGGTCAGTTTAGTCCAGGGGTATCTCTCCCCTGAGATGATCACCCCCGCTGTAAAGATTGTTATTGGTGTGGGACCCAATTTGAATATGGTTGATCTTGCAAAAGCCAATCCAGATGTTTCTTTTGTTGTTGTGGATGACCCGGCAGCCCTTCCTTCAGGAAACCTGAGTGTTATTGGTGATCCTGTGATTGAACGGCAGCATCAGTTCTTTATGGCTGGTTACCTTTCCGCCTTGATCTCTGAGGATTATAAAGCTGCCGCGCTCATCCCTTTGAATGACGAGGACAGTAATGCGATGATCGAGTCGTTCATGGTAGGTGCAGAGTTTTACTGCGGTGTCTGCAATCCCCTTCATCCACCCTATAATGATTTTCCATACTGGCAAATGCTTTCGGTTGAAAACTTAACCTCCGGATTTGAACCAGTGATTGACAGTCTTGTAAACTACGGGGTGGAAGTGTTTTTCATACCCGACGTGCTTGTCAGCTCGGAGCTGCTTTCATACGTGGCGAGTTTTGGACTAAAGGTCGTCAGTGATGGGGAACCGGACATGGCGAGGAATAACTGGGTAGGTACTGTAACGGTAAATAAGGGGGAAGCTTTGATCGAATTATGGCCCCAAATAATATCGAAATCAGAAGGGGTTAAGGTCCCAGGTGGGATTCTCTTAACGGATACGGATGCCGGTCTGGTTTCTGAGGGTAGGAGTCGTCTATTTGATGAAATGGCAGCAGATCTTCAGGCGGGATTGGTCTCCCCCGTATCCGTTCCCTAATTTACTCTTGACTTGTTGGTTGATCCTCTCCTGGTGGATTCCCTGTAAAGGGTTTGGCTGTAACCTGGCCGGGCTGCGAAATCCCCTCACGTTTCAGGACCTTTAGAATTGTCATCCCTATGATCTTGATATCCAACCAGAAGGACCAATGATCAACATACCAGATATCGAGGTCGAATTTCTCCTGCCATGTGAGGATATTCCTTCCGTGAACTTGTGCCCAGCCGGTCATCCCGGGCAGAACATCGTGCCGCCTGGATTGTTCTGAATTGTAAAGAGGCAAATATTCGATCAATAAGGGGCGGGGACCTACAAAACTCATTTCCCCTTTAAGGATATTGATAAATTCGGGCAGTTCGTCGAGGCTTGTGGCACGTAAGAAGCGCCCCAGTTTTGTCAAACGTTTCGCATCGGGGAGAAGTATGCCTTGATCATCTACCATGTCACGCATCGTTCGAAATTTGTAGATGGTGAAAATCTCCCCATGAAATCCCGGACGTTTTTGACGGAATAGGATTGGGGATCCGTGCTGCCAAGCGACCAGGATGCTGATGATAATTAAGACTGGTGTTAATAGGATCAACAGCGTTACGCTTAATGTGATGTCCATTAAACGCTTTATTTCGGGTGTTGTTTCAGGGAATAATTTTCCAGGCATTTTCAATGATTAAATTTTACCAAACTTATTAAATTGCGTTATCATTCTAATTGAAGCATTTAGCGAGTTTCGATCAATTGAGAAAGGAACAAGAATGGATGAGCGAATTCTGATAATCGAAGATGATGAAGAGATTCTGCGTGGGCTGAATCGTTTATTGACTTATGAGGGCTATCTTGTGGATACAGCAATAAATGGTAAAGCAGGTTTGGCGTTAGCAAATCAACAATGTCCTGATCTTGTCGTATTAGATTGGATGCTACCTAATTTGGATGGTTTGGAAGTCTGTCGTCAATTGAGAAGATTAGGCAACCAACCAATATTGATGTTAACAGCAAAGGATACCATTTCGGACCGAGTTCGAGGTCTGGATGCTGGGGCGGATGATTATGTTGTTAAACCTTTTGAAAATGATGAGCTTTTAGCCAGAATTCGCGCAATTCTTCGTCGAACAGCAGCTGATCGCGTTAAGGTTTTAGAATTCGAGGATTTAAGTCTTAAGAGCCGAACACGCAAAGCAGTCCGAGGGAAACGAGAAATTACACTCACTGCAAAGGAATATGATCTGCTGGAGTTGTTTATCCGTCATCCAGGGCAGGTAATGCCGCGAAAAATCATTCTTGATCGGATTTGGGATTATGATTTTGGCGGTGAGAGCAACGTATTGGATGTTTATATTCGCTACCTGCGAAAAAAGTTGGAAGCAGATGGTGAACCACGTCTCATTTATACTGTCCGTGGTGTGGGATACGTTCTCAGGAAGCCTGAAAAATAATAATAACCTCGTACGTGGAATAGCTTGTTATTTGGTGTAATAACTCTTTGTTGATGTTGCTGGAAATATCGGGGGACTTTATTAAAGTGTAAGGATGCTATTCCAACTAATGAGATCTGTTCAATGATCTGAATACTTAGAAACTAATGTATACCAAGATGTTGCTCTGCCTGCTGGCAAAGATGTCGACCTCCGGCATCCAGCCAGGTATTCAGGGTAGGTTTGCTCTCATCACCTGCAAGAGCATCTTGATAGATGCCAGACCCCCATTGAACATATCGTCGGGTTTCTTCCGGCCATGCCCAATCAGGCTGATCAATTTGGTTTAGACCGCCATTATATCCGGCGAGGGTGCGTTCGATGTTCCCATGGGATTTTGTGATGCATTCCTGAAGATAAGACAAACCACGTTGGGCATTAATCTGTGGATCGAGCATATCTTCTCCAGGTGTAAAGTGAAACGGCATCACCTGGAAAAGTCCCTGTGCACCTGCAGATGATATCACCTGGGGATCACCACAGGATTCGATCTGAATGACAGTGGCAACCAGGATGGGGTCCAGGTTCCATTCATCCGCCCACGACAGGATCTCTAACTCCCAGTAAAGGACAGAAGGGGTAAAAAAAGCAAGCATGTGATCGCTGGCAGCGGATTTGGGCGTGATGAGCTCGTTGGATATATGAGTATCTAGCTGGTAGTAAACCAACCAGGAACCTGCAGTAATTAAGAACACAGCGCCCATGTAGTAGAAGCCTTTATGAAGCGGTTTCGTAGTGGTTTGCGTTGGCTGTCTGATTTTCCTGAAGATATACCAATTTGACATAATTTTGTGCCTACGCAGGTATTATACAAGCAGTTTCTTGGTCAGGTTGATCTAAACTGGATATTGATTGGGATTGAATTGGATTTTGTTTTTTGATAGGATTTGAGCAGAAATAGAAGAAGCTGTGGATTATTTTTGTTTATTTGAACCTATAAATGATTTTCACGAATATCCACACCGCACACAACAATGAGAAATCAAGGTCTGTCAACACAAGGTCTGTCAAGGTGTCAAGGCAAAGTTAAAGAGTCCTACTCCCTGGCTAAGTTAAAATGTCCTAAT
>CAYTXE010000013.1:0-31650 GCA_964441045.1 uncultured Candidatus Brevefilum sp.
TGCTTGTGCGGGTCCCCGTCAATTCCTTTGAGTTTTAACCTTGCGGTCGTAGTCCTCAGGCGGTGAACTTATCGCGTTAGCTTCGACACCGATGGGTTTAATGCCACCGACGCCAAGTTCACATCGTTTACAGCTAGGACTACCGGGGTCTCTAATCCCGTTTGCTACCCTAGCTTTCGCGTCTGAGCGTCAGGAGTGGTCCAGGAGGCCGCTTTCGCCACTGGTGTTCCTCCGGATATCTGCGCATTTCACCACTACACCCGGAATTCCACCTCCCTCTACCATCCTCAAGTCTGACAGTATTGAACGACCTCTCCCAGTTGAGCCGGGAGCTTTCACGTCCAACTTATCAAACCGCCTACACGCGCTTTACGCCCAGTAAATCCGGATAACGTTTGCCTCCTACGTATTACCGCGGCTGCTGGCACGTAGTTAGCCGAGACTTATTCCAGAAGTACAGTCCTTCCTCTTCCTCCTGAAAAGTGCTTTACAACCCGAAGGCCTTCATCGCACACGCGGTGTTGCTGGTTCGCGCTTTCGCACATTACCAATATTCCCTACTGCTGCCACCCGTAGGTGTATGGACCGTGTTTCAGTTCCATTGTGGGGGGCCACCCTCTCAGGTCCCCTAACCGTCATCGCCTTGGTAAGCCATTACCCTACCAACTAGCTGATGGTACGCAGGCCCCTCCCAAAGTGGAGCAAGCTCCTTTAATCATAAGGCATCTAAACCAAACGATCACATAAGGTATTAGCAGCCCTTTCGAACTGTTATCCCTTTCTTTGGGGCAGGTCACCAACGCGTTACTCACCCGTTCGCCACTAAGAGTTATCAAAGTATTGCTACTTTAAGCTCTTCGTTCGACTTGCATGTATTAAGCACACCGCCAACGTTCATCCTGAGCCAGGATCAAACTCTCCGCAAAAAAATTATCACCTAAAAAGGTGTTTCGTTCTCTTATAGCGGATTAGTTAGATCTGTTTCGATCTACTCATTGACGAGGTTTGTCATCTTCCTATCACTATTCAGTTGTTAAAGTTCTATCTCACGTTACGAGAGCTTGATTCTACTCATTATCACAATCGTTGTCAAGCAGTCATCTTTCTAAATTGACACGCTCTGACATAAGCGCTGATGCTTTCTTTCCAACATCGGCTGCCTGTTATCTTTGTGTTTTATAACGAGCTGATTTTGGCGCTTTCGCTGTGTGTCTTAGATTTTTAAAGATCTGCTTTTTCAGCGAGATCAACCCTTATCTCAAGGGGAGTGTAATCCTACTACATTCCCGAAAGTGAGTCAAGCGAAAGGTTGAAATTTCCCTGGAGTTTCTACAACTCGATTTTCAGGTCTTTAAAATCCTGACATTATTCTTTTTTTATAGATCCGCTCAATTCAGAACAAGATCTCTGTGACAAGCACAAGGATAGATTATACCAACGACATTTTCATTGTCAAGCGAGATTTCAATTTTCAACCTTAAAGATTCAATCCAAAATCAAGATGATGACATATCCTTCTCAAATCTATGTGTGTCCATCCAAGTATGTAATGCCTGACTGGTTAAATCAAGCTGAAGGGGTGTGATTGAAACATATCCAGCCCAAAGTCCCCCGAAATCTGTGCCGGGTTCCTCCACGCCTGTGGGAGCCTTTCCACCGATCCAATAATATGGCTTACCACGCGGGTCTAAACGCTTCACTAATTCATCTCGATAGATCCGCAGTCCTTGCCGTGTGATATTAAAACCCTTGAATTCATCAATTGGTCCATAAGGAACATTAACATTCAAAACCAACTCCTGCGGGATATCCTCAAAAGACCACAGCCATTCAATGATCCTCCGGGCTGCTTCAGCAGCAGATTGATATTCAATTGGGCCGTGAAAGTCTTCAGGAGTATCTAATGAAACAGCAATACCAGGAACACCCCAAATAGCAGCCTCCATCGCAGCGGTGACTGTACCAGAATAAGTCACATCATGACCAAGATTAGCATTCGGATTGATCCCTGAAAGGACTAGGTCTATCTTTCCCGGGATAAACCCCAACAGCGCCAAGGCGACACAGTCGGAAGGTGCCCCATCACTCTCCCAGGCCATCGTACCGTCCTCCAGTTGGACTTCAGAGACCCGCAATGGGCGGTGAAGTGTCTTGACATGTCCAGAAGCAGACCAGTTATGGTTCGGAGCGAGGATCGTAACTTTTTCTGTTATTTTGCGCGCAGCCTGCGCCAACGCAAGCAAACCTGGCGCGTGGACGCCGTCATCATTAGTTACCAGAATATGCATATCACCTTCCAAATTCGTTGCGTTAATTTGCTAATGGATTAATGTCGCTTCCTGCTCTTTTTCTTGTGTCGTTTGCGCGAGCTGCTCGCCGGCTGCACTTGATTTTGACGAGTAATTTCCTTGATCTTCTTTAGTGCATCACCACTCACGAGACGGGCACGGAACATCTTACTAATCACACCTGCACGGATATCCGACAGCAGGCTCGTGAACATTTCACTTGCCTGGCCTTTATATGCCACTAATGGATCTCTCTGCCCGTAAGCCTCCATCTTGACTGACACGCGTAAAGCTTCCACATTCGTCAGGTATTCCACCCACAGCTCTGAGATCTTTGCGAGCAGCAGCTCACGATAGAGCCGGTTCTGAGCAAAACTGCCCAGGCCAATCACAACGATTTCATGATCTGATGGTGATAACTGGTTCAGGGGTTGCCCCTTGATCTTAATGAAAGATTCTTCGCCAATTATATTTGATAAGCGTCGCTGCCAACTTTCTGACAGGTTAGCAAGCGTATGCCCAGCTTTATGCAAGCGCTCTAATTCCGATTGCCCCCAGATTTTACCAAGCTTATCCTGGGCAGTTTCCAGGTGATTTAGAATATCCTCTTGAACTTCTTCATAAGTCAGGCTTCCCATCTGATAAGCTGCAAGGAAGACATAAGTCAGTCGCATGGTGGCTTTCATCTTGCGTCGGTGTGTGCGATCATCAAAAGTAATCACTTTTCCCTGTGTCATCAATATCAACAGGTGCAGTAATGCACCAGGATCTTGAATTGCCGCTGCCATCAATTCACGATTTTCCTGAAGGTCTCTGGCTATCTCACCAGAGTCACCTAAAAGGTACTCACGCCGACGTCCCAACGTGTCCTTCACTCGGGTCATCAACATGTCCTGGATCTTATCCCAGGAATGATCCAGATAATCAGCTGCTTTTAAATTCCAATTGTCGTTCAATCGACGCTCAAATGTGAGGATTAATCGACGGACAAAGATCTGTTTTAATGTTCTATGGATTTGATTGCGGATTTCATCCCGTGCATCGGGCAGACCTTCTTTTATTCCGATGATCGTTTCTTCAGAAAGACGTAATGGGAGGTGCACAAGTCCAGAAAGCTGGTTGCTGATACCAACCTGCTGATCCGATTCGGAATACTCCAATCCCTCCACGAAATTATCCAGAATATCTATACGATCTGCCACCTGAGATTCAAAACTCATCTCTGATCGGTCAATCAAGTTCTGTGCCCAGGTTTGAAGGTGGACATGCCAGGTATCCAGAGCATCTGAGGCTAAATCGAGTAATTTCTTAAATAAATCACTCTCCGATTCCGGTGAACCAACCCGATCTATCATCAATTTCAAGCTATAGGAAGGATGAGTCACATTCCCAAGATCAATTGGAGGTTGCGTATCTTCTAAATATGCCAGTAATTTCCAGGGTCCCTCATCATCCTGAAGCCCTTCTTCAATTCGGCGGCTGACTTCAGTGCGCAGCATTTCCGTTACATCTTCACGTAAGTCTTCTTTATCGAAAATACGTTCACGCTGCTGGTAAATCCTCTCTCTTTGAGAATTCAGCACATCATCATATTCCAGGAGGTGCTTGCGCACATCAAAATTCGCTCCCTCCACACGTGTCTGGGAAGATTCCACCAACCGTCCGATGATGCCGCTTTCAATTGGAACCCCTTCATCTATTTTCAAACGGGACAGCAAGCCCTCAACCTGTGTACCGCCAAACAACCGCATCAGGTCATCATCCAGTGAAAGGTAGAAACGAGACGAACCAGGATCTCCCTGGCGAGCTGCACGCCCACGCAGCTGGTTGTCAATCCGACGTGCTTCATGTCTTTCGGAGCCGATCACGTGCAGCCCCCCTAATTCCCGAACACGCCGCATCTCCGCCATATATCTAAAGAAAGCGTTTACATCTCCAGCGTAATCACCATAAGATTCTTCTGGCAGTGCTTTCAGGCTTTGGAGACGGTCCTGCATTCGCATGTTATATGGATCATCTATACCCGACTCAGCGAGCAATCGGTTTACATTGGATATCTGGTCCTCTGATATCTCACCACCAAGTTTGATATCCACACCACGACCCGCCATGTTGGTCGCAATTGTAACTGCCCCAAAGGATCCTGCATCAGCAATGATCTTTGATTCTTCTGTATGTTTGCGAGCGTTTAATACCTGGTGACCAACACCACCTTTGATCACCGAGTTCAACCGGGGCCAATCTTCTGCAGTCAAGTTGAATATCTCTAATAAGGATTTTTGATTGGTTTCATCCAACGGGCTGAGAGATTTCAGCCCATATTCACGCGCCAATCGACGTAGCTCAAGGCTGCGCAACTGATCCAGAGGCTTGTAAAGCTGGTCCAACTCTGGCGTGGATAAAACATCCTTTTCATTCAGATCGTGATAGTCAATATACGCTTTACGTATTAATAAAACTTCAAGTAAATGACGAATGCTGAAAGCACTTAACCTCTCTGAAAGACGCTCAGAATTTTCAACTGATGTTGTCCCCACCAATTGCGGTCTGCCTTTGACATGGAAATAGATGATCTCTTTGACAATAGCACGAAGTTTTGCTTCAATTGAACGAAAGACAATATCCGGGTAATCCTTTCGATCCCAAAAAACCGGAAGTTTATCGCTATCATCAGGGTAGTAATAATAAGTATATTTATACCCAGAGTCATCCCTGTCTTCAGCCCGAATTAATTCAGGTGTATCACCCATCGCCCGATAGGCAAGGTGAGTTGGAATAGGCAGCACATCCAGGCTGTAGATCTTAAAAAATTCCTCCGCCTCTGTTAGCGCGGTACCGGTCATCCCAGCCAGCTTCTCATATAATCGAAAATAATTCTGAATCGTGATGGTAGCATAAGTCACATTTTCTGCCTGTACCTTGGTTCCTTCTTTGGCTTCAACAGCCTGGTGAAGACCATCTGACCATCGGCGACCTGGCATCAAGCGTCCGGTGAACTCATCCACGATCACAACTTCATTATTCTGGACAATATATTCTTTATTTCGGTGAAAAAGGAATTCCGCTCGCAGCGCTTGCTCAAGAAATCCCATCAATCGAGCTTGTTCCGGGGTGATATCCTCAGGACGCTCTGGATCACGCAGGGGCATCCCCAAGAGTTCTTCAACATGCGCCAGCCCAATCTCTGATAAGGTAACTGTTCGGTCCTTTTCACTGACCTCATAATCCTCCGCTACCAACTGGGTTACGATCTGTGCCATGCGAACATACCACTCAGAGTCTTCATGTGAGGGACCGGAAATGATCAGCGGCGTGCGTGCCTCATCAATCAGGATGTTGTCAACCTCATCGATGATGGCATAATTATGACCGCGCTGCACTCTGGCTGCTTTGCTTTTAGCAAGATTATCACGCAGGTAATCAAAACCAAATTCATTATTTGTTCCATAAGTGATATCTGCATTATAGGCAGCCTGCCGGCTAACCATCAATAACTGGTCTTGTTCCTCAATCGGCGATCGCTTATCCGGATCATACACAAATGCTTTCCGCCCATGCTCTGTTCTGGAAGCCATCTGTAAAATGCCCACAGAAAGACCAAGAAAACGATAGATCGTACCCATCCAGCGACCATCACGACGAGCAAGGTAGTCATTAACCGTCACCAGGTGAGCGCCCCGTCCGGCCAGCGCATTCAGATAAAGCGGCAGTGTTGCAGCCAGCGTTTTCCCCTCTCCTGTTTTCATCTCAGAGATTTCACCACGATGCAGTGTGATGCCTGTGATCAATTGCACGTCATAATGCCGCTGTCCCAGGGTGCGCTTACTTGCCTCTCGAACGTTGGCAAATGCTTCAACCAGCAAATCATCAAGGGTTTCCCCTTTTGATAATCGATTCTTGAATTCATCCGTTTTAGCAGCCAATGCCGCATTGCTCAACGCCTCATATTCAGGCTCAAGTTCATTGATCTGATCAACAATTATTCGTAAAGTATCAACTTTCCGTTGATGAGGATCACCACTGAAAAGTTGAGAGATTTTTTTAAACATAAGTTTGGCTTACCTTATTGAGATGTTTTCACTTTTTCTTTTGATTTGTCATTATAGCACACGCAACAAATAGTAAATCAATCCCGTTGTGGTGAAGATTTCTCAATAATTCTACTTGCTAAATATTAGGTTTTAGTTAACTCAATTGAGCTTTCCAAAATTCTTACTTGTCAAAATATATTACTGGTTGATAAGGTCGTACTAAAAATAACCCCTAAATAAGAAGCAACGATAACCATGGTTGTGGACGAACCCGTAGGTTGTAACTCTACGGGTTCGTTATGTGAAATTCACACTCAGGGTATTGGGCACCCCTCCAACGAATCAAAGGTTATCGCACACCACCATGATGCAGGCATAAACCAAAGTGTCACTGCGATGACACAAATGACCACAACAATTGCGACAATCAGGATGATCAACCAGGGTGGTAAACCGTCCTTTTTCTTTGCAACCCTGCTTGGCCTTTGCGGTTGGGGAGTCCTTTCACCAGGTATTCTTGGCAAAGGCTGCGCCTGTTGATATGCAACGGGTTCAGGTTCAGGTTGATAGGGTTCTTGTACAGGGTGTGCTTCCCGATATTGTTGTTGAACAGTGCGAGGTGCCTGCGAGGAAACCACGGTTGCGTCCCGATCATAGATGACCTTTTCAAAGACCATCACGATTTTCTCTCCAAAGGTGATCACATCTCCCTGCCGTAATTGCTGCGGATTCGAAATGCGTGTCCCATTAAGAAAAGTCCCATTTGTTGAACCCAGGTCTTCTATAAATATAGTCTCGTCTTGCATGAAAAACCGTGCGTGGTGGCGGGACACCTCAGGATCATTAATTGCGATATCACTCGCAAGATCTCGACCCAATCGAACCTCTTCCTGTTCTAAGGAAAAGACCTTACCTGGCGTGGGGCCTGAACGCATCTTCAATTGATAACTTTGATCAGTCATCGAACCTCCTTCGATCGTTAATGGTATTTTTTCATGGATCAATAAATGCGAATTTAATTCTAATCTTAGTTTAATGACTTTTATCAATCATGTCAAACTATTATTAAAATTGCTTCAGATTCTTAAATGACCACTGATCTAATGATTTTTGCATATATTTATGTCTATCTTAATTCGCACCGAGTGGGTACTACTTTTGAGTACATTATATCAAATATTCCATCAAAGTTTATTCTAATTTGAGATGAATCCTGAATAATTTATAAGATTGCTATCTTTATTTTCAAAGTGTTATCAAATTTCTGACATCGCATTTATATTTCTCAAACATCGATTATCTACAATTATTAAGACTGATGCTTCATAAAATAATAAATGAGAATATTTATGTACGGAGTGTAAGGACATCATAAGAATCATAAAACAGGAGAAACAAACCAATGGATTTAAATAAATATACACAAAAAGCACAACAGGCAATTATCCAGTCACAGCAGCTTGCTGCCGACCTGCAGCATCAAACGATTGAACCCGCTCATTTACTTTTAGCCCTCCTGAATCAAGATCAGGGAGTTGTACCAGCAATCGTTACAAAAATTGCCGGCAGCCCAACAGCTTTACGAGAAGAGATTCAAAAAGATCTGGACAATCGGCCAAAAGTTTACGGCAGTGGCACTGGACAACCAGGACTATCCCAACAGACCACCCAGGTCGCCAGTACAGCTGAACGCTTTGCCAAAGGGATGTCTGATGAGTATGTCTCAACCGAGCATCTGTTTCTGGGTTTAGCAGAAAGCAGTGAGGAAAAGCGCCTTGCCAGTTACGGCTTGACGAAGGATGCCATCTTGAAAGCCCTTAAAGAGGTGCGCGGCACCCAGCGCATCACAAGCCAAAATCCGGAGTCTACCTATGAGGCACTATCAAAATATGGGCGTGACCTGACAGCCTTCGCTCGCACCGGGAAACTTGATCCGGTCATTGGGCGAGATCAGGAGATCCGCCGTATTGTACAGATTCTTTCCCGCCGGACAAAAAACAACCCCGCTCTGATTGGGGAACCGGGTGTTGGAAAAACCGCGATTGTTGAGGGGCTGGCCCAACGTATTGTAAATAATGATGTTCCAGATGGGCTAAAAAATAAGAGGATTATCCAATTGGATGTAGGTGCCTTAATTGCAGGTGCTAAATACCGCGGCGAATTCGAAGAACGCTTGAAAGCTGTTCTGAAAGAGATAACAGAATCGGCTGGTGAAATCCTTCTATTCGTTGATGAGATGCATACCGTTGTCGGTGCTGGTGCTGCTGAAGGTGCCATGGATGCAGGGAATATGCTCAAACCCATGCTGGCACGGGGCGAGCTGCACATGATTGGCGCCACCACGCTGAATGAGTATCGCAAATATGTCGAAAAGGACTCTGCCCTGGAACGCCGGTTTCAACCCGTGTTTGTAACCGAACCTTCCGTGGAGGACACAATCAGCATACTACGTGGCTTAAAGCAGCGCTATGAAGTCTACCATGGTGTGCGCATCACAGATCCAGCAGTTATCGCTGCTGCAACCCTGTCACATCGCTACATCTCTGACCGCCAACTGCCAGATAAAGCCATCGACCTGATCGATGAAGCAGCAGCGCGATTGCGCACGGAAATTGATTCCAAACCACAGCCCCTCGATGAGGTCGACCGTTCGATTATGCAACTGGAAATTGAACGCCAAGCACTTCAAAAAGAGAAGGATAAAGCCTCCAAGGAGCGATTACACAGCATCGAAAAAGAATTGGCAGACTTACGAGAACAAGCCAGTGAATTACACACCCGTTGGCAGGTTGAAAAGGGCGCCATCCAGGAGATCCGGGATATTAAAGAACAAATCGACGAGACTGAAACGCAAATCGAGCAAGCAGAACGCCAGGCAGATCTCGAAAAAGCTGCCCGGCTGCGCTATGGCACATTGAATGAATTACAAACCCGCTTGAAAAATGCTGAAGAACAATTGAAAACCTTGCAGGAAGAATCCCCCCTCTTAAAGGAAGAGGTAGATGCAGAAGAAATCGCAGAGGTTGTCGCCAACTGGACAGGCATTCCAGTGTCCCGGCTTCTAGAAGGTGAAATGGAAAAACTACTGCATATGGAAGAACGCCTGCATCAGCGCATTGTCGGTCAGGATGAAGCCGTGGAGGTGGTATCGAACGCTGTCCGACGGTCGCGTGCAGGTCTGCAGGATCCAAACCGACCAATTGGTTCCTTCATTTTCCTGGGACCAACTGGCGTTGGCAAGACAGAACTCGCCCGTGCACTGGCGGAATTCCTCTTTAATGATGAGGATGCCATGGTGCGCATCGATATGAGCGAATATCAGGAAAAACACACGATCAGCCGTCTATTTGGTGCACCACCCGGGTATGTGGGCTTTGAAGAAGGCGGTCAGCTCACTGAAGCCGTCCGCCGACGGCCCTACAGTGTGGTGCTATTTGATGAGATTGAAAAAGCCCATGCGGAAGTTTTTAACGCGCTCCTTCAGCTTTTGGATGATGGACGCCTGACGGATGGACAGGGTCGCACCGTGGATTTCCGCAATACTGTGGTGATTATGACCAGCAACCTTGGCAGTGAGTTATGGATGAGTACTGTTAAAGATGAATCCCAAATCAAGGAAGTCTCCCGCGACCAAATCAACCGCCTGCTGCAAGCGCACTTCCGTCCAGAATTCCTCAACCGTGTGGATGAGGTTGTGGTTTTCCATCCGCTGACCAAGGAAAACCTGGCGAAGATCGTTGATATCCAAATAGCTCGTGTGGCATCGTTGATGCAGCAGCGAAATTTAACCTTAAAGGTTGACAATGCGGCCCGAGATTACCTGGCAGATAAAGGGTATGATCCCGATTTCGGTGCCCGTCCACTCAAACGCACCATCCAGCGAGAGGTACAGAACCCGCTGGCTTTGAAAGTCGTTGGGGGTGAAATCAGTGAAGGGGATACGGTAAGTGTGACCGTTGGTGATAAAAAACTCATTTTTCAGCGGATCGAAACACCAAACGAATAAAGTAGGAGAAAATTACGACTGGAGCATATCAATCTGTTTTAGTGCTATCCCGGGATTCAATTATGATCCCGGGATTTTTGAATGTATGATCTCACACCCTGCCACCATTTGCTTAAACTGCACAAAATGAATATCCTTTGCTGTATCACTACTGCCAACCAGGAACACAAAATTAGGAACAGAAGGGGAATGAAAGGCAGTATCGTTCTTAGACCATAGAAGTATATTAGGCTTGAAAGTTTAATTTAACAGGACGGACTAGTTGATGCGTGTGTATGATATAATAATCATATCCAAATAAATCTGAAGGGCGTCGGATGAAACACCTATCCTTTGAGGAACACTGGTTCCTCATTCGGGTCAGACTTATTTGGGAAGAATTACCAAAGGGAGAATCCTGTGAAGCCAGGGTGTATTTTGATTTTCCTTTGTAAATACTATTATTGGTTCAGAGTTATTGATACGGTTTATTCGAGTAAACCATCTATAAAGACTGGAGGACGTAATCAGTATTGCAATTTCCAATTGGATAACAGTTATTTTAGGTGCTTGTTATTGCAAGTCCGGAGCCATGACATTATCCAATTCGAAAGTTAAAAATGTCAGCTGTGTGTCTCGAAACCTTCTGTAAGGTGACGAACCTACATCCTTACAAACCAAAAATAGTCTGCGTGGTGGATAGGATTCAGGTAGAAAGGAAAGGAGATAAGGTTATGAAAATTTGGAAACGCATTTGTCTAATATTGAGTTTGCTAACGCTGCTGATTATCATTGTTAATGGATTCTTTGGTTTGGGTCATACCCGGGCTGTTAGCGCTATGCCCGTTACAGAGGGCGATGAACCACCTGAAGAAACTACTCTTGGAGCTTCGCCAACAGAAGTTACATTGCAGGTGAGGGTGCCTACCAACTGCCGTACAGGACCTGGGAAAGACTATGAAATTGTCACGGTTTTACACACCAGAAAGACGGTTAACGTCCTTGCCCAACACAAAACTGAAGACTTCTGGGTAATTGAGAACCCTGATGGGTGCGGAACATCATGCTGGGTATGGGATTATTATGCCACGATCACCGGGCCAAAAGACAGCCTTCCGATAGAGGAAACGCCACCGGTGACCATGGAAGTAACCCTCAATGTGAGTGTGCCCACCAACTGCCGTGTAGGACCAGGGAAAGCCTATGATATTGCCTGCGTTTTACACACAGGAAAAACAGTCAACGTCCTCGCCAGACACGAAACCGAAGACTTTTGGTTGATCGATCACCCTGACGGGTGTGACACAACTTGTTGGGTATGGGGTTATTATGCCTCACTCAACGGTCCAGCATCTTGTTTGCCAAAAGAGGACTTGCCCCTCGCCCCCAAAGAAGTAAGGCTCCAGGTAAGCGTTCCCACCAACTGTCGTGTGGGACCTGGCAAAGACTATGACTTAGTCAGTGTTCTTCACACAGGAAAGACAGTCAACGTCCTCGCCCGTCATAAAACGGATAACTTTTGGGTTGTTGAAAATCCCGAAGGTTCTGGAACCTGCTGGGTGTGGGGTAAGTATGCAACCCTGACCGGTCAGGCATCGTGCTTACCAATAGAGGAACCACCAACTGACTGAACGAATTGACTGCTGCCACCTTCAAAAAGTTAGAACGTAAATTTCGGCAAGGGAGATCCTCCCAATTATGGCACTGCAGATTCATTATTAAAAAAACGCGTTTCAGGTGAACTTGCCCGGTTTCTCAAGTTCGCCATATTGAGAGAGTTGCCTCCATGGCATTACATATTTTCGGTTGTGAATTCGGCAAGGGTGATACTTTTCGAGGGTGCGTCAATAAGCAAAAGCTAGCCTTTGAAACCACAGATTTATCACAAGGGTAGCCCTGATTCAATAAGGGAATTGAGAGCTGGCTTAATGACCAATTCAAGTAAAACAAAGAATAAAAGTTAGCTGATGATCTTACAAGGAAATCAAGTAAGAAAGGGTCGTGAAAATAGCAATTAATTCTTATTAAAAACTCTTTACTTTGAGATTCACAAAGATAAAGGCATGAACATGTTTACACGTTTCGTGCCTTTTTTATTCTTGATGCAAACAAAGGTCAGGGGAAAATAATTCCACTGCTTAACTAATCTTCATGTTTCTTTGACGAGGAATGGCCACGTCGAAATAACCGTTCCCAGTCAGCAACTTCCTCCTCAGAAAGCAACCGGCTACGCGGATCAAATTCAGGCGTCTCTTCAACAATCTGCTGCCATTCCTTGGAAAATGACGCTGCTGAGATTACTTTCGCATGTACAGCCCGTGCAGCTTGCTGTACCTGTCGATCTGAACTGACAACGCTCATGTTTTTAGCGCGTTTCCCCAACATTTTCAGATGAGACATGATGGCTTCATCAGCTGTGATCCCAGTGCGAACAAAATGGGCACGAACCTTTCCAAACTGTTTTTTACCGGCAAATCCAGGTGGCGCACCGTCAAAATAAATTTCAGCAGAAATCCCTTTAACCCGGCAGTAGTCCTGAATAATTTTGATCAGTTTATCCTCGTCATCAGGGTCGGAAAGTGCAACACCTGGCAAGTGAGGAATCAAGTTATGCCCATCAATGATCAAGGTCATATGCTAATTTTATCGCATCTCGCAAGAAATTCCCCTATCCACCTTGTATTTTTAAATCTTAATCAATCTAATTAATAACTGCCGGAGTAATTCTTTGTAGACTTCCTATCTATGCATTAAAATAGAAACGACTCGAGTCTCTTTGATATAGAAAATGGTAATATGACTGAGAAACAATCCCCAACCAGGTCCTGGACGCCGCCTGAAGGCTTTCACAAGGTCAAATCACATGTCGATGGTGTGGTGGTATATGCCCCGCAGCAAGTTCGTGCACCTGAAGATGAAGCGAAAAGTTATGCTTGCCCAAATTGTGGCGCGAATGTCAATTATGACATATCTGCAGGCGGGATTGCATGTGAATACTGCGGGTATGTTGCACCGGTCAAAGCCGTCAAACTCGGGCAATCGGCAGATGAATTTGAATTTACTTTAGAAACCATCTCACAGTCCTTACATGGTTGGGGAACAAAGCGCCAAATCCTGCAATGTGAATCCTGCGGCGGGAAATTATCCATTCCTGACGGCACCATAAGCACCTCCTGTCCATTTTGTTCTTCAAACAAAGTCAACCTGTTGACAAGCCCTGAAGAATCCCTCAGACCCCGGTTCTTGATTCCATTTAAAATCACCCTTGAAAAAATTCATCCCCTGGCAACAGCCTGGCTGGGAAAAGGCTGGTTCCATCCAAGCGAACTCGCCGCCAAGACCATCATACGCCGGTTCAAAGGGGTTTATCTGCCCTTTTGGACCTTCGACACCAAGGTCGATGCTAACTGGCGTGCACAGGTTGGTTACGAAAAAACAGAAAGACACTACAATGCCCGTGAAAAACGCCGGGAAACACGTACAAGGATCGTGTGGCGATGGCAGAATGGTGATGTACAGCTGAATATTGACGACTTCCTGGTCATTGGCAGCCATCGTAATCATATCAACCACCACATCCTTGAAAAACTCTACCCCTATGACATGCAGAGTTTGGTCGCCTATGAACCAGATTACCTGGCTGGCTGGCATGCACAAGCCTATCAAACCACCCTGACAGAAGCCTGGAATATCGGAAAATCAGCCATCCGGGAAAATGCCCGGAAAGCCTGTTACCATAATATCCCCTCGCACCATGTCCGAAATTTCAGCATGAGCGCTGATTTTGCAGACGAATCCTGGCGCTATATCCTTTTACCTGTTTATCTATCATCATATAAGTACGAAGAAAAAATCTACCAGGTGATGATAAACGGACAATCAGGTGCCATTGCCGGTCAAAAACCAGTGGCATGGTGGAAGATCTGGCTGGCCATCGCAGCCTTATTAGCGCCAAGCGTTATCCTCGGTTTGATTGGACTGCCGCTTCTTTTATTGGGTGGCGCGGGTATCATCCCAATCGCCCTGGGGATTATCCTGTTTATCGTCGGCATTATCTTCAGCAATATCCTGTACGATAAAGCACGCCAAACGGAGGCTTAACCATGGATAATTCCACACCTGCAACCGTTATCATTGAAGAGACCCAAGCCCCCTGGCAAACCAACTACCAACCCTTCGGTTGTCCAAGCTGTCGACGTGTTTTCCTGGTTCCATCTGACTTTATGGATACAACCTGCCCTCTTTGTCGGAATGCCAAGTTATCTCCTCAACCAGCCCGTTTAACCATGAATGAACCAGAAAAACTGCTGCTTTTCCAAATTCGAAAAACCGAGCTTTATGAAATCTTTAACGAATTTGTGTCGGTTGTATGGCTAAAACCAGAAGATTTCAGTGCGGAAATACTTCTCAACCGAGCACGACCTGTATTTTGGTCAATGTGGTTGGTGGACAGCGATGTTGATGGACACTGGCAGATGGAAGCGGGATTTGATTATCAGGTTCAAAGCTCAAAGGAAGTGTATTCTGGCGACCAATGGCAATCCCGAAAAGAAACTGAAAATCGGATACGCTGGGAGCCCCGCCTGGGAACTGCCGCCATTCATGTGGATAATATTCGCGTTCCCGCCCTGGAAGAACATCATAACCGTCAGCAAATGACGGGGCCATACCCCCTTGACCGGGCAAGAACATTCAATCCTCAACAGCTGGAAGGTGCTTGCCTGGAAGTACCAAACCTCACTCCACGAGAAGCCTGGCGCCTGGCAAGACCGCTTGTCCAAAGGGAACTTGGTAAAATTTGTACTTCAGCATCCGGTGCAGGGCACCAAAGAGATTTCGCAATCAAAGCGGATTTCCGCAACTTACATTGGACACAATTCCTGCTGCCCATGTACACAACCCACTATTTGGATGACGAAGGACAACCGCAGATTATCATCGTCAACGGGCGAACGGGCAGCATCCACGGACCGAGGTTGGCTTCTCGCAAGCGTGGGCTGCGCATAGCTGGCATCCTGGCAGGTGTTGCCGGTGGGATCCTCCTGTTCGCATTAATTGGTCTGCTATTGGCAATGGTCTTTCCTCCCACGGGACTCATCGGTGCATTTTTAGGTGTGTTAGGTCTGGGTGTGGGGATAGCGGCCATCATCCCTGCAGTTTGGCCAGGACAATGGAATCGCAGACAAAGGGAGCCTCGCATTTTCACAAGGAATTCTTGACCATGAAAATCATCAATCCTGAACGATTCCACCGATTGATCGCTGAAGCTAAATCCGCACTATTTACCGGGTGGGACTTCAGCTGGTTGGATGGCCGCATGATCCAGCAGGAACCTCCCTGGGATTACCCTGCGCTGATTGTAAAACACATGGAAACAGCCGTCAGCTTTCTGGATATGGGAACCGGCGGCGGAGAGCTGCTGGCATCTTTAGCACCACTGCCACCAGATTGCCATGCGATGGAAGCTTACCCACCCAATCAAGCCATCGCTCGAGAGTTGCTTTCCCCCTTAAATGTCACGCTTCATGAGGTTCTGGAAGGTGCTCCCCTACCCTTCAATAAGGCTCGTTTTGACCTGGTGGTCAATCGTCACGATAACTACGATCCTGTGGAGGTGTTCCGTGTCCTGAAACCTGGAGGTAGATTCATCACCCAGCAAGTTGGCGGACTGAATAACTTGGAACTGAACCAGGTGCTGGAAGACAAGATATCGTTCCCCTTTACTGATTGGTGCCTGGCCAACGCTCTCACAGGACTATACGAAGCCGGCTTCATCATTGAAGCAGCACAAAAAGCCGCATTATCTTCCATCTTTTTCGATATTGGTGCTGTTGTGTATTATCTTAAGGCGATACCGTGGCAGGTAGAAAACTTTTCACCCGAGACGTATACTGACCCATTAATCCGGCTGCATAACATCCTTGAGCGTCAGGGTCAATTCGTTGCCACAGCACATCGTTTTTTAATCGCTGCGCATAAGAAGGATTGAACCACATGAAGCGACTCTCCATCCAATTCACAGAACTGATCTACATGATGTGTTTTTTACTGTATCTGGTCGGCAGCTCCCTTGCATTATTCGAGCACGGCACAGAGCTTTCATTATGGCTGATGACTTTACCGGTTGTCATCACAATCGCATCAACGATTCTGCCCTGGGTTGGAATCCGCTATCTTAAGCTTGAGAAAAAAGGCTGCCCGGCTGGTAATTGGCTGGCGAGACTCATCCAGGTTGCATCCTGGGGAACTTTCCTGTATGCCATGTATCTCCGGCTTTATCGAAACCTGCCCCAGTTCTACACCATGATCACAATGACGACCTTACTGTGGGCGACATGGTTGCTGATCCTGCTTCTCAGCCGCCATGCCTGCAAACCAGTTCAACATGATGATAAACTTATAGAATGAGATTTATCAAAATGATTTTGCCATTTAACTGAAGGCATTGATCCTTCGAGAAATCAAATTTAAAATGATTAACGATCAAACGTGAGGAAACATGAAGAATGTTTATGAATCGACCCATCCACTGGTGAAGCACAAATTGACGAGGCTGAGGGATAAACGAACCAAACCCAAGAAGTTTCGAGAACTGGTTAGAGAATTAGCTGCCCTACTGACTTATGAAGCCACCGCTGACCTGGCAACCCGGCCTGTGTCCATCGAAACGCCCTTGGCACCAACTGAAGGCGACGATCTAAAGGAGAAAATTGGTCTTGTTCCGATCTTGCGTGCCGGTCTGGGTATGGTGGAAGGTGTATGGGGGTTAATGCCCTCTGCAGAAGTATGGCACATTGGGTTGTATCGTGACGAACAGACACTCAAACCAGTTGCGTATTATAACCGCTTACCAATCGCCCCAACGGTTTCGGTGTGCCTGATTCTCGACCCCATGCTGGCGACAGGTGGTTCTGCTGTGGCAACGGTTGACATTTTGAAGGACTGGGGGGTAAAAAAGATTAAGTTTGTTGCCCTGATTGCCGCGCCAGAAGGTATTGAATTTCTTCACAACACCCATCCAGATGTACCAATACACCTGGCTTCGATTGATGACCACCTCAATGAAATCGGATACATTGTCCCTGGCCTCGGGGATGCAGGCGACAGGCAGTTCGGGACGTAAGGGTAATTCTCAAAAGAAGTTAGTTGTTGTATTCCGATTTACTTTCCAAAATATCAGAGACGCTCCGTTGGAGCGTCTCTGTAACGATCATTAGACAACAAAATGTGTTATTTGAGCCGACTATCTTTAGGCTTCGGACTCTTCAATGATGATCGTGACCATTGCGGCTGCTTTGATGATCTCAACGAAAGAATCAGCCTTTAGGCTGGCCCCACCCACTAAACCACCATCAATGTCAGACATAGCAAACAACTCTGCTGCATTATTTGGCTTGATCGAACCACCATATTGGATGCGCATGGACTCTGCCCGTTCTTTGCCAAACATTTCCACCAGCAATGGGCGGATCACGTCTTTATGGACATGGTTGGCGTCTTCAGGTGTCGCTGCCCTGCCTGTGCCAATAGCCCAAACCGGTTCGTAGGCTATAGTGATGCTGTCTGCCTGCTCAGGTGTGATGTCCGCTAAACCCTGCCGCAACTGTCGTGTCACAACGGCTTCCGTCTGTCCTGCTTCGTTCTCTTCAAGCGTTTCACCCACGCAAACGATCACCAGCAAACCTGCCCCCAGTGCCGCCTTCAAACGGCGGTTGACGGTCTCATCCGTCTCACCAAAATACTTTCGCCGTTCAGAGTGACCAACAATCACATAATCACACAGCTCTGCCACCATCTTCGGTGCAACTTCGGCCGTATAAGCACCAGACTCTTCCCAAAACACATTTTGCGCGCCCACCTTCAGGCTGCTGCCTTTGCACAACCCTGCAACCGAGGGTACAGCCAGGTAGGATGGACACACAGCCTTGTCAACACTTTCATACTTCTCAAGCTCAGGCAGCATCGCCTTAACCAACGCTTCCGCCTCAGCAATCGTCTCATTCATTTTCCAGTTACCTGCAACAAAAAACCGACGCATCTTATCTCACTTTCATAGAATTTTTCTAAATTATCCAATTGATTGATCAATTAACATTTTACCAGCAAAACCTGACTCAACCCCAGCATCATAACCAGGCAACCGCGATAAGACCCAAAAAACTGATGGAAATAAAGTAGTCATGAAATAGGCTGCCTGTATAAATCTGGACAGCCTTGTGTGTCACTTCTTAGTCTTTATTTATCATCCAGTGCGGCTAACCCGGGCAGCTCTTTCCCTTCCAGCATTTCTAATGAAGCGCCGCCGCCTGTTGAGATGTGCGTGATCTTTCCCTGCAGACCTGATTTTTTAATCGCAGACGCTGAATCCCCACCACCGATGATACTTGTTACATCACTTTCAGCAATGACTTTTGCGATCTCAAAGGTGCCTTTGGCAAACTTATCAAACTCAAACACACCCATCGGCCCGTTCCAAACAACCGTGCCGGCAGTTTTAATGACATCCCCGAAATCTGCCACTGTCTTGGGTCCAATATCAAGGATACGCCAGCCATCCGGCACATCTCCGACATCCATCACCTTTTCAACTGCATCCGCAGCAAAGGCATCGGCGATCACCACATCCACCGGCAGCAGGAGCTTTTCACCGGCTTTTTTGAGTAGTGTTTTAGCGGTTTTAATCGCATCCTCTTCCACAAGGGAATCCGCTATAGCATAGCCCTGCGCCTTGAAAAATGTATTGGCCATACCGCCGCCGATCAGGATCCGGTCAGCTTTCTCGAGCAAATTTTCTATCACGCCAATCTTATCGCTAACCTTGGCACCACCCAGGATTGCCACAAAAGGACGATCAGGATCTGTGATGGTATTGCCCAGGTATTTAATCTCTTTTTCCAGCAAGAATCCAGATGCTGCCGGTAATTGTGCCGCGACACCAACATTCGAAGCGTGGGCGCGGTGGGCTGTGCCGAAAGCATCATTCACGAAAATCTCTGCCAGAGAAGCCAGCTGCTTCGCCATTTCCGGATCGTTCTTCTTCTCACCGGCGTGGAAACGTGTATTTTCAAGCACCAAAACCTGTCCTGGCTCAAGTGCTGCCGCAGCTGCTACAGCTTTCTCACCGATGCAATCCTCAACAAATTTGACTTCAGCGTCGATCAAAGTCCCGAGATAATCTGCAACAGGCTTAAGGCTTAATTCAGGCTTGACCTCCCCTTTGGGACGTCCCAAGTGCGAACAAAGGATCACTGCTGCATTTTGTTCAAGCAAGTACTTGATCGTCGGGAGCGCCGCTAGAATGCGGGTATCATCCCCCACCTGTCCATCCTTGATGGGAACGTTGAAATCAACGCGGACCAATACTTTCTTGCCGCTGACCTGCAGATCGGTAACCATTTTTTTATTGAAC
Source organism: uncultured Candidatus Brevefilum sp. (assembly GCA_964441045.1). Classification (GTDB taxonomy): domain Bacteria; phylum Chloroflexota; class Anaerolineae; order Anaerolineales; family Anaerolineaceae; genus Brevifilum. Next base: position 19,714 of record CAYTXE010000013.1, read on the forward strand.
ATTAGTGACTATGCTCCTTTCATAAAAAATGCGTAATGTGCATCAAATGCAGCACATTACGCAAATTAGTTGATTTTTCGTCATCCCAGAATTTAGAGATGTTTTGCCATGAGTGCTGCCAGATCAGCAGTTCGGCATGAGTAGCCCCACTCATTGTCATACCAGGAGACAACCTTCACAAAGGTGCCGTCCATCACTTTGGTCAGTTCTGCGTCAATGATCGATGAGAATGGGTTGCCCTTAAGATCCATGGAAACCAGGTCATCCGTGGAGTATGCCAGAATGCCTTTCATCGCACCTTCAGAGGCTTCTTTAAACAGACTATTCAATTCCTCAACCGTGGTGGGCTTTTCAATCTGAGCGACAAGGTCCACAATTGAAACTGTAGGCGTGGGAATGCGCAGTGCATAGCCATCAAATTTCCCTTTGAGATCAGGGATGACCAATGCAAGCGCTTTCGCGGCACCGGTGGTTGTGGGGATGATGTTCAACGCTGCAGCACGTGCACGGCGTTTCTTGCTGTGCGCCAGATCGAGGATGCGCTGGTCATTCGTGTATGAGTGGACCGTGGTCATTAAACCACGCGTAATTGTGAAATTATCATGCACGATCTTGGCTGCTGGTGCCAGGCAGTTTGTGGTGCAGGATGCATTCGAAACGATATGATGCTTTGCAGGATCATACATCTTATCATTTACGCCCAACACAATGGTCAGGTCCTCATTCTTCGCAGGTGCGGAGATGATCACCTTTTTTGCGCCGCCGCCGATGATATGTGCATTTGCACCGGGTTTTGTTTCCGTTCCTTTACCATCACGGAACACACCGGTTGATTCAATCACGATATCAACGCCGAGTTCCGACCATGGCAGGGCTAAGGGATTGCGCTCTGACATGACTTTAATTTCGTCACCATCAATTACCAGGTTGCCATCCTTAACCTCGACTGTACCTTCATACCGACCGTAGTTCGAGTCATATTTAAAAAGATAAGCGTTGATGTCTGCATCAAACAGATCGTTGACTGCGACCACTTCCAGTGTATCAGGATGCAGTTCTTTCATCGCTTTTAATACTTGACGGCCAATACGACCAAAACCATTAATACCCACACGAGTTGTCATTTTTTTACCTCCAATAAGTTTATTTGTCAGATGAATTTTACCATTTCTAGAGAGCATCGGCATATGTCATGCATCATTCATTTATTAGATATTAATCCATAAGCGGCCCGGTTCGTTCATAAAATAGGTCCATGATTACTTTTGCCAGCCGTTTTGAATCATGCCGCCAGGGATGCTCAGTGTCGATCAGGCCTGCACAGTACACAGAGGTGTGATCGAGCAGGTCCATATCCATTCGTACCCATTCAACATCCTCACCCAGATAACCTTCAAAACGATTATTGCATATCACAAGGTCAAAAATGCCTTCACCCACATGTTTTTCTACCGATTTGACATGATCGAAACAATTGAAGTGGTCTGTCTCACCTCTTTCAGTTGCTACATTACAAATCAAAAATTTCATTGCCTGGCTTGCTCGAACTGCCTCTGTCAGGTCCCGAACCAACAAATTGGGTAATAGGCTTGTGTAAAGGCTTCCAGGACCGATAATGATCAGATCAGCACCTAAAACAGCTGAAATGGCTGGTGGGAAGGCTGGTGTATTGGCGGGATCCAGCCACAACCGCTGAACAAGTCCTTCTGTTGAACGAATTTGGGTCTCTCCTGAGACATGATGGATACGACCATCCCCATTTGACAGGTCGGCTCGAAGACGCACATCTGTCAAAGTTGACGGCAGAACCCGACCGAACACAGCCAGAACACGTCCTGATTCTGCTACGGCTTCCTCAAAACTACCGGTGATCTCAGTCAGTGCTGTAATTAATAAATTCCCCAGCGAATGCCCTTCCAACCCTGTACCGGAAGCAAATCGATATTGAAATACTTGGCCAAGCAAATCTTCGTTGTTGCTCAATGCTGCCAGGCAGTTGCGAATATCTCCTGGCGGTAGGATGCCAACATTCTTACGTAACTCACCGGACGAACCACCATCATCTGCTACACTAACGATGGCTGTAATATTGTGTGTGTATTCCTTGAGTCCCCTTAATAGAGAAGCCAGGCCATGCCCACCGCCCAGGATCACGACACGAGGACCGCGATCACGCCGTCGGTAGGATTCCAGAGCTTCAATAAGGGATTTGCCGGGCGGCAAGAAAGGACGTAACAGTGACCGGTTGGACCCCCAAATCCCGATCAACGTCAGTGCCAGTCCAATCCCCCCGAAGATGAACACGCGGATCGGACGATCGAGGAACCTTAAGGAAAGGTAGGATAGGGCTGGCAGCCACCATGAATCAGGTGCATTTCGATAAATATCCAGGATAATCAGGGCAAAACCAAGTCCCAAAAGCACAATGCCGATAAACACTAAAATCAGCCAGCGTTTATACCCCAACCCTGGCCGAAACCATTGTGCTTCCCTGCGTAGTCTCTCCCAGATCCGTGAAAAGAAACTTTGCTTACCTTCCTTCATATAAAAAAATCATAGCAGGATTCATGATAAACGTCAATGAGGAAGTATTAGTGATTAGTGAATGGTGAATGGTCATTAACTATTCCCCAATTCCTGATGCCTTTTCCTTTCTTCCTAATCCCTATTACCTGATCCCTGATTCCTACCCCCTATTCACAACTCACCTTTCACCATTTACCATTCACCATTCTCTCAGACGTGTTATAATCTCTGGAGCAGATCATTGAACCCATTGATCTCCCTCACCATATTACCAGAAGGTCATGGGTGATTACCTTAAATCTGTCTATTGTGGAGGAAACACTTATGAAACCACTCAACCTTCCGGGTCCAAAAGCGCAAGCAATCATCGAACGAGATAAGAAATTCATCTCTCCATCGTATCCTCGCGGCTATCCTTTCGTGATGGACCACGGAAAAGGCACACAAGTATGGGACGTTGATGGCAACCGCTTTCTAGATTTTGCTGCTGGTATTGCAGTTGCTTCAACAGGTCACAGCCACCCACAAGTTGTGCGCGCCATCCAGGATCAAGCGGAGAAATTCATTCATATCTCATCGGATTACTACCATGAAACCTGGGCGCATCTTGGGGAAAGGTTGAACGACATCGCACCCTTCGACGACCCTGCGGCATCCTTTATGACCAATTCCGGCACTGAAAGTGTTGAGGCGGCCATTAAACTGGCTCGCTACCACAGCCAGCGTTCACAATTTATCGGTTTCTTGGGTGGCTTTCATGGAAGAACACTGGGTGCGTTGACCTTCACCGCCAGTAAAGTTGCCTATAAAAAAGGTTTTTTTCCATTCATGAACGGGGTTGTTCACGTACCTTTCCCAGATCCTTACCGACCGCTGCTTGTGCGTCGTAAGGGTGAGGGTTACGGCGAAACCGTTGTCCGTTATATTGAAGAACAGATCCTGGCGAAGGTCCTCCCACCCGATGAGGTGGCTGGCTTCATGGTTGAGCCGATTCAGGGCGAAGGGGGATATATCGTTCCCCCACCTGATTTCTTCCCTGCTTTGCGAAAATTATGCGATAAATACGGGATCCTGTTGATCGCTGATGAGGTCCAATCTGGTATGGGTCGCACAGGGAAATGGTGGGCAATTGAGAACTTTGGTGTGGAACCCGACATCATCACCAGTGCTAAAGGCATTGCCTCAGGCATGCCTCTGGGAGCCATGATCTCTCGAAAAGAGGTGATGAGTTGGCCTAAAGGTTCCCATGGCAACACCTTTGGAGGCAACCCCATTTCCTGTGCCGCGGCGCTCGCCACCATCGACTTGATTGAAAATCAATACCTTCAGAATGTCCGGGAAGTCGGTGAACATACGCAGGACGCCCTGGCTGAGATCATGACGCGACATCCAAGCATTGGTAAGGTGCGCGGTATCGGGTTAATGATCGGTGTGGAGTTTGTACAGGATCGCGAAACCAAAGAACATGCAGCGGGCTTACGCGATGAAATCCTCAAGCTCGCTTTCGAGCGCGGCCTATTGACTCTGGGCTGCGGGAACAGCACCATACGCATATCCCCACCCCTTTCCGCCAGCAGAAGTGAAGTGGACGACGGGCTGAAGATTTTCGAAGAAGCGATAACCCTCGCCGAACGCAAATTTCTATGAAATTTAACTTCATTTATTAAGAGTAACTCAGCAATTTAATGGGGGAATAATCTATTATGTGTGATCATTTCGATCACAGATTCGGCATGCATTTAATCCGGGAAACCCTCGAAGAGATGGGATGCATTATAATATGTAGTAGCAGGAATCATCCCATTAATTAGTTTTTCGAGTAAGGAGAACCGCCTCAGTTGTATGTCAAATTCATGAGAATTTGACTCACCATTCCCCATCTCCCCCAATTCTTATAATCCCCTAACAAATCTGGGATAAAATATAACCATGCTACCTGATATCCGTGTGCGCCAACGGGATTACTTGCTCGAAATCTCACGAGCGTTGACAGAAGAACTGGACCTGGACAAGCTTCTGGGCAGGATCCTGAAATATGCCATTGAGTTGCTTGCTGGCCATGCTGGCTTTATTGCATTAAGCAATAATGCTGGTCGCTGGTCCCTGGCTGTGTCAAATGGGCTGCCAGCGGCTATCCAACGCTTCCTGGACGCCTGGCTGGATAGGATCCCACCTGTAAAAAACCCTGCTGAAATTCAGATTCCCGAGATCAACCGACTGCTTCAGCAGATCAGTATGGGGAACTTATCAGCTGTAGGCTTACCCCTCATCGCTCAACGCGAAGTGATTGGCTTTATTTATATCTTCAGAAACTACCGGGGGAGTTTTTCGACCAATGACCGTTCATTATTGTCCAGCTTCGCAAATCAAGCAGCGATCGCCGTGCGTAATGCCCGTTTGTACACGGAGGTCAATCGGGAAAAGCAGCGCATCGACGCCATGCTTGATTCTACCGCTGATGGAATCCTGATCCTCAAACCCGATCATGCCATCGAACGAACCAACGCCGCCTTTGCGCGTATGTTTAGCCTACCCCAGGATGAGATCCAAACGAAAAAACATGGCGATGTTATCCAATGGATCAAACCTCCCCACGGCATAACACTGGAGAAGGCCGAAGCAGGCGGCTGGCCGCTATCTCCCCAAGCGCACCTTTACGTCGAGGGAGACATAGAACGGCCGAATGGTCAACCACCACTTCCTGTTGGTATTTCCTATGCACCCCTCTTAACCCTGGACGGCACACTGATCAACACCATCGCGACCGTGAGAGACATCACCCGCTTCCGGCAGGCTGATGAGTTGAAGAGCGAGTTTATATCCGTCGTCAGCCATGAACTCAAAACGCCTGTAGCCTTGATCAAAGGATATACCAGCACGCTGCGTCGTGATGATGTTGAATGGGATTCCAAGGTTTTGCAAAACAGCCTGCAGGTGATTGAGGAGGAAGCAGACCGCCTGACCCACCTCATTGAAAACCTGCTGGATGCTTCGCGATTGCAGGCTGGCGGAATGAACCTCAAGCGATCGGATCTCGCCATGCCTCAGCTCGTCCAACGGTTAGCAGAACGCTTCCAGGTGCAAACACAAAACCACAAGATCATCGTAGACATTCCAGAGGATTTCCCGGTGATAATGGCAGATGATGTCCGCATCGAGCAGGTTATATCCAACCTGATTTCTAACGCCATCAAATATGCGCCCGACGGCGTGATAATTATTTCAGGGCAAGCTCGGAAGGATGAAGTCATCATTTGCGTGACGGATGAAGGCCCGGGGATCGCAACCGGGGACATGCCTCACATCTTTGACCGCTTCTATCGCGCACCTGAAACCAGCCGGAAGACCAAAGGAGCTGGTTTGGGACTCTATCTGGCCCGGGCTATCGTTGAAGCCCACAACGGAATGATGTGGGCGGATCCAAAGACGGAAAAAGGTGCCAAGATCTGCTTTTGCCTGCCGAGAGATTAACCTTTACCAAACCACACTCATTCATTCACCTGATCATCTTCCCCTGAAACGATGCGTAAATTTGGGCATTGGTTAAGAGGATCATTGTACTGAGAGGAAAATGAACCATTGGGCATGCGACGAAGAAATTGGCGCAGTTATATACATGCAGAGGATGAAAAACCTAAACTTTCCTTGAGGCTGGTCAGGCGCGTCCTGACCTACGGAAAACCCTACCGCTGGCGAATCATCGGCAGTTTGCTTTCCATATTGATTTATACCGGTGTGGCGCTGCTCTCCCCACTGATCCTTCGGCACCTCATTGACTATGCCATACCAGAGAAAGATGTCAACCGCCTGCTTCTTGCCGCGTTGGGGCTGTTGGGATTGCCGATTATCAGCAGCTTATTCCAGGTGATCACCCGCCGCTTAACCTCTCAGGTCGGAGAAGGTGTCATATTCGATCTGCGGGTTTCTTTATATGAACACTTGCAACGCATGTCGCTGCGCTTTTTCACCCACACCAAATTGGGGGAGTTGATCAGCCGCTTGAACAATGATGTTGTGGGGGCTCAAACCGCCATCAGCCGAACCCTGGTAACCCTGGTGACGAATTGCATCGAGGTTATCTCACACCTGGTGGTCATGCTGAACCTTGAGTGGCGCTTGCCCCTGATGGGGATCATCATCCTTCCCTTATTCATCTTCGCCGCCCGTCGTCTGGGTCGGGTATTCCGTGATATCGCTCGCAAGCAAATGGAAATGAACGCCCGAATGAATGCCACCATGAATGAAACCTTAAACATTGGTGGTGCTTTACTGATCAAACTTTTCGGTCGACGGCAGGCAGAAGTCGACCGCTTCAGCAGTCGAGCTTCAGCAGTAAAGGATCTTGGGATACAGCGTGCCACGATGGGGATTGTTTTTATGGTCATCGTGCATTTATTAACAGCGGTAGGAACCGCGCTGGTGTATGGCGTGGGGGGGTACCTGGTAATCCTTGAGCTTTTCACGCTTGGGACGATCATCGCTTTTGGGAATTACCTTTCCCGGCTTTACACCTCCTTCCAGGGCTTAATAAATGCACCGGTTGAATTTGCCACATCCATGGTCAGCTTTGAACGTGTTTTTGAGGTGCTTGACCTGCCGTTAGGTATTCAGGAACCAGAAAACCCCCTCTCATTAGGAGAGGTCAATGGTGCCATTGAATTCGATCGTGTCACATTTAAATATCCGGATTCCACCGAAGGCTTGCTGAATGACGTTGACCGACCTTATCTACCAGAAAATGTAAGTGGGATATTGTCAGAAGAAGCTGTTGAACAGCCGCCAGGGATACCCTTACCTGTGGCCAGCCAGGCACGGGAATTAGCGCTTAAAGACATTCAATTTATTGCCAAACCCGGTGAATTGGTGGCCCTGGTGGGGCCCAGCGGTGCCGGCAAGACCACCCTGACCTACCTCATTCCCCGGCTATATGATCCCACACAGGGCGCTATCCGTTTGGATGGGCATGACCTTCGCGAACTTCGCCTGGATGACCTTTCCAGCGCCATCGGGATGGTCACCCAGGAAGCATACCTCTTCCACGATACGATCAAAGCCAACCTGCTCTATGCCAACCCTGATGCTTCGAACGAAGACCTGGTTGCGGCAGCCAAAACCGCCAATATCCATCAGTTTATCTCTGAGCTGCCTGAAGGCTACAACACTATCGTTGGTGAGCGCGGGTACCGCTTGAGCGGTGGGGAAAAGCAGCGTCTTGCGCTTGCACGGGTGCTTCTTAAGAATCCACGCATCATGATCCTGGATGAGGCGACCAGCCATCTGGACAGTGAATCTGAAGCCCTGATCCAGGAAGCTCTCGAAAAATTATATACCAACCGCACCAGCATCGTGATCGCCCACCGCCTGAGTACGATCCTTTCTGCAGACTTGATCCTGGTAATGGATAAGGGCGAGATCATTGAACGCGGATCCCATGATGACCTCCTCGCATCCGGGGGAATGTATACCCATCTTTATGAGACACAGTTCAATAAGTAGGTGAGTCGGTGAGCCTAATTCTCTTGAATTTGGCATACAACTAAGGCGGTTTGATACCGCTTCAGTCTATGGTGAGTGGGAAATGGTAAAGAAAAAGTGCGTAGATGAATATCGGATTCTCAAACAAATATATCTTCTGTAGGGGCAATCCTGCCTTAGCCCCCCGCAGGGGGCAGTGATTGCCCTGCACCTGTTAGGGAATTACCCAGGGTAGACCTGACATAGCCCCCTACGGGGGCTATGTCAGGTCTACCCCTACAAACCACTCTCTATGAATCCAAACCGTTCTTGATTAATATCACGTATCATCTTTTCCAATACGAATAGCGATAAACACGCATAAACCCCAGCTTCTCATACATCCTCAACGCGGGTGCATTATCCCCTTCCACCTGCAGATAACCATAAGTCGCCCCCTTTTCTTTCCCCCATCCGGACAGTACTTCCATCACCACGCTGCCATAACCTTGTCTCCGCATTCCCCTATGCGTATAGATGCTGAAATAGCCTAACAAATTTCCCTCCACCACGCCCATACCACAGGCAGCCGGTATGTCATCCACATACAGCCCCACCAGTACTTTTTCCGGTAGGATCACATTCAGGACAGCAGCATGATAAACCAGCTCCACCATCGGCGTTCCCGTCAACCAGGACCGCACCTGAAGCCAATCCTCAGCAGTCAAGATGTGAACTGACACATTGTCTGGCAGATCTTTCCCTGCAATAATTATTCGCCCCAACACAAAGGTTGGATCAAACTCCTGATAACCCTTGTTAATTAATGCCTGGCGCAGCTCAGATGATGTGAAAGGTTCTGGCAAGCGAAAAATTAATGGCTGTTTGTGCTGGGCATAGATTTGTTCACACTTTCTGATCTTTTCATCAAATGGCAGGGTTGACATACGGAAAACATTCACAGAATTCACCCGCTTGGAATCCCCACCTGTCATCCGCAGCAGCCAGCCGTCATAATACATCTGTCTTGGTGCAGCCCAGGCATTCAATGCAGCTGATTCAATGGCTTGTAATTTCCCTTTCTCCATCAGAGGCACCTTTCCAATCATTCCTAAATAGGGTATCTTGTCTCTTGTTATTCGGGGTTGGCTGAGTCAATCAACACCAATCAGATGATGACTTGCTGTTCCTGATACAATTCTATCATTCCAACACAAAATGAAACAAAACTATGAAAAATTTTCGAATCCTTCCGATCAAAAGAAAAAGAATTATGAGGACTTTCATTATTTTCCTCTCCCTTTGCCTGCTGACCGTCCCGAATATCACCCACGCTCAATCACCCCAGGAAAGCCGCATTGAGACCTTCACAATCCCGATGCCGCAGCTGGGTAATCGTCAAAAGGACATCCAGGTCTACCTCCCACCGAATTATGATTCAAGTGATACAGCTTATCCGGTAGTGTACCTGCATGACGGTGATGCTCTTTTTAACCCACGCCCAGAAGCCAGCGGAGATTATAAAGTTGATGAAACCCTGGACAAATTATTCTTTGAAGGGTCCTTAGGAGGAGTGATTGTTGTAGGCATCGAGGTTGATCGTGACAGCCCATGGGATGAATATATGCCTTGGGTCAACGAAAATATGTACGATTGGGTTAAACCGAGTAACAGCAACCCGGTCCAGGGCGGGGATGGATTCGCTTTTATTGACTTCATTGTACACACTTTAAAACCAGCAATTGACTCTCGTTATCGGACTTTACCGGATAGGGAAAATACCGCTATTGGTGGTTTTTGCCGAGGGGCAATTTTCCCCCTTTTAGCAGGGATTTCTTACCCGGAAGTTTTTTCCAAAGTGATGTCTGTGTCACCTGCAGTGTGGTTAGCAGAAGATGGGGGCACCTGGCTGTCAAACAATCACTTCATTAATTACATTAACAACGCAGCTATGCCCAGGGATGTGATCTTTTACCTTGAAATCGGCACAAAAGAATCGAGCGGCAGCCGGCCGCCAGTCAAAGATCAGGACGGGAAGCGCATTACCTACCCTCAAGCCTACCTTGAGGGCGCTGAAATCGTATATAGAAGTTTGATTAACAATGGGTTGCCTGAGACAAATATCACATATAGAATTATTGAAGGCTCAAAAGGTGGGCGTGATGAGTGGGGAACACGGATTGATGATATCTTCTTATACTTCTTTAGCGATTTGGAAATACCCACGTCAACACCCGCGTCAACACCCACCCTCACGCCTAACCTCACAACTTCCCCAATTCCGGAATCATTGACAGAAATGGTCGAACCTGCTGAATCAAAATCCACCAAATCGACGATTACTGTTGTTATTGTTATCTGTGTTCTTCTGGGACTCTCTTACTTACTTTTGATAAGATTTCTGAAGCAGCGGTAGACAGAAAATCTTTTAATAGCTAAATTTCATCTCCCTCACTTTCGCGATAAAAACAACGCCGAAAATGAAAAGGAGAACAAAATGGATATTGACAAATTAACTGCTTACCTCAAGTCAATTAAACGCACAAAGGCTGCCATAGCACGTTCCCTTCGCGCCCTCGAAGCCTTTGAAAGCTGGCTTGACGAAACGCGCGGTCTATCGATCGATGATGACATCAGCCAGGAAGACCTGCAGGCTTTCATCCAATCAGCGAAGAAAGGGCAAAAAAATCTGCTGTTAGGGCTTTCAAATGTGTTCGATTTCCAGGGGAAGGATGATTTGAAGACCGCTGCTATGCAAATGCGCAGGGCGATGCTGGACAAAGAGGTCAAACCCATGCGCTTGAGGGACTTCATTGGTGTGGATCCTTGGCTGATTGAAGCCTTAAAAGCCAAAGGTTTACGTGATGCCCATCAGCTTCTCAAAGCCTGCCTGACCAATGAGATGCGGGATTCGCTTGCCGCTGAGCTGAACATCCCCTACAAATCGCTTCTGGACCTGGTCAAGATGGCAGACCTTTCACGTATATTCGCTGTCAAAGCTGTTAGAACACGGCTTTACCTGGACTCAGGTTATGACACATTGGACAAGTTGGCCGCCCAGGATCCAATGGCACTGCACCACGCCCTGGTCAAGTTCGTAGAAGAGTCCCATTTTGACGGCATCCCCACCACCCCCAAAGAAGCCGAGTATACGGTGAAAACGGCCATGGAAATCGAAAGATGGGTTATTTTTATAGAAGGTGAATGAAGGCATTGGGGCATACCGGAAGGGCACAGCTGAAAAAATAGACCAACGATACGCACACAGTGACTTGACTCACACTTCGCTATTACGGACACGATCACAAGGAGCACATCAATGAAAACCATAGGACTGCTGGGCGGTATGAGCTGGGAATCCTCCCTGGAGTATTATCGCATCATCAACGAAACAGTAAAAAAGAGGTTGGGCAGTTTGCATTCCGCCCGGTGCCTGATGTATTCCGTGGATTTTGCAGAAATTGAAGCCCTCCAGCACGCTGGGGATTGGGACGAATTAACCCGTCAGATGATCGCCGCTGTCCAGCACCTTGAACAGGGTGGCGCAGATTTTACCGTCATCTGCACCAACACCATGCACCGAATGGCGGGTGAGATTGAAACGGCTACGACGATTCCCTTATTACACATCGCTGATGCCGCAGCAACCGCGATCAAGGCTGCTGGGCTGACAAAGGTGGGACTGCTGGGAACACGTTTCACCATGGAAGGCGCCTTCTACCGGGATCGGCTGGAAGGGGAACATGGCTTGCAGGTAGTGATCCCCGGCGAAAACGACAGGGAAAAAGTCCACCGAATTATTTATGATGAATTAATACAGGGGCAAATCAGAGAAAACTCCCGGGTGGTATACCAGGATGTGATCGCTGCCCTGCAGGATCAGGGCGCCCAGGGCGTGATCCTGGGCTGTACTGAGATCCCATTGCTGATCAAGGCATCCGATGTGGACATCCCGGT
>CAYTXE010000014.1:0-31524 GCA_964441045.1 uncultured Candidatus Brevefilum sp.
AAAGCTCCAATAAATACCAGTACAATGGCAAGTCCATCATCCCAACCTATGTATTGTTTCAAAAACCTGCCAAACCGTGTCCCCAAAAATGCTTTCCATTTACCCTTAAGCTTTTTCTTTTGCCTTAGTCTCTTTGTGGTCATGATTTACCCATTCCCTTCAATGCTGATAAATCAAACTCAATACCAGCAGTCGGTCACCTTGCTCTCGCATCTAAGTCCCCAATTACCCTTGTGTGGTGTCAAGGTTCATATGGCCTATGTTTTGCTGAATACGGATTAAATACATTTCACTTTCATAATTTAGCCTGGCATAAGTCCGCCGTATATCATGGGGTTCTATGTTAACCATTTCCCCATTGATCAACTGCCTAAATTATAAGCCATTAATTAATAATTATCACGCGTCCCTCTACGTCACTTCCAATGCTTTGTAGGTCATTTTATGTTAAGAAAAACGCTGGAAGTCTTTCCCCTGCTTATACGCTGACTTCAATCCCACCCTTCGATGTGCTAAAATCACCCCATGAAATTAAGCACGAAACTTCTCCCGCGCCTGCGCCGGCTTTGGCACTTCGTCCGCCTGGCCTTCCTCCTCACCGCCGTCCTGTTCACTCTGGGGGGCGCGGCTGTCCCGCCCGGGGGCTTGCTTTCAGGCGTTCGGGGAATGACCCGCCCGATCGAATTTGACTACGGCACCTGGACGCTGGACGCCGCTCTTGCCAAGCTCAACGGCTGGGCGCTGAGCCTGAACCGCTTCCTGCCCCCCGAAGTCCAATCCCAAATCGTGCTGGAAACCCTGGCGCAGGTGAGGCGCGTGAACGCCCTGGAAGCCGAGGTGCTGCTGATCTACGCCGACCCTGCCATCACTTATCCTGATGAAGCCAGCCGAACTCTGCGAGCCTCCCTCCGCGATGAACAGACTCGCCTGGATGCGCTGGCACCTTTAGCGGAAGACATCCTGCAGGCACAGCTTCTCGACATCCTCCAGGAGGCTGGGCTGGACACCCTCGGTGAGGTCATCCCGCCATCGCTGTTCAAAACCAGCGACGTACCCTATTCGCTGGTGGTCTCACCCCGGGAAGAGATCCGCCAGGCGCTGGACGTTTCCCTGCTCCCCGACACCACCACTGAAACCATGGAAGAATTAGAGACCCGCATTTTCGATGAGCTGGATCATTCTGCGCTGGTGGTTCCCATCGGCGGGATCGGCACCTACCCCACCATGGTCAGGCAGACCACCGACATCGTCTGGCTGACGGAGGTGATCTCCCACGAGTGGACCCACAACTTCCTGACCCTGCGCCCCCTGGGGATCAATTACTACACCAATGCAGAACTGCGCACGATCAACGAAACCACCGCTTCCCTGGCTGGTGAAGAGCTGGGGTTGATGATCCTGGGTAAATATTATCCCGATTACGTCCCGCCGGAAATTGAACCCACCACAGGAGAAACCACGCCCCCGCCAGAAGAAACGAAACCTGACCCAAACGCTTTCGATTTTCGTGCAGAGATGCGCATCACCCGGGTAGAAGCGGACCGGCTGCTGGCTGAAGGTGAGATAGAGGCGGCAGAAGCGTATATGGAAGCACGGCGCCAGTTCTTTTGGGATAACGGCTGCCTGATCCGAAAGCTCAACCAGGCCTATTTTGCCTTTTACGGTGCTTATAACGACGACCCGGGCGGCGGTGCCTCGGGCGAGGATCCGGTCGGCCCTGCCGTGGTGGCATTACGGTCCCAGTTTGATGCGCTGGCAGATTTCCTCAGAACGATCGCCTGGGTAACCTCCTTTGAGGGCGTCCTGGAACTGCTGTCAGGCTGATCCCCCCCTAAAGCCCGCCCATGTCGTCCAGACCATCTCCCAAATCCGGCATTTCACGTGAAATTTGATCAGGGTCCTGCCCTTTTTCGAGGCGGGATACCACTTCATCAAATTCTGGCCCGATCTCTTCGCCCATTTCATCCCCCATCCGGCGCATCAAGCGTCCCAGGGCTTTGGGATCTTCCTCAATCCCTTCTAATTGAGAAGGATCGGCCAGGTCTTCAAGCCGGCTGTCCTCTGATTTAGCAAACCGGACCTTATCAATCCGGCGGCTGATGTTTTCACTCCCGCATTGGGGACAGGTGACGGTTTTCACCCCATAGTCAGCATAGGTTAGAAAAATTTCAAAGGATCGATGGCAATCATCACAGCGGTAGGTATAGGTTGGCATTGGCAATTCTCCATCTCGTGTCTTACAATATATTATAATCAAAGCTCAAAATGAGTGTGTAGAAGGAGAATTGCTCAGTTCACGACAATCCAGCCTGGACAAGCAGTATGTTGCCGTGGAGATGAATGGACACAATGATGAAGAATTTTGATTTCGACATGAAGAAACCACAGCACACTCCCCTGTTGATCGTTATTTCAGGGCCGTCGGGCATTGGCAAAGACACTGTTGTAGAAGGCTTGAAAGCCAGGAACCTGCCATTTCACTTTGTGATCACCGCCACCAACCGCGCCCCCCGTGTCAACGAGGTGGATGGCGTGGATTATTTCTTCTACAGCACTGAAGAATTTGAAAAATTGATCTCCGATGATGAGCTGCTTGAGCATGCCTGGGTCTATTCAGCTTATAAAGGCGTCCCAAAATCACAGGTCAGGGAAGCCCTGGCAAGCGGTGAGGATGTGGTCATGCGCCTGGATGTGCAGGGAGCGAAAACAGTTCATCAGCTGTGTCCAGAAGCCATATTGATCTTCCTGACAGCCAACACCGAAGAAGAATGGCTTCAGCGGTTGAAAGACAGACGCAGCGAAACCGATGAGGAACTCAAGCTGCGCATCGAAACAGCCAGGTTGGAATTCCAAACCCTGGATGTTTTTGATTACCTCGTCATCAACGAAACTGATCGACTTGACCGCACATTGGACATCATTGAGAGCATCATTTCTGCTGAACACCACCGTGTCCACCCCAGGAAGGTGTCATTATAAACGACTCATCCCCCCCTCCCGCCAAACCACAAACGAGCGAACCCGTCCGTGTGAGGCTGCCCCATCGTAAACCAAAAGTCACCATCGCCCTGATTGTGATCACTATCATTATCTTCATCCTCCAGTTCATTATCGAAATGTACACTGGCGCTGATGTGCTCTTCTTTTATGGTGGAAAGATCAATGAATTCATACGCATCGGCCAGGTATGGCGGTTTATCACGCCAACTGTGCTGCATGGGTCTGTCCTCCACCTCGCCTTCAATATGTACGCTCTGTATATCCTCGGACGCCGATTAGAAAGTTTTTACGGACATGGGCGTTTATTGCTGTTGTATATGTTATCCGGTTTCGCGGGAAATATCTTTTCATTTTTGTTTACCACTGCCCCCTCACTGGGCGCATCCACAGCGATTTTTGGATTGCTCGCTGCAGATGGCGTCTTTCTTATTCAAAACTGGAAACTTTTCGGACCAGAACGCACACGTCAGGCCATCATCAACCTTGTTTTTATTCTGATCCTCAACCTGACCTATGGATTTGTTCCCAGTACAAATATCGACAACATGGGCCATATTGGCGGTTTGATCGGCGGGATATTCTTCGCCTGGAAAGGCGGTCCGATCCTTCGAATAAACGGTCAACCGCCTCTTCTCAACGCTGTGGATGTCCGCAAAAAAAGCGACGTTCTCCTGGCAAGTTTGATCGTTTTATTTGGTTTCATCCTCATTGCAATCATCCCCTTCGTGACAGGCTGAACCCTGATCGCCTGACTTGCTTTCCCTAAAGACCAGACATGATGATGCTTCAATACCTTGCATGACCTGGCAGCAAGTTGGCATTAAAGATAAAACGCTATACAGAACCCACCGTGTACCAAGCTTCCTTTTAACGAATAGGTCATCCACTTTAAGTACAAACCAAGACAACGATTAATCGATTGTGAACAGCTCTCCAGCTGATGTCCCCTGGACTTCGGGATAGAAATACTGCCAGGCATGCGCGGGTAAGACCTGAAAATCACCTCGCAGATATGGAACCAGCTCATAGGTCAGCGTGTAGGTCCCCGCGGGAACATAATCAGCTGTCCATAAGATTTGGTCATCGTAGATCTGCGGAGCATTGAAAAGCCACCATCCCCATCCATTCATAAAAGGTGACCGGGGATTGAAAGCGGGCAGGATGTCTTCAGTCAATGTTTGCGACGTCAGCAGGTTTCTATTCAGGATCTCTGTACCGGCCGGGATAAAATCTTCCAGCATGAAATTAAACATGTCATGAGAGATGGTCGCCGTCAGCACAACCTTGATAATTTGTGATGGACCATTCGGGTCCAGTGTTAATGATTGGATCGGCTCACATTCATCCAGTTCCGGACAGCTTTCACCCATCAGGTAATAATCTCTTTGCAGATTGATCCCGCGGTTTACTGCTTCTGCAGAGTCTGCAAGCTGATAAGTCTGCAGATCGACCCGATAATACAATGTCCCGGAGCCAGCATCTCTTTCGATAAGAAGGGCATTGGGAGAAGATGGGAATAGGGTATCTATCGGCAAAGTTGTGGTAACAGCGGTCATTGGTGTCATTCCGTCTGCAGTGCCCTCTGCGATCATTGTGTCATTCAATGATGCATGGAAATTAAATTTGGCTTGAAAATCTCCCGTCCCCTTCAGGGCTTCCGTCATCGCCATCAAAGACCAAGCAGATTCAAAAGTTGATGACCACAATCCATCTGAACGCCTCAGGTTCACAAGGTATTGCAAGCCCAATGAAAGGCTGGTTGAAGCCGGATCCAGCTGCGCCAGGGTAAAAACAGCCACCGCTGAATTAAAACCAGCGGTACCAGGTAATAACCATGATCCCCGGTCACTTTCCCAGTGCACACCGGTTGCCGATCGAATCGCCATCGCTTCCAGGTCGGCTATCAGTGTCGCGACACGATCACTCATCCCCTCGAATTCCCGGATGGTCAGACCTAACAAACCCAATGACCATGGGCTCAACTCAGAGCGGCGGGCATACAGACCATCAATCAAAGAATTCGAAATTGACAGCCTGTTCCGAAGGGCATATAGCTGGAACACCAGCTGATTAAGCTCCCAGCTATCAGCAATCGAACCTGGTTGCTCTATGCGTCCTGAGAGAAACTCCACCCCCCTCTCAATGAAACCCTCACCAATATCCAATCCTGCTTCTGATGCTTGTTCAAGCCCCAGCAGGACATAGGCGGTGATAAAAACATCTGAATTTGTGTTTCCAGAACTACCCTTCACCCACCAGGACCAACCACCATCATAATTCTGAGCAGCAAGCAGCTTATGGATACCTTCATCCACCAGGTCTGCCAGGTTCGACTGCAGTTCAGGCGTATCAATGCCCAGATCGGACAATGCCAGGAAAGCATTTAGATTTGCCAAGAGTCGGGAGAGGATCGAAACGGTATCATCGTAGGAATGGCTTTCAAGCGCTTCCAAACCTTCGACCAGTGTGGCTGAAAGGGATGGCGTCAATTCAATCATTAACTCACCTGAAGATGGATCTGTAGACATCGGTAAGCTGACCAATTCCAACCGGTCTCCTTCTTCAGCAATCTGACCAGTTGTACTGAAGGTGTATGGCATCACGTAGCGTTTTACTTCCAGGTCTCCCCAAATCGGTGTGCTGGCGTCCGAATAATCCCCGGATTCAGCCTTAAACACCAGATTTACGATCTCTACACTTCCAACAATCCCTCTCCAGACCACAGGTTCGTGATCGCCAGGGTCAATAGTCACCGTCTGGGTCTCTTGAATACCATCGATCAGGGTAAAACCTACACTCTGGAGGGAGACATCCACCGTCAGGGTTTGCTGCGTGTTGTTGAACACAAGGGCTGACATCTCAACTTCATCGCCATCCACAAGAAATCTTGGCGTCACAGGTTGGATCATCAAATCTTTTTGTGACAGAATTTCAGCCTCTGCTTGACCGACCAGATAATCTACTGAGAGGCCGCGTACATTTACGACCCATGTCGTCAAGGTATCAGGCATAGGAATTTGGATCTGAGCGGTCCCATCCGCTCCGGTGATCACGTTTGCTTCCCAGAAAGCCGTATCGGGAAAATCTTCCCGAAGGACGGGTTGAGCTCCCATTCCCCCACCACCACCTCTCCCCAGGTCAAGATTGATCAAAGCCAACTGGCTGGCATAGGTCTTAAGCGAGAGACTCGTTTGAACCGAGAGCGGCTGCTCTGCATACAATGCTTCCAGGATTGGTAAGCTGTTTGCTTCCACCAATGCGAGCAGGGCTTTATCAACTACCGCAACAGAAAATTCTCCCTGAACAGGATTCCCCATCACATCTGTAATTGTGAGGGTCGCAGACACCGTCTCACCCGGCTCTGTCTCTGCCGGAAGAATTGATAGATCAATGTTAAGTGTTTTTGATAGGGGTGCAACGGATAAATTCAGCATACCTTGCCGATAATTCGAGCGACCTTCGCTATCCTTTCCCAATATGATCACAGACACATAAACATTCGGGATCGACTCCTCTACAATGGAAACAGGGAGTGTGTGGCCTGCCCCGGTGATCGTCAGCACCTGTGTTTCCATGACCAGCCCTCTTTCAACCGTCACCAATGCATTTACCTCCCCTTCGAAGGGATTAGGAATGAAAACCTGGGCGATTTGACCAGGCTGATAATCTGACGCATCCGCCGTCAGATTGATCCGATTCTGGCTCTGGTTTGGCCAAACCGCGCCGCTTTCACCGTAGACCCAAACCAAAACCTGTGTAACAGCATTACCAGCCCGGATTGTTAGGCGATAGGTGCCTGGATCAGGAGGTGTGAAAGAAACTCTCGCTGATCCTTCTGAATCAGTGATGGGACTGGAAGTACCAATTAAAGAAGTTTGTTCCACATAGAGATAGGGCATTTCGATGTCAGGTGTTTCCTCCACCTGCCATTCGATGGTTTCAAAGGTAGCTTCCAAAGCTTTGTTTCCCACCACTTGTTTATTCCAATCCACCGTCAGAACCGTAAATTCAAATGCGGTATTTGCACTTCCGAAAAACGTTTCTGGATGGACGCCAATATAAAATTCTTCCGGATGGATCAGGGCGGAATGCCGGTAACTGACCGGTAAACCACTCTCGTCCGTGATCGTGACTTCCAGGGTGAGTTCATTCAAACTGCCTTCCTGAAATTCTTCCTCCAGCAAGTCAGTTGTCGAGAATGCAAGGCTTGTATGCCCTTCTGTATCTGTTTTGGCCTCTCCCGAATCGACAGTGATCCCAAGTGGAGAAAATTCCATCGATCTTGGCATGAGCCAAAAGGTATTCAAAGGGCCAACCCGGTAGCCAGGAAGATAAAAATATGCATCATCGCTGAACAGCGCCCAGGATAAAGATTGGTCAGCCGCTGGAAGGCCAAAATAATAATCCGCCTGAACATTGCCAGTAATATCATCTCCATAGAAGAAATCATTCTCATCCATCTCTACAGCCAATTCGATATTCGGCTTTCTATAGGCAGCAACATCGAAATAGAGCGTCCCGATTGTCACCTCCCCATGCAATACTTCAATTCGATACATGCCTGTTGGCGCGTTATCCGGAAGCACCACCTGATCTTCAACGGCACCATATTGGTTCAGGGATAAGTCTTTGGAATAGATCTTGTCAGGGACTCCAGCGGGTCCCCCATCACTGAACACTGAGATATTTACGGCATCAAGGCTTGAGGATAACGGTAAACCATTATCACGTGAAAAAATCAGTGCCTTAAAATTTACTGTGTCCCCAGGTCGATAAATTGGGCGATCTGTGTAAATATATGCATCGGTGAGGGGAGGTAGGGTGTCAAAACTGATCCCCATTTGATAAAGGATCGAAGATGCTCCCCAGGTTGAAATTGAGAATGCGAAATCTTCCTGACCCGGTTCGCCAACCAGGGAGAAAAAATTACTGTAAGGCTTATCAATTCGTTCGAAAGTGCTATGGAAAAGACCATAAGCGTCCATTTGCCCACTGGTGACCAGATTTCCTTCTGTGTTATATATTGAGATGGGTGCATCCGCCAATGGGCTGTAATCTTTCAGGCGTGTTGCCCACACCAAGGCTTGTTCAGGGGAAATTTTCATCACGAGGTTATTCTCACTGACAACCAGGAAAAGCCTTTTTGACTTTTCCGATTCATCTGTGATGTCCTGTGAAGATACCCTTAAGAAATAAGCACCCGATGTCAGCGAATTTCCATGGTATGACAATGGCAATCTAACCACCTCGCTAACATTCCTGGTCAGGTTGAGGTTCTGAACGCTTGTTTCGAGCGACTCCGGAAGAAAGATCTGTCGATAATCGTAATTATCTGGATGCAGTAAGGTGATCAGATCATCAATGCTTATCGGTGACAGGTCCAGAGTAACTGTATTGATATTCGTTGCCTGTAATACAATTTCTGAAGTAGATGCAGGCACAAAGACCAGGTTATTGCTGGTATAGCCAGCAGCTATACTGAGTGAGGGTTTTGCTGATGGTGTGAAAAATGTAAAGGTCACCAATTCACCAAGCTGCTCCCCCCATTTATCTTCAAGAGCAGCATCCAGCGTAACAGTATATTCGGTTTCCGGCTTAAAATAACCAGAGAGGTTCATGTTGGTATTGTCAGCATTCAAATAAGTACTTTTACCGATCACTTCTGGCAGAATGCTGATAGCACTTTTATATATTTTCCTATTCAGCGGCGTCGTAAATTGAATGGTGTATTGACCAAATTGACTTGAATAGGGTTTAAATATCGGTGCGGTTTGGGGATCAACCGAGAAAAAAGGATAGGTGATTCGAGAAATATCAATGGGGATTTGAACAGGTAAACCGCCAAAAGATGCCGCCCCTGATTCTAACTGAATTTTATAGGTGCTGTTCCGATCTAAATTCTCCGTGGGTGTGAAGGAACATTTTTTATATCCCTCATCCCACTCAAAGAAACCTTCGATCTCCATACCATCCGATGACATCAGTGAAAAGTGATCCTCCACACTCACTGGGTCCATGCGGATATTGAATTGGATTTCTACTGGTCCATTTATACTGAGCATCTCATCTGACATCGGCAGGATGTTGAGGACAGCTGGCTGTGTGGTTGAGAAATTGGAATGCCTGATCGCCAAAGAATCTAACCCTGCACCTGATGTGGCAATCAGCTCTTCATTGAGGTCCACTGAATAAGTTGTGCCACCCTCCATGGAGGTATCCGGCGTAAAGATATAGGTACTGGTGTTCAGCCATTCCCCTGTGCCGGGAACTTCTGGCGTAAGCTTAAATGCAGAGCCAGTTTCTGCTTCCCTGCCAAGGCTGACGACAGGCTGGTTAAAAACCATGAAGACCGCTGATTCAGGGTCAACCTCCTGTGTGCCATCCGATGGCACAGTCTGGATAACCTGCAAGGTGTCGACTGTTTGAAAATCCAGATCAATCACTTCCCGGAGATTCTTCTCATTTGAAGCCTGTGCGCTGGTTTTCACAACCAGGTTTAATTCACTGTCGGCAGCGAGATGTTGATCGGGCGTAAAAGTGACAATTCGATTACTTCGCCAGGAGAAACCTCCGCTAATTCCCGGGTCAAAATGAATAGCAGCTTCCACAGATTCCTTATCCATCGGTTGGTTGAAATACAGTGTAATGGGCTGCTTTAGGGCAATCAAACTACCCGGGAGTGGAGAGACTTCCACCAGTGCTGGCGGCAAGTCTTTGCGAGGTTCTGAGGATGCAAAACCACCTGCTTCTGTCTCTTTGGGAACCACTTCTTCAGTCGGCGCTTCGTCGGTAGGCTGCCAAGGCCATCGACAGGCAGCCAACAAGCCGGAGATCATGATAAAGATTAACAACACATGGGAAAAACGTTGGATAAATTTCAATACATGCCTGGAATTCATCGTCATCTCCTGGTCAACTGGCGAGAATTAACAGCCCTCGCTGATGATATCCTCTGGGAGAAAATAATTTATGCGTTATGTTGCACTTTTATTATATTGTAGTTTTGATTTCAGGAAATAGCATTATGCCGGTTTCAATGTCTTGTATGAAATACCCATTTCATCTAAAACAGTGTTAACTGGCAAAGTAAAATCATCAATCACTGCTTCTGCCAGGGAAAGCTCGGATTTCGAAAAGGTCGTTGTAACTGCAATGCAATGCATACCGGCTGCCTTTGCCGCCCTTACACCAGCCGGTGAGTCCTCTATGACACAGCAGTTCTCAGGAGCATATCCAAGTGCTTTCGCGGCCTTCAGGAATATTTCCGGATCAGGTTTGGCAGGCAGCTCAGCGCCAGCAAAGATATGTTCAAAGTAATCCAGCAGCGCATAGGACGATAATATCTTTTCCAAGGTTGCCATTGCTGCAGAGGAAGCAACGACCTGGGGAATATGATGATCCTTAAAGCCCTGCAACCAGGAAATAACACCAGGGACCAGGTTTGTTTTTTTCAGCATGAGCCGCATCAAACGTCTTCGATAATCATCCAGAATCTGGTTAATAAGTGTCTCATCAGGATCAAATCCAAGGTATAGGGGAATAACCACGCGTGATTTTCGACCAAAGTTTTTATCAAAGACAACCTTATCCAGCTCATATCCGAATGCCGTCATCGTCTCTTGCCAACAGAAATAATGACATGCTTTTGTGTCCACAATGGTGCCATCCATGTCCCATAAAATTGCTAGTTTTTGATCTTTCAAAGTCACCTTCTCTTCCTAAACAAAGCTGAATTATACCGTCATTGAACGGTGAAAACACCAGCAGCAGGGTGGCATCAATAAATAAATGTTAACGAAAGGAATAATTTACGTCTATGGTATACTTTCAGCTAATCAAAAAAGGGATCAATCCATGAAAAAAGCCCTCAGTGTCAGCATTGGTTCGTCTAAGCGCGATAAATCTGTTTTCATCAAACTCCTTGGCCAGGATGTCCACATTCAACGCATAGGAACAAATGGCGACATGAATGCAGCCCGGGAAATGTACAGGGAACAGGATGGCAAGGTAGATGCCTTTGGGGTTGGCGGCACAGATCTGGGACTGCTTGTCGATAAAAAATGGTACCCCCTCCATTCAGTCTTGCCACTGGTGCAGGATGTGCATCAAACACCCGTCGTAGATGGCTGCGGATTGAAGAACACCGTCGAAACACAATCCGCACACATTTTGGATATGAAGATTGGCGGCTACCTTGATAAAATCGGCAGGAGAGCACTGGTGATGACCGCTGTTGACCGGTACGGATTATTACGGTCTTTTGTGGACGCGGGGTATGAATGTCTATTTGGTGATATCCTATTTTCTCTGGGGATTCCCCTGCCCATCCGCAGGGAAAGGGGCGTAAAGACCCTGGCGGCTTTGCTGATTCCAATCATCAGCCGGCTACCATTCAAATGGGTCTACCCTGTGGGAGAATCTCAGCACCAACGAAAACCGAAATATGGTTGGGCCTTTGAACAATCAAGTGTCATCGCTGGGGATTGTCATTACATCACACGGTATATGCCAGACAATATGCAAGGCAAAGTCATCGTGACCAACACAACCACAACGAGGGATGTTGACCTCTTTAAGCGAGCTGGTGTGAAATACCTGATGACCACCACGCCTGTTTATGAAGGCCGATCCTTTGGCACCAATATGATGGAAGCTGGTCTGCTTGCAGCAGTTGGATATAAGGAAAAAGTAGATTATCGCAATCACCAAGACTATTTTAAGATGATCGCTGGACTTGTGGAAGACGCAAAATTACAACCGCAATTACAGGTGCTGAATTGATCAAGATGGATGTTGTTTTGCTGGCAGGCGGACGCCTATCCCCGGACGATCCGCTGAATACTGAATGCCAGGAGGGTGTTCGCAGCCTGATTAACATTCACGGTAAGCCAATGGTTCAATGGGTGATCGACGCCCTGGCTGTTTGTGATGCCACCAGGGATATTTACATCATTGGATTAAGCCAGGAACACAACCTTACAGCATCCAAACCATTACATTTCCTCCCAGATGAGGGGCACTTGTTTGATAATATTCGCGCTGGTGCCTTACGTGCTGCGCAAGATCATCCTTCCCAACCTAAAGTTATGATTGCCTCCTCAGATATCCCCGCTATTCGAGCGGAAGTTGTCAATTGGCTGGCAGAACAGGTGGTACAAGATCCAACGGCATTAATATACTATTGTGTCATACCACAATCAGTAATGGATGCACGGTATCCTGATTCTGGGCGATCTTTTGTGCGTTTTAGAGATATCTCTGTCTGCGGTGGTGATCTAAACGTGATTGACCATAATCTATTTTCGGAAGAAAAACCTATTTGGAAGCAGATCACCGATGCAAGAAAACACCCCCTCAAACAGGTTAGATTACTGGGATTAGGCAGTCTGATCCTGATAGCCTTGCATTTGCTCACTCTTGATAGAGCTGTAGAGATGGTTTGTAAGAAGTTGTCTTTAGATGCGCGTACGTTAATCACGCCTTTTGCTGAGATGGGTATGGATGCCGACAAGCCAAACCAGCTGGCAATCCTCCGCGGAGACATGGAGTCATCATTGTGAAACGCTGGTTGAGGCAGCTCTTAAAATTAGACGCCCGTTTATCAAAAGCATTGCTCGTGGGACCAGAAAAGACTGGACTTTCTTTGATCTTAAAGATCTTTGCACATTCAGGGGATTCATGGTTCTGGTTGATAGGATTGTTCATCATCTGGTTCTTCAGTCATGGGGAATGGCGCCTGCGTGCTGGTTTTTTGGTGATCGGCCTGGTTATCATGGCAGCAGCAGTGATCTTGATTAAATTTTCCATCCGGCGACCACGTCCAGAGGGTGAATGGGGTCAAATCTATCGCATCACTGACCCGCATTCTTTTCCATCCGGTCATGCTGCCCGATCTGCAGCTTTGGCTGTGATGGGTGCAGTCATTGGACCACCCTGGTTCAGCCTTGCATTAGCCATCTGGGCTCCTTGGGTTGGCATTTCTCGAATAGTCCTGGGTGTCCATTATGTTTCTGATGTGCTGATAGGCTGGTTGGTTGGCATGTTGATGGGGCTGCTTGCTTTGTTATTACGCCCACTTGCCTATCAATATTTGTCTTTATTTTTATGATGCTTCATAGTATTCAGAACAAAGCAGACCCTGCTTAATAGTCCAGCTGTAGACCCCCTGATTTCTAAATTCACTGTAGTTCAACCAAATGCTGATATTGCCATGCTCGCTCTTTAGCAACATTATCCTCGGCATTAAATGCGCTTGCAGCCCTGTGGATCGCCTGCAAAGCATAATTTGCTGCAGCAATAGAATGGGTTGGAACATGTGCGGTTGCCACAGCCTGCCCTGCTGCACGGGCAGCAGATCGAGCCGCATTGTCCCGCCCCACCTCACGTGCCGCAGCATGGGAATCCAATGCTGCCTTCCGAATCACTGCCATTGAAAACTTACCTGTATTAATCCAGGTTCGAAGCACTGCAATAGCTTGTTGAGGACGATGATCTTCTGGATAGGCTTCATCAAAATATATCAGGATTCGTTCAACACAATCGATTGCCCATGCAGCTAATGTTTTATGGCTTGATTTTTCAACCAGGTTAACAATCGCCTTATCCTTGACGGTCAGTGAGAATTTCAGTTTCTTCATGAACCTATCTTAATCGCTTAAGGTAGTCATCTACATTTTGCGAAAAAATTCTGTTTATCTGATCCTCAACTGCACTATATCGCTTTTATCATATAATTTTCGCTCATTTTAAATCCCCGACCTGCATAATATGCCCGTGTGCCGACCGCTGCGATCACAGCCAGCCGATGGAAACCTTTATCCCGGGCAATGCTCTCAGCTTCTTTTATCAACCGTGTGCCCAATCCACTATGTTGGGCAATACCTGAGCGTTCCTCTCCTACTTCCAATGATAATCCATAGACATGCACTTCCCGGATAATCGCGGCGTCATCAAGATCGGACAATCCCGTGAGATGAGTATCCTCTGGGAGGGAAAGCCTGAGAAAACCTGCCAGCATATCCTCAGGTGTATCAAAGGAAAGGAAATGCTCCTCTGCATGGGCTGGGTAGTAAATCAAATCATGCAGGGTTACTGCACCTGGTGTGACTTTTCGACGCCGGACCTCCCGACAGCGAATACAATCACAATGTGTCCCGCGTCTTGCCATTTCCCGCTGAATGTCCTGACGCAGACTGGTGTTTTTGTTCCCGGCCACAACATAGGTCGAGGGGATATCCCGTATGATACGGTTGATGCGGCAATAACGCGGGACAACCGTTTTTAGGTCAGCTATCAAGTCCAGTAAAGTCGCTTCTGAATAGGGGTGATATTTCCCTTCCTGCCAAATCGTGTACAGTTCAGTATTTTCCAGCAGTTGACAGGGATAGATCTTGAGTTCATCGGGACAATAGGTTCCCTCTTCCCACAAATGCTGGAAGTCATCCCGATCGGATTCGGGTGTGGCTCCAAGTAAGTTCGGCATCCAGTGCAGCACAACTTTAAACCCACCTGCCCGCAGCAGCATGACCGCATTAAGTGTCTCCTGAGCGGTATGGCCTCGCTTATTGAGCCGCAAGATCCGGTCATCAAGACTTTGAGCACCCATCTGCACTTTGGTCACTCCTAATTTTCGGTACCACCGCAATGACTCCAGGCTAACAAGGTCCGGGCGTGTTTCTATAACAAGCCCCACGTTACGGTGCTGCGATTGAACATTACTCGCCTGCGCTTTATCGAGGGAATTAAAATCGGGGGCATCATCTGAGTTAACACCATTCATCGCATCAAAACATCGCCGTACAAACCACTCCTGGTAATCGCGAGGGTAGGCACTGAAAGAGCCGCCAAGGATCAATAACTCAATCTTATCCGTTGTATGACCTATAGCTTTCAAAGCCTGAATTCTGCCTTGAACCTGTGCATAGGGATCAAATGAAAATTGTAAACCTCGCTTTGCACCTGGCTCCTCACTCAGGTAGCTCTTGGGCATTTTTTCTTCTTCTGGACAAAAAATACATTCCCCCGGGCAAGGATAGTACCGTGTTAAAACCGTCACCGTTGTAACTCCAGAAAGCGTCCGTGTTGGTTTCATACGGATTTTTGATAATAGTGCTTCATCCGTGTCCCATTTTCCACTCTCTACCATCTGATAATAACCAGCCACCAGGGCGTGTTTGGGGATGAACCCCCCACCATCTGGCTTGGGATGCAAGCGCTGGGCAGTATTTAGATCCAATCCATCTCTTAAATCCCCCAAGATAGCCATTGCCAGGGCTTTTTCTGCGGTGCTATATGATCGCTTCTTCTTCCAACTCTCTGCTTTCATATGTTTGAATTGTACCCAGTTATCCTCTCTACGGTGAATGCGTCAAAAGGGGAGCCCTTACAAAGCCTTTACAAGTTACCAACAAAATTCTTATATTCAAGAAGTACTTTACATATAAGGAAAGAAAATTAGTAAACGAGGTAAAAAAATGAAATGGTCATGGAATATTGGAAGGATTGCTGGGATTGATTTAAAAATCCATCTCACCTTCTTCTTCCTGCTATTATGGGTTGGGTTCTCCGCCATGTTCTCAGGTGGGGGTGCTTTGGATGTGTTCAGTGAAATTCTGTTCATTTTAGCCCTGTTCTTTTGTGTAGTCCTGCATGAATTAGGCCATGCACTGACCGCCAAGCGCTTCGGGATTGCAACCCGTGATATTACATTGCTGCCGATTGGTGGTGTTGCCAGGCTGGATTCCATGCCTGAAGACCCCAAAGAAGAACTCCTGGTGGCAGCTGCCGGTCCAGCAGTCAACGTTTTGATCAGCATTCTACTATTCAGCGGTCTGATCATTTCAGGTATCCTGACGCAGCCGATGAATATCTCAGCGCTGCTGGATAACTTCTGGCTGCGCCTGCTCGCGGTAAATATCTCATTGGTGGTCTTTAACTTAATCCCCGCATTCCCAATGGATGGAGGCCGCGTGCTGCGAGCGATTCTGGCATCACGAGTTGAATACGATAAAGCAACCCACATTGCAGTCAACATTGGGCGTGGCTTCGCTGTATTGATGGGAATTGCGGGACTCTTCTTCAACCCATGGTTAATCCTGACAGCCTTCTTTGTCTGGTCAGGCGCAGGAGCAGAAGCAAGAGCTGTTGAAGTTAAAGCAGGAATGAAAGGTCTTCTCGTTCGCGACGCAATGATATCCCAATTCTATCAAGTGGAAGCCAATCAAGCGCTGGAAAGTGTCTTTCAGTTATCACTGGCAACTGGCCAGCAGCACATTCCAGTCGTTTCAAATGGAAATTTTCTCGGGATTATTCGTCGGAGCGACCTCTTGATTGCGCTGGATAAACTTGGTAATCGAGCCCCAGCCTATACTGCCATAGGGTTAGAACCCCAAGGGATCGAACCGGAATCCCCATTACAAGATGTATTACCAGAATTTAGAACCAGTCGGGTGCAGCCTGTAATTGAAAACCGTCAATTAATCGGTCTGGTAACACCTGAAAGCGTCCAGCAGCGCATGTGGCTGAACAAACGCAAGAAACAAATTGGACCACAACCGCCCAGTGAGAGGGTCAATCCAACTTAGATCTATCACCAATCAAAACATAAAATCTCGGTTCAAAATTTATCGAACCGAGATTTTTTATTGACGATCAACCTGTATGTACAATATACTTTTAGCATCATGGACAACAAGGTTCGGCAGAAACTTCTTAAAATCAACCAGAGCTTTTACCGGCGGTATGCCAGCTCTTTCTCAGCCACACGTGGGCGAGTCCAGCCGGGGGTACGATTATTGTTGGAATCCATCCACCAAAATGCCGCTATCCTTGATGTGGGATGCGGTAATGGATCCCTGGCAAGGGCGTTGAAAGCACAAAGTTTTCGGGGACAATACCTGGGTGTGGACATGAGCGCTGAGTTGCTTTCCAAGTCCAAGGAATTTATGCACGAGGTCAACAAAGGTCGATTTCACTTTTATCAAATCGATCTGTCCGATCCAGACTGGCCAAACCTTATCCCTACCGCACCCTATGACTGGTTAGTCTCTTTTGCTGTCCTGCATCACCTTCCTGGCGCAGCCTTACGTCAAGAGACAGCCTCAAACTTTGCGAAGCTGATCTCACCCAGGAGCAAGGTGGCAGTCTCTGTTTGGCAGTGGCGCAATAGCTCACGGCTGAGAGATCGCGTTCTACCGTGGTCTACGGTTGATCTCGATACCACAAGTATTGATGAGAGTGATGTGCTTCTGGATTGGAGAGCGGGTGATACCCCTGGGGTGCGCTATGTACACACCTTTACTGAGAGCTCACTGACGACCCTGGCAGAAAACGCTGGATTCCAGGTGATCGAATCATTTTATTCTGATGGTAAAAGTGGGAATCTCGCCCTGTACCAGGTCTGGCAGCTGACTGAAAAATAAAAAGCCGGTCATCCAGAAGGAAAACCGGCTCAACTTGTTTTGATTAGGAAATTTACCCCAAAGCAACATCCAGCATCATCATTACTGCAAAGCCAAGCATCACACCGATGGTGGGGATATCAGAATGCGAATCAGAGGCTTTTGATTCCGGGATCAATTCCTCTGCAACTACATAGATCATTGCTCCGGCAGCAAATGCAAGGGCGTATGGCAATATGGGTCGCATGATAACCGTGGCAGCAACTCCTATCAAACCCGCAACAGGTTCAACCATCCCGGAGAATTGTCCGTACATAAATGATTTGCCAAGTTTCCAACCCTCACGTCGTAATGGGGCTGAGACTGCCATGCCCTCAGGGAAATTTTGGATCCCGATACCAAGAGCCAGTGCCACCGCTGAAGCAACACCAGCGCCTTCAATCCCTGCTGCAGCAGCTCCAAACGCCACACCCACCGCTAATCCCTCGGGGATATTATGCAGGGTAATGGCTGTGATTAATAAAACACTTCGCTGCCATGAGGTTTTAGGTCCTTCTGGATCACTTTGTCCCATGTGGAGGTGCGGTAAGAGCTTATCGACCGTAAATAAAAATGCACCGCCTAATAAAAATCCTGATGCAGCTGGGAACCAGGCTGGGACAGCCAAGTTCTGTGAAAGTTCGATCGCTGGTGCCAGTAACGACCAATAGCTGGCTGCGATCATGACGCCTGAAGCAAACCCAAGCATGCCATCCAACAACCTCCGACTAACATCTTTGGTTAAAAAAACCATAGCAGAGCCAAGCGCGGTCACCCCCCAGGTAAAAAGTGTGCCCATCAGTGCCTGGATAATTGGTGAATATTGTTCAACAAATGCAACCATCATTGTCTCCTTTGAAATTTTTGATCATTCTGCTAGATTATATCATAAATTTAGTCATGTGTAAATAATAATTTATTAATACCTAAATATTAATAATTATGACAGCAGGTAAAATTAAGCAATGGATCACCACTCAAGTATATTCACACGGGTTATCAAGGCAATTCGCTTGCGCCTTGAGTCTGATGTTCTTCCGGAAGCACATCGACTCTTCAACGGTTATGCCGAGGGCTGTCCCGGTTTGGTCATTGACCGCTATGGACCTACCCTGGTGGTCTTTGATCAAAAACCTCCAGGTGAGTTATCCAACTTAATTAACCAGGTCGTTGGGTGGGCAATGGGAAACATCAATGATCTTAGCGCTGTGCTGTTAAAACAAAGGCAAAACCCTCAAGAGAATTTTAGAAATGGCCAGCTGATCAGCGGTGATCATTTGGCTGAATCAATTAAGGAATTCAACATCACTTATGCCCTTGATCTAAAAATGAACCAGGATGCCAGTTTCTACCTTGATACGCGCAATTTACGTCGATGGTTAATTGATAGTATGATGGGCAATCGTGTCTTGAACACTTTCGCTTATACAGGTAGCCTGGGGGTTGCCGCCGGTATGGGGGGTGCATCTCAAGTGTTTCAGACAGATCTGAACAAGCGGTTCCTCAAATTGGCTGAACTTTCGTGGTCCCTTAACAACTTACCTCAAGAAAATATCACTCATCTTAAGGGAGACTTCTTCAGG
This sequence comes from uncultured Candidatus Brevefilum sp., assembly GCA_964441045.1. Classification (GTDB taxonomy): domain Bacteria; phylum Chloroflexota; class Anaerolineae; order Anaerolineales; family Anaerolineaceae; genus Brevifilum. The sequence continues at coordinate 19,022 of CAYTXE010000014.1, forward strand.
GTTGCAGGTCGAATGCGCAGCCAGGGGAAATTGTTTGATTGTGTGATCTTAGACCCACCATTCTTCTCAATCACAAATAGTGGCAGGGTTGACCTGCAGCATGAGACAACCCGCCTTGTGAACAAGGTTCGCTCCCTCGTAGCCCATGAAGGTTGGCTGGTTGTGATTAATAATGCGTTGTATCTTTCAGGTGCGGAGTTTATGTCTGAATTAGAAAAGCTGTGTCAAAGTGAATACATCAGCTTTGCTCATCAAATCCCTGCCCCTCAAGATGTCACAGGATACCCGGACACTACCATCACCTCTCCACCTCAGGACCCATCACCCTTCAACCACACAACCAAGATAGCCATCCTCAAAGTTTTCCGAAAAGACAGTAAGAAATCGAATGAACAAACGTAGACGAAAAGGATAATATGCAGAAATCACTCTTGACAGCACTTATCGTAGCAATTGTTAGCGGTTTAGCAATAGGAACACAATCCTCGCTTACTACAGCCACAGGGAAGATCACAAGCGCTACCCTGACCGGATTATTGGTCAATTTCGCTGGTGGTGTCGCTTCAGGATTATTTTTACTTGTGATTTATATTCGAGAAGGAAAGGTGTCGTTCTCAGCTCTCAACACCCCAACAATAGGGTTGATCATCGTATCAGGACTGCTTGGAATTGGCATCATCGCAGGTGTTGCCTATGCGCTGCCCAAAATTGGTGTCACAGCTGGCTTATCTACGATAATCGCTGGTCAAATGACAGTAGCCGTTGTGGTGGACACCTTTGGATTAACGGGTGGAGAACCTATTCCATTGAATTGGTCTCGGATAAGTGGGCTTATTTTATTAGCGCTGGGAACATGGGCTATTCTACCAAAAAAGTAATCCGGCCCGAAACCAATATCAAATCTCAGGCCAACCCTGGAGTAATCTGACCCGCTTTCAGCATAAGTGAGATATTCTTGATCCAATATTGAATTAATTTTGAAGTTGGGTTTTAAAGACCACACCTTCCCACGCAGGGAGGACATAATTCCGCAGGTATCCATCACGAATAACTGCATGACCTCCGTTCAAGAGATCTTTGAACTGCGTGTCATTATCCACATGACCTTCAACACGGACATTCATATCCCAGGGATGATCGCTGGCATTAAACGCAAGGAGCATCTTATCCCCATTCAAGTACCGCAGGATCACTAAATGCTGCCCCTCCGCATAGACGGGAACATATTCGCCTGTTCTCAGCACGGGGTGCGTATGCCGAATCCGAATGAATGTCTTGAATGAATTTAACATATCGTGATCCCAGCTTGACTGATCCCAGGAGAAAGGTGCCCTGTTTTCAGGATCCCGTCCACCCTGCATCCCAATTTCATTTCCATAATAAATACAGGGAGCACCAGGATAGGTCATCTGGAACAGGGTTGCTAACCGGAAGGCTGCCTTTTTGCCGCTGACCATGCTTAGGAACCTGGGCATATCGTGGCTGTCCATCAGGTTTAGCTGAGCCAGCACATTCTGCCGGGGATAAATCTCCAGCAACCCCTTAGTCCTTTCAGCAAAAGCCTTTGCATCAAGCGTCGGAACCTCAGGCAATCCCATCATGCCCGAGATCATTGCCTCATCCCGGCTTGTCGCACCGAAGAAGCCCACACAAGCTGCAGTGAACTGGTAATTCATCACGCCGTCGAACATATCCCCTTTCAGCCACTCCTGTGCCTCGGATGGGATTTCTCCCACTAAATATGCTTCAGTATTCGGCAATTTGGTTGCAGTGCGAAATTGTCGCCAAAATGCTTCATCATTGATCTCAAATGGGACATCCAATCGCCAACCATCCACACCCTGCGCGATCCAATGTCTTGCTACTTCAAAGAGAAAAGACCTGACCTGGGGGTTATCTGTGTTAAATTGAGGTAGATCAGGCAGGTTCCACCAGCAGGAATAATTTGGTTTTCCCTGGTAAGCATTCATCGGATAACCATAGACTATGAACCAATCAAGGTAAGGTGATTTTTCACCATTCTCCAGGATATGGTTGAATTGAAAAAAACCACGGCTGGCATGATTGAAAACACCATCCAGGATAATGCGGATATTCCGCCGGTGAGCCTCTTCTAGAAGTTGAAAAAAGACCTTATTGCCGCCCAGGATCGGGTCAACCTGGAAATAATCAAATGTGTGATAGCGATGGTTCGCCGTGGACATAAAGATAGGATTGAAATAAATCGCGTTGATTCCCAGGTCCTGTAAGTAATCCAATTTTTCATAGACTCCCAGCAAATCACCGCCCTTGAAGCCGTGCCTTGTCATCGGCGCATCCCATGGTTCAATATGATTCGGTTTTTCGAGTTTGTCGGATTTTGCAAATCTATCGGGAAAGATCTGGTAAAAAATTGCGTTTTTCACCCAATCAGGGGTATGAGTGAGATCTGTCATAACTTTATTTGACTCCTGAGATACATATAAATTTAAGTGATTTTACCATTTAAGACCACTGATCGTATCCGAGGGATCATACTGTTTTCTATTTGACCATGCATAAGAAACTGTGCCAGTAACCTTTACATCATATCTCCCCTATTTTGAGTGGTTGACAACCTGAGGGGTGAAAGTTATGCTTATGTTTGGGAATGGCAAGGTCCTGGTGGGCCTCCCGGTCTTCAACACCGGTGTCGGGTCGCGTTGCGAGCCGTGGTGGGTTCGACTCCCATCCATTCCCGTTCTTTATTAATAATCTTCCCCATTAATTCATCCGAGATCTAACCAGCAGTATTAAAATCTTACTCCATCTTTCAAATCCTTAACGCATAGAATGCTTGGTCCTTGAATGGTATGGAACTTGCAAAAGAAAGTGTAAAACGGAGTATTAATGAAACGAGAAAACCTGTTAACCATCCTTTGCGCTCTGTGGCTCATGCTTGCTGGTTGTGAGGTCTTTCCTTATGTGACGGAAACAGAAGTTCAACCCTTACCTTCATCAACCACCCCCTCCTCACAACAAAACCCAATACAGGTGACGGTGACATCAACGCCTGAAGCCCCACCAACTGCTACGCTTGAAACAAGCCCTGAACCAACATCTACCACAACAAGCATCCTACCAACACCAACCAAAACAATAAAGGTCGAGGTTGACCTCCCAATTCAAACACCCACCTACAAACTTCAAGATGGCAACCCAATTTATTTGCCTAATTTTGCCTACCCTGAATCAGGATGCGAGTGGCTGGGTGTTGCCGGACAGGTTTTCGATGCTCAGGGTTTCGAAGTACAGGATTTGATCATTGCGGCTGGTGACACACAAAACGCTGAAGAACAGCCATGGTCAGCCCAAACCGGACTTGCGCAGGCATATGGGCCAGGTGGCTATGAGATTCAATTATCTGAAATACCACAAGATTCAAAAGAGAGGTTCTGGGTCCAGGTGCTTGACCAGGATGGGAATCTGCTATCGGAACGGTTATTCTTTGATACCTTCGATGATTGTGCCCAGAATCTGATATTAATAAATTTTGTCTTTATTGAAAACAGTTCAGCAAAGACAATGCCTACGCCAACACTGGCTGGTTATCCTTAGCCTTAAACTCACGCCTGACCAACAAACCCGCGGCAGAGATCAATCCAGTCATCACCCATTGGTAGGGCATGGCGAAGGAATCCATACTGAAACTCTCAAATATATAAGCCAGTAAAAACAATTGACCCGCTAATCCCACGATGCGAAGATATTTTGAGCTGCTTTTTCGAATTAATACTGTACTCCTCCATAGGAAGTAAAGCCAAACCAGAAAGAGCGCCAGTCCAATAAATCCAGTTTCAGCCAGCAATCGGATCCATAAATTCTTCGTGTTTGCCAGGTAATTCGCTCTGTAAACTAAATTGCGAAGCTCGTAAGAATCCAACCCGGAACTGCGCATATGATCATAGAAATAAAATCCAGCGTTTCCAAGGCCGACGCCAAACGGATAATCGTTAAAGATATGCCAGCCGCCAAACCAATAAATCATCCTTTCAAAGAATGCCAGGAATCTTGAAAAAAGGATCAGTTTCATTTCAGTGAGCGGGAAGAAATCAGTCGCTTCGATGTTTTCATTATCTAATATTAATTGGAAGCGGTTATCCCAGCTGCTGGCAGCGTTGATGTAAGCGCTCAATGCACCTGCAGCAAGTCCAAGTAATATCGTCATTATGACAAACACCAAGATGATCTTCACAAGGACCAGGTTCTTCGGAGGTTTTTTCCTGCGCTTGAGATACCATTCTGTGATATGTTGGATTATCCGACTAAGGATTGATAGTCCCAAAAACGCAACAGAAGCTAAGAAGGCAACCAGACCAATCCTCGGTGAACTGTAACCAAAAACGATTAATCCCAAAACCATTAATATGTCTTCCAGCTGGAAAATCCATAAACGGACCTTGAACAGCGACTCTCGCTGATAAACTGCTGCCATCCAAATTGGGAACAGGACAAGATTGAAAATCCGGACGAACCAAGATGGCTCATAAGCAAAGCCCATCACACGATTGGTGTAGATTGTATTCGGTGATTGAGCTGCTAATAGGGATCGTAATTTGATCACCCAATCAGGAAAACCCTGAACAAGGCTGTATTTCCTAAGCAAGCTGACTTCAAATAATGTCCATGGGATAAGAATCGCGCCCATTATGGTAATAAACAAAAGGGTTTGATGAATTCGCTTCTCATTATGTGGAAATGCAGAGAATATTAGATAAAAGCTCAATCCAATGCCCACGGTGATAAACGCTCTTAAACTCTGACCAAAAAAATTTCGCTCACGCGCAAATGCGCCATTCATAAAGAATGCTAATGCTGAGATGATCAAAGCGAAAACGACAAAATACAGGTAAGGCAATACCTCTACCGGGAACTTCCCTCGGTTAATGAGATATGGGATCAACCAGACTAAAATAAGCATCACTAGCGGGATCGCTGAAAACGGAGCCACAATGGCACCTGTCAGGCGGCTTAGGAAGGGGAGACTGGTAATAGGCAATCCAACGATCACCAGGAACCAGAGTACTGATACAACTCCTTTGTAAATGGCGTTTTTTGATAGCGATGAAAGCAAACTTACGCCTCCTTCTCACGCTTTGAGAGGTAGCGATACCAGAAATCAACCCAGACGACACCAGCGAGAAAGCCAATCAGCGTTCCAGCCAAAATCAGGGTGCCGCGATGCTGATACAAAGGTGTTTGTGGTTTTTCTGCCTTAGAAACAAGGTCCACGATAACAAATGACTCTGCATGTCCTGCTTCTTTTGCGGAAACCAGCGCTTCGTACCCCTTTTCAGCCCAAAAATTCACTGTCGCTTGTGCTATTTCAGGGTCAGTATGCCTATAGCGTAAATACCACATACTGAGGTACCGTTCAATTTGTTTACTATTCCTAAACTCAGAAACTTCGAGGGTAGGATCCAATGTTCTCGCAAATCTAAGAGCCGGATTAAATTGTTTAAGCAGCATGCGTTCGACAACCTGCAAAGCCAGGTCTTCCTCGTATTGTGTCCAAACGACTGGTTCACCATAATTCCCAACCAGGTTGTCAAAGTTGATTCGAGTAAAATCAATACTGGCTGAGAAAATTGCCTCGGCTTCGTATGTTGGTGGGAGTATATAGGATATCGCAAAACCCAGTAGCCCGCCAATTACTACAAAAATAACAATTTTCCACCAATTCCTAACGAAATTATTAAATGTTTTTACAGGATCTAACACATCCCGCATTGCTCATTCCTTCCTTTAAAAGTTCTCGATCAATCAGTATTAAGCAAATAAATTATAACGTAACCTTCTAAAAAGATAACTGGAGGGTTCTTAAAAAGTATGATCGGATAAAAAGAACAGGTACATGGTATTTACAATGCTTACTGTTGAATGTGGCATAATTAGGAATGACCCACACAATAAATATTTTTACGGTAAATTTACTAAACCAATAAACCATCATGAATTGACTGTGAAACGAGCATTTAAATGAGAAAATATACAGCCATACCGGTCATCCTGACAATTCTACTGGTCATTACTGTATGCTGCCTGTGCGTATGCCTGGTTCTATTCGCAAGCGGGGCAACTTATTATTTCTGGCAGGATAATATCCAGTCAACGCTCACAGCGGACACGCAAACCCCAGCAATCGAAGAAGACCTTCCTGTGAACGAAGAAAACCCCATCAATACTGAGGAACCTGGTATCTCTCTTGATCCAGATCCAACATTGCAGCCAGCAGATCCTTCAACCCAGATAAGTGCTTATGATAACTTACTGGCCTTACAGGAGGAGATTGTTCCCATTAACGATGCAATTGTCCTGGCTGAACGGCTCGCTGGAAAATCAGATATCCCGGAAACAGTTCCGGATCCCGATGCACCCTATCGTGTTGGTGACCAGCAAGATTTCTGGGTAACGAATGTTGACACCAATGAAAACTTTAGGATTTCTGCCACACTGCGCTATCTTGGCGAGAATGTTTATATCTGGATTGAGAACGGTGTGGATTATGACCAGAGGGACCTGACCGCACTTGGTGATGCATTTGATGATGAAATTTACCCGACCGACCGTGAATTCTTCGGAAGCGAATGGTCTCCTGGTGTCGATGATGATCCCCACATATATATCGTTTATGCGGGTGGATTAGGCCTTTCTCTTGCTGGCTATTACTCATCTGCCGATGAACTCCATCCTGATGCACATGAATTCTCCAATGCCCACGAGATGTTTCTGATCAATTCGGATAATGTTTTCCTTTGGGAAGAATATATTTACGGCACAATCGCCCATGAATTCCAGCACATGATCCATTGGTACACCGATAAGAATGAGGAGACCTGGCTTAACGAAGGCTTTTCTATGCTGGCTGAGTTGATCAACAACTATGACCCGGGTGGTTTCGATTACTCATACATTGCATATCCAGACCTCCAATTAACAGATTGGGGCACCGAGGTTGGCAATAATGGGCCGCATTATGGGGCTGCCTTTCTGTTTACGACCTATTTTCTGGATCGCTTTGGAGAAGAAGCCACAAAAGCAGTTGTTGCAAATCAGAAAAATGGCATGGAAAGCATTGACATCGTTTTATCTGAACTTGAAGTCCGAGATCCTGCCACAAACGAGATCATACTTGCTGAGGATGTTTTTGCGGATTGGGCGGTTGCTAACTTCCTGGGTGATCCAGATGTCGCCGATGGACGTTACTTCTACAGCAACTATCCAGAGGCGCCATTGGCCACGCCAACCACAAGTTATCCAACATGTTCGTCAAACGCATCCACGTATGATGTCAATCAATTTGGCGTTGATTACATAGAAATTTATTGCCCCGGCGACCACACTCTGACTTTCAACGGCAGCGACTTAGAATCAGTTTTACCGATCGATCCTTATTCTGGAGATTATTTCTTCTGGTCCAATATGGGTGATCACTCGAACATGTCCCTTGAACACAATTTTGATTTAACCGATGTTAGCGGATTAATTGAGATGACTTACCAGACCTGGTATGACCTTGAAGAGGATTATGATTATATGTTTGTTTCTGCTTCAACCGATGGACAAACCTGGCAAATCCTAAATTCCACTTCGTGCACATTTGAAGATCCCTCAGGTAACAGCTATGGATGCGGACTAAACGGGCAATCCAATGGCTGGCAGAAGGAAGTCGTTGACCTGAGTGCTTACGCAAGGCAGGAAGTCACCATTCGCTTTGACTACATCACAGATGCAGCTGTCAACGGTGTTGGAATGGTCATTGACGATATAAACATTGATGCGATTGACCACTTTGCAGATTTTGAATTAGACGAAGGCGGCTGGATTGGTAATGGTTTCGTACGCATTCAAAACGCTCTTCCCCAAATATTTCGCGTCTCTTTGATATCCTTTGGCGATGATGTTATTGTTACACCTGTCGATCTGGATCAGAACAACCAGGCTGTTATTTCATTCAGCATTGACGATGAAGTTAACTCAATCGTTTTGGTGGTTAGTGGAACAACACCCTTTACACGTCAGAATGCAGAATATGAGATTCTATTCAACTGATACCCCAAGGAAATTCTAAAAAATCAACAACATGGATAAAATAAAAGACTGTTTTACACAGCCTTTTCAAAGGTTCTTAATGTGCCGTCAATCACAATGGATTGATGGAAAATTATTAAAGACTACCCACAGCATCGATCAGATCATCATAAATCTTAAAATATGAGCGTATCCCAACCAGGTCCATTGAATCCTGGATGCGTTCATCCATCTTAACAAGAACAAGTTCACCCCGATTAAGCTTATTGACTTCTTTCTGAACCCGGATTAATGCCCACCATCCTGCACTGGAAACAAAGGACACATCACGCATATCAAAGATAATGTTGTATTGACCCTTTTCGATCACTTCATTCAACGCCTCTTCGACTTCAGGGGCACTATAGCTGTCAATTCTTCCGCTGGTATAAATTACAGTGCTGCGAAGATATTCTGTTTTTTCAAAGTCCATTGTGCATTCTCCATCACTAAAGGGGATATTGTCAACTTGCTACATATTATAACCTAAATCTTCACAAAAACATCAAACTGCAGTGAAATCTCTTAGTAAATAATGCTGGCGAATCTATGAGATCAAACAACAAATATATTATATGGAAAATTTTCACGAGCCAATCCCTATTTTTGGTTTATTCTTGTCGAGTATAATAAGCCCCTATGAAATATCACATTTGGACTGAGGGATGCCAGATGAATATGGCTGATTCCCGGCGATTGGCATCTGCATTGGAGCAAATAGGTTACAAGTCTTCCAAACGACCACAGGAGGCTGACGTCATTGTCCTCAACACCTGTGTGGTACGACAAAGTGCTGAAGATAAAGCGATCGGCCGTCTTTCCTCATTACGACCTTTGAAGGAAAAGAACCCTGATCTGGTTATCAACCTGATGGGTTGTCTGATCGGTGTGCGTGGCAATCGAAAGATCCAGGAGCGATTTCCATGGGTCGATGTTGTTTCACCGCCATCAGACCCCACACCGTTGATCAATTATCTGAATGAACGCAGTGGAAAAACAACCCTTCAATTGAAGCAAGAAAAATTGAATGCGATCCTGGATGGGGACTTGATCCTTCCCGTTGAGGATCAGAATACACTCGTTTCAGCCTATATCCCGATTATTTATGGTTGTTCGCATGCTTGTACTTACTGCATTATTCCTAATAAACGCGGCATTGAACATTCCAGACCATACGAAGAGATTTTAGCAGAAGCCCAATGCCTGGCAAATCAGGGTGTTAAGGAGATCACCCTTTTAGGACAGATTGTTGATCGCTACGGGATGGACCTGCCTGGAAAACCAACTCTTGCAGCATTGCTCCGTGATCTGCACAAAATCAATGACCTCAAACGCATCCGGTTCCTTACTTCCCACCCGAATTGGATTACTGACGACCTCCTAGAAGCTGTGGGCGAGCTTCCCAAGGTTTGCCAGCACATCGAAGTGCCAAACCAATCTGGGGACGACCAGATATTACAGACCATGCGGCGTGGTTACACCTCTGCCGCCTATCGTGAATTGATCCAAAAAATTAGGACAAAGATCCCAAGTGTATCTATCGCAACAGATATTATTGTAGGATTCCCTGGAGAGACAGAGGAGCAATTTCAAAATACTTATCGTTTGCTCAAAGAACTGCGAATGGATGTCGCCCATCTGGCACGTTATTCACCACGAGAAGGGACATACTCAGCTCGAAAGTTGGCAGATAATATTCCTGAAGAAGAAAAAATGCGCCGTTTTCGTGTTTTAGAAAGTTTACAAGAAACAATTGCCGGCGAGATTAACACGCAACACATGGGTCAATCTGTTAATGTCCTGTTTGAAGGAAAATCTCGTGATCGGTGGCGTGGACGCACGAAAACAAATAAACTGGTCTTTGTTGAAAGCCAGGAGAATCTCCGTGGGAAGGAATGCGACGTTACGATTACTTGGACTGGCCCCTGGTCGATGATCGGTACGTTAACTTCCTGAAATCTGCAGGATTAATCTTCATATAATTGATTTCAACATTCTTCCAGTGGATATCCTGACATCATTCAGTGACCTCAACCACCAAATTTTTATTTTCGAAAGCACATAAATCAACCAAAGGGCATCGGTAGCAATGCCATTTGCGAGCACCGCACACCTGTCGACCCAGGTAGATTATATTTAGATGCAAATCACAGAATGCGTCCGCTGGGATGCGTTCTTCCAAGTAGATATGTGTCTTTTCAACCGAGAGGTCATCCGGTCTGATCCCCAACCGTCCTGTAACGCGGTAAATGTGGGTATCCACTGGAAACGCTGGTATGCCCAATGAGAATAACAAGACAATTGCTGCTGTTTTTGGACCGACACCGTTAACCCCCAATAACCATTTTCGAGCTTCTTCTCGGGGCATTGATTTTAAGAAATCTAAATTCAGTTGTCCTCCCGTATGGGTCGAGATATCCCCCAGCGCTTTCTGTATACGTGGTCCTTTTTGATTTGCAAGCCCGGCCATCCGAATAGCTTCAACAACCTCTTGTGTCGGAGCTTCTAACACCGCTTGCCAATTGGGAAATTTCTTGGTCAATTTATTGAATGCGGCATCCCGATTAACATCATTGGTGTTCTGGGAGAGGATTGTTGATACTAACACATCCACCGGGGACAGGGTATTGTGCCATTCTGGCATCCCAAAATGATCAAGTAATCGTTGTCGAATCAATTTGATCCGAGCAGTATAATCTTCAGGGATAAGGTTCACCACACCTCCATTACATCATCATTCCAGAGAGAAACCAGGCCGCACTTGCCCTACAACCAGCTGGCGCGCATTATAAATCGGAACACATCCGAAACCATTCCTTTGCTCAAGATCCTTTTCAGAGAGCACACCCAGCGCTGATAAAATGGTCAAAATGACACAGCTGCGTGCCCGAGACCGCTGATCCCCATCCGCTATCTTCATTGCAATCCCAATACCTGGCGATCCTTCTTCAATCACACCAGGCATGATACCCACTATTTGATAACCTTCCGCCCCACCCTTCGAGAAAACTTTTCCTGATAAACAGGTCATCAACTCTGTGTCAAACATGCCTTCGCCCGCGATCATCACCGGGTTGTTCATCATCGCCATGGTGATCTTATTACATGCTTCCCTGCGTACAGGATCCAGCTTGATTGGGTCTGCTAAAGATGCTACAGCCTGCGCCATTTCTCTCAAAGGTATACCATAGACTGGCGCTGAACATCCATCAATCCCCAAAGGCATTTCATCAGGGGCTAATCCGACCATTTCCCCCAGGACCTGCCGAATGGTCACTTGAACTGGATGATTCGGATCAAGATAATTTATTGTATCAAGCCCCCGCAAACGAGCATGCGCCAGCATACCTGTGTGTTTGCCTGAACAGTTATGTCTGAGAGGACTGGGCTCTTTACCTTCCATTTTCATCATATGACGAGTTTTTGCGTCATGAGGCCACGCAGCACCACAATCCAAATCTGCTTCACTGATTCCGATTTTCTCTTGCATCGTCTTTAATACCGCGACATGCTGATCTGTGCCGGCATGAGAAGCACACATGAGCGCAATTTCTTGTCCGGTTAAATTGAAAGCGGAATCACCACCTCGCTCAATGAAAGACAGCGCCTGGAATGGTTTCATTGAGCTGCGCGGATAGGTCATTAGCTCAGAACTACCTTCACATGCAAGCTCCTTACCCCGTGAATCAACAACACAAAAAGCGCCATAATGGATTGATTCAACAATGTTCCCCCGCATTACTTCAACCAATGGCACACAATCTCCAGCTTCCATACCTGCTCTTCTCATCCTTTTATTTATTCAACAGGGTAGTGATTTTGTATGTACTGCTCTAAACCCCAGGTCAATCGTTTTCTAAAAAGGGTATCCAATTTGGGGTCAAAAACAAAGTGCTTTAATAAACCAAAAACAGCTGAAGGGATACCATCCCGCCAGTTCTCTCTTAATAACAGGGATTTAACCTCAACTTTTACTCTGTTTAAGAACTCGACCAGTTTATTTATGGACCCCGAACTAACCACTCCCTCACGACCGGAAATTAATTTATAGTCCTTGAAGAAATCCGTTTGCAAATACGCTAGCTCTTCAAGCCAACGATCAAGGTCAGACCATGCCAGAAAAGGCGGTTGAGATAGTATCACACTGTCGCCAACAAAGATCACTTTCTCTGAATCATAACGCAGCCAACTACCGGCTATATGTGCACCAGGTTTGTGAGAGACAAGCAGGGAGGTGTTATCCCAATGAATGAAAACCTCATCGGTGTAGGTCAGGCTTGGCGCTATCCATTCAATACTGGCAGAGAGGGCAAAAAGCTCAATTTCTGCGCCCATCCTCCGGTCCTGACCGCGTGTAATGGTGGGTTTTTTGTTCATGATCTCGATGGAGTTCTGGTGCGCCAACACATTTGTCC
>CAYTXE010000015.1:0-31440 GCA_964441045.1 uncultured Candidatus Brevefilum sp.
GGCAAAAGTGGTCGCTGAATATGATGTGCCTGTGATCCTGATGCATAACAGGCTGCAGGCCAGTACCGCAATTCACGAAGCACATTTGGGCAGCCGTTATGTTGGAACGAAGTATAAAGAATTAATTGGTGATATTTGTCACGACCTGATGGAGAGCGTTTCTCTTGCGCATAAGATGGGCATACCGGATGAACACATCATCCTTGACCCCGGTATCGGCTTTGGAAAGAACGTTCAACAAAACCTCGAACTTATCAATCATTTGGATAGCATCAAAGCCTTGGGATACCCTATCCTGGTTGGCCCTTCAAGAAAATCCTTCATCGGGTATACACTGAATCTCCCTCCGGATAAACGGATTGAAGGAACAGCAGCGGCTGTAGCTTTGTGCATCGATCGCGGTGCTGACATTGTCCGGGTGCATGATGTGGGTGTGATGGCCAGGGTTGTTCGGATGACGGATGCTGTTGTTCGAGGTCGTTCATCTGATTAATCACCCCTTGGACTCAATACATCAAAATAAAAGACTTGCTCAATTACGTTTTTATTAATCCTGGTATCTTGCTACTTTATAATCCAATCACTTGCAGTAAATAACTCTTCTAAGAAAATTTTTCTTTCCTTGTCTGTCATCGGTCTTGGCTGTGCGTAATCCTCCAACATGGCTGTCAACAATTCTGTGCTGAGATGCTGTCCATCATAAAATGTGTGCCTCTGAATAATTTCCCAGCGTGTTTGGAGGATCTGCTCTTCATAATCATCAATGATCCCCATCTGATCGAAAAACAGGTTTCCCAAGCCATAATCAATAAAAGCATCCCCTGAGAAAGCCATCCCTTTAGGTCTGTGCGCCTGGCTTCCGTTGACGATAATGGCACCGGCTTCAGCTAACTGTCCAAAGTCTCTTATGTGATGTGACTCCGGGAAGTTGTAATAATCCTCGTAATACTGGAGGGTGACAATTGGCAAAATGCCATCCAGTTTGAGCTGCTGAATCTCATCCACAAGCCACTGATAATCACCGCATGGCGCAGCACCACCCTGATTCTCTGTCGCCCAGGCAAAATCTGGCCCCGGGGCGTTGCATCCAATAAATGCAATTTTATTCCCGTTATGAGTCAGGATCAAGGGGGACTGTGCGTCAGCCAGGTTCAAGCCGCCCCCATAGTAAACCATCCCATGCTGTTGATACAGGTTAAGCGTAAACGGCACCACATCCACACCATAGGTGTACAGCGAGTCATTATTATGGTTGCCGGTCAGCTCAATGATGTCTGCTCCGATATAATCAAATAGTTCAATATACTTTGGGTCGCTGCAAAATAAAAGCATTCGATTATTTGGATCGGGGAAGGGACATGCTTCATAAAAAGAAACTTCATTGCTGATATGAGTGAGATCAGCTTCCGATAGCCATTCACGGATTTCCTCACCAGGATAATTCACACCGTTAACTTCCATCTTATAAGCTGTTGCCCTTACCAGGGCGGTTACCCCTGTCATAACCAGGGTGGTCATCTTTCCAGGATCCCGGTTGGTGAGGGGGAGTGCTTCTATCAAACTTTGAAGGTCAGGGTTTTCGCTGGCGTCCGCCTGCGCTAGGGTAAGGACAAATTTAAATGTCAGTGGAAAGGCATTAGGGTCAAAGTCTTTTTCGAGGGGGGAAGATCCTGCCACGCGGATCACCTTCAATTTCGGGGTCAGAGCTTCAAACGGGATAATCACCCAGGCGTTCTCACTCCACAACTTGCCATTGGACGGCAAGGACGAGACAACCTTAACAATCTCCGGGTCATGAGGCTGCCAACGCTCATCCAATATATTGATGATCGTTTCCGGAACATACAACTTGCTCACGCTGGATAAGCCCGCTAAGGGGATTCCACGCCAGAACGACCTCAGTTCAGCCAGAGTGACATCATCCGTCAGGGTTGGGAAAGGGGCAGCCAACGCATAAACCCAATCCATTGTGTGCAGGATTGAACCATTTGGTTCTGCTAACGCCGAGTCGAACCATAGAGATGCCAGATCCTCATCGTAAATCAGGACATCTTCTGCAAGTTCCTGTGGAAGGAGATTTTCAGGAAGGGGGTTTGCCAGGAATAGGGTTAGAGGGTTAGAGGTCTTGGTAGGCGTAGGATATTCTGTTTCTTTTAGCAGCTCTGACGCAGTTGGTGTGGGTTTGATTTGGGGATTGGTCGAAACATTCAAGGGTGCCTGTTCTGCACAGGCAGACAAGAAACTGATGAGGACCAACAGGTAAACAGTATATCGGATCGCCTTGGGGATTATGCCTGCCATGTTTCCTTTATTGTTTTGATGAGACATTTTTGCAAAGGTTGTTAAGATCAACCCAGATTATATCAGGATGTTTATATCAATCGAACACTGATTGTTCATTAAAACAGCAACCCCCTTGTCTTTAATAAATATAACAAAGGGGTTGTATGATCAAGGCATAGCTAATTTTCGTGATTTATTGTTCTAGTGATGAACCATCCTCGGCAAGACCTTTGCCTGGTTGACCCAATCTGCGACCTGTCGCTGAGATGGGAGCTGGCGAACAAGGCGTTTCTCTTCGTTCGTTTCAACAAGCTTGGCATACAGGTTTTTAGGATTTCTCTGGGCAAGCTCGGGTACTGAGTCCACACCTGCTTCTTCCAGCAGGTCAGAATATTCTTCCCCAACACCCTTGATCCGGAACAGATCAGCATGGTTGACCCATTCCAGGATCAACTTATAGCTGATACCCGTCACCTCTGCAAGTTCTTCACGTCCCTTGCGTGTGGCACCTTTTTTGAGCAGCTTGGCAGTTGTGGTAATACCTACTGCCGACAGGTCCTTAGTATACTTGGGTCCAATACCTTCAACATCGATAATTTTCGCCATGATTTTCTCCTTTTTATTTATGGTGGTTAAATGTATATTTGTGATTGAGAGGTTCTGAATTAAAATGCTGTTGTGCATCAAATTATTTCACTTTGATTATATATTATTCCTGCTAATTTTGATAGGTCTTATCCAGATTCATCAATTTATCCTGGCCTATGAGTATCACTTTCCATGGATAGCCTCTTATATCTCATCGCCAATGCACAAATCATGAATTTCCAGAAGGTGTTTGGTGACCCGTGAGTCATCCTGGTGGGGATACTCAAAACCATATTTATCCGCAACTTCATGCACAAATTCTCTGAATAGGTCGCACATCTCAAGCAGTCCTTTCCAGGTGTCATAAGGATCAGCACGCGAATAAGTCTCAAGCAAGCGCGACCAATTGTTAGGTGCCAGGATTTCTTGGAAATGTTTCCCTATCTTCCCCGGATTGCGATTGAAATTCGTCCGGATACCGAAAACCCATGTCAGCATGGACATGAGCTGGGTTCGTAAGCCCTCATCCAGGAAGTGCTTTGCATACAGTATTTCTCCCCGTGCCAGGGCTTTGGCAACATAGGGCACTAACCACCAGGAACTCATTGCAGTAATCATCATAAGCTTTTCGGGTGGGTGGTTTGGGTAGGTAACTTGCTTCGCTTAGCGGGGGGGAGTATCAGGTCCATCATTTCATTTTCGCTTCGCATTTTCTCCATTAAGATTATTTTGCTTGTTATTATGCCATGAAAAAACGCCCTCGGTTGAGGGCGCTGATGTTAATATTTAAACAAAAATCTTAGACAGCCATAGCAGGGCGGAACTTGTATCCATACACCAGGATGCCGCGTTCATCGCCATCCGAACGTAATCTGCGAGTGACCATCTCAACCGGCATACCGATCTCTACTTCCTGTTCCCCCAGATCTGTCAATTGGGCGGTGACGATTGGCCCTTCATCTAATTTGATCAGGGCCACGGTGTATGGCGCCTGTGCTTCAAAGCCAGCAGGGGCATTGCTCATACGGGTGAAGGAATACACCTCCCCCTTACCACTGAACGCATAAGCTGTTTTGGCTTCACCGCCGCATTCCGGACAAACATCCCTTGGAGGGAAGATCTTGGCATTGCAGTGGGGACAAACTTCGCCAATCAAAGAATATCTTTGTTTTCTTAATCGCCAGTGGCGTGGAACTTCCATAGGATCATCTCCTTAGTCAATTTTTACAGGTCAAACATCCTGTTGATCACTATTCGTGCCTGAGTCTACCGAAATGAGACTCTCAGAAACTATCAAATTGCATATTTTAGGTGTCTGATAGGCAAAGAGAGCTGTTTCTGCATACTCATCTCGAGAAAAATTGGACAGCAGGGAGGTTTCAGGGGAATTTAATGATATGATTTTGACAAACCCCAATCTGTGATCGCCATTCCTGGAGGTTTTATTATGATTTTTCATTTACTGGATGAGACCCTGCAAATTGACATCTTCTATGAATGCGAGGACGAAGACCTGGAAGATAATGTCTGTATATCGATTGTTGAAGACTGCCCCCATGACGAACGGCTCTTACGAGCAGGTGAAACCCATATTTATTTGACGCCTGATGAGGCTCGGGTTCTGGGTGAGGCTTTGCTGACCGCTGCCAATCACAGTGAAACGGAAGAGGCTGAATGAGGAAATGCCTTTGAAAACATTAACACAAGAGGAAGTCCGCACGGCTATGTTAGCTGCGCAGGGCTTATTGCACCCAGCCGAAGCCCCCGCGACGAAGGAAGATATCCTGCCTTTTATCCAGCGCATGGCTTACTTGCAGATTGATACCATTCACGCCGTACACCGCAGCCACTACCTGGTCTTATGGAGCCGCCTTGGTGAATACGACCCAACCTGGCTGGATGAGATCCATCGAGAAGGACAGCTCTTCGAATATTATGCTCACGCACTGTGCTATTTACCAATTGAGGACTACCCCATTTTCCGTGGTCGGATCTTGTATGATGAGCGTGTTGGTAAAAACTGGCAGGGATGGGCGGATGCAAATCCTGAGATCATAGAATATGTGCGATCAGTGGTGAAGGAAAAAGGGCCAATTTGCTCATCAGATTTCAATACACCTACCATCCCTACTGGTTGGGGTAAGCTCAAACAGGAAAAATTCGCCCTCCAGCGCATGTTTGCTGCTGGGGAGATGATGATCCCATATCGGGTTAATTTCCGCCGTTATTATGATTTGCGGGAGCGGATCCTCCCAGGCTGGGATGATGCTAATGCATTGGACGCAAAGGCTGCTCATGAAGCATTGATCCTCAAGGCAGTCCGTGCCCTCGGTATCGCCCGCGAGGATTGGGTACCGCCTTATTATTATCTTCCCAAAACAGGTATTCAAGAACTATTGAGGGACCTGGCAGCGCAAGGGAAAATCATACCCGTCGCAATTGAGGGTTGGGAGCAGGCAGCTTATTTTCACACAGACCAAACGCCTTTGTTGGAAGCAATTGCAAGGGGAGATCTGACTCCTTCACATACCACTTTCTTGTCTCCCTTTGATCCGCTAATTTCGGATCGGGATCGCACAAGAGCCCTGTTCAATTTTGATTATAAAATGGAAGCCTTTACCCCAGCCAAGGACAGGCAGTATGGGTACTTCTCTCTGCCCATCCTGTATAAAGGCCGGGTGGTGGGTCGCCTGGACCCGAAAGCTCACCGAAAAAGGAAGCTCATGGAGATTAAGAACCTCTGTCTGGAACAGGGCGTAATCATTGATAAGTATCTGATCAATGCACTTAAGACGACCCTTGAGACCTTCGCTAAATGGCACGGCATGAAAGAATTGCGGATCACCTCGACGCATCCATCTGAATTGGGGGAGGTTTTATTGTGAGCCTAAAGCCTAGATTAGTGCTGTGTTTCCTTCAGCATGAAGAAGATATCCTGATGCTGCACCGACAGTTCCCTCCCAATCAGGGTTTGTGGAATGGCGTCGGTGGGCATATTCATCCCGGCGAAACACCCAGTGAGGCTGTAACCCGCGAAGTGGCAGAAGAAACTGGTTATCATATCAAGAAACCACAGTTTGTTGGTTTGTTGACCTGGGATGGCTTTGAAATTCCACCTGGGGGAATCGTGATCTTCACAAGTGAAGTTCCCCACAGGGATTTCTTGAATAATCATGAAGGGGTTTTGTCATGGAAATCACAAACATGGGCGTGCTCCGCACCTGAGGTTGTAGATAATATCCATGTTTTCTTGCCAAAGGTCTTAGCTGGTGAAAAACCCCAGCATTATCATTTTAGCTACAAGAACGGTGAACGCGTTCGTGATCGGATCACTGATCTTCCTACTAACTTTGACCTTGATCAGCCCTACAAGCCTGAAGATGAGATCCTCGAGGACCAGCGCGGGTGCTTTTTGCTCAGCTCTGATAAAGGTCGCTTGCAATTAGAAATTATTAAGGAGTTTTTATCAAAACGTTCCTACTGGGCTAAGGAAAGAACGCTTGATGTGATCGAGCGTTCAATCCAGCACTCAGTCTGTTTGGGTATTTATCACAATGGTTTACAGGTCGCTTTTGCACGGCTTGTGACTGACAAATCAACATTTGCCTGGCTGGCTGATGTCTATGTCGATGATGCCCTGCAGGGAAAGGGATTGGGTAAGTGGATGCTAAAGACAATCTGCCGTTATGTTGACCTGAAAGGGATAAAGAGAACCGTTTTGGCAACCAAGGATGCGCAAGAATTTTATGAAACTTATGGAGATTTTGAGGTCCTGGCTTCTCCGGAAATGTGGATGAGCCGGAAAGGGCCGGTGGTTGACTGATGAAGTGAGAAGGAGTGAGATTAATGGAGACTAAGCGAGAGAATTTTCGGATCAGCACCGATCAGGAGAGGTTACAGATCAATGTGATTCACCGTTACCTGACAGAAGAGGCCTATTGGACAACGGGTAGAACCCTTGAGATGACGCTGAAGTCCATCAAGAATTCGCTGTGTTTTGGCGTTTACGACCAGGAAAAACAAATCGGATTTGCCCGTGTGGTAACCGATTACACCATTTTTGCGTATCTGTGTGATGTATTCATCCTCGATGAATACCAGGGGCAAGGACTTGGCAAATGGCTAACGGAGACGATCATCAATGTGCTGGATGAAGAGGGTGTACGATGGACGATGCTGGCAACACGTGATGCCCATGAGTTATATGGTGAGTATGGCGGATTTCAGAAGCTCTACTTACCAGAAAAATGGATGGGGCGTGTCAACCCCCGTTTACTGCGCAGTTCAGGCCAGAGTTATACCGTGCCTGGTGATGGAATGTAGTTGGTCAGGACTCAAGGAAAGGCATTTACGTATAGATAAGAATCGGTGACGGTATAGTATGATTTCAGACATCCTGATGGATCATTGGATTCTTAGTTGATATGATGTATTCCTCGAAGTAATGTGGTACACATAAGACACTCAAGGTTTGAGAGGATAATTTTATGCTGCCAATAGGTGATGATAATTCTTCCCGTCGGATTTTCCCACTGGTCACTTATGCCTTACTCCTTGGAAATATCCTTTTCTTTTTGCTGGAGCTGTTCGGTGGGGACCCGTTTGTCATTAAGTGGGCTCTCGTTCCAAGCCGCTTCTTTGCCAATCCTTTTAGGGAAGCATTTACCCTTTTCACAGCCATGTTCATGCACGCCGGGTGGCTGCATTTAGGAAGCAATATGCTTTACCTGTTAATCTTCGGGGACAATGTAGAAAACAGATTCGGACATGGAAAATTCTTGATTTTCTACCTGCTCAGCGGATTAGCTGCCAGTTTTGCTCAAATGCTGCTGACCCCGATTACCGATATACCTATTTTGGGGGCATCTGGTGCAATTGCAGGGGTGCTTGGTGCATACCTGATATTATATCCAACGAGAAGGGTCAGAGTTTTAATATTCTTTCGTGTCATTAATCTTCCTGCATTGATTGTGATTGGATTATGGTTCCTTTTGCAGTTATTCAGCAGTATCGGGACATTCGCCAGCACCGCCCAAACGGGAGGGGTTGCTTACCTGGCACATGTCGGTGGATTTATTGCGGGGGTTTTACTGACGTTCATTTTCCGAGGTTGATGAGATGTTTTCACATATAGAGCGTATTCCCCATATCTAATTATTCGATAACCTAAGAATTTTTAAAATTTTTACATGCTTCTTACAATGTCACAAAGCCCGTCTAACATGCGGGTTTTATGATGGTCCTGTAAGACGAATAGATTCTATACAGAAAGGATCATGTGAAAATGAAGAAAATCAGCAAGATCTTATTGACCCTCGCCATTGTTGGAAGCATTACCCTGCTGACAATTCCCACTGGTTTGGTTTTTGCCCAGGAGGAAGCACCACCTGCTGAACGACACCATAATACCCGAAAGCAGCGGTGGTTCAAACGTGATTTCACTTTGGATGAGATTTATGAGAAGATGATCGATCGATATGAGGATATGGGTTACCGGATCCAGGATACAGACGACATCATCCATAGGCTAGAAAACCGAATAGAAACCCTGATCGAAGAAGGAGAGGATCCCGCTGATCTGCAGATGATTTTAGAAACCTTCGAAGACAATTTGGCGGTTGTTGAGGAAGCATATGCTGAGGTTGGCCATCTTGTCGAAGAACATGAGGGATTCGATGATGAAGGTGACGTTCTAGATGAAGAGCTTGCAATGATCACACTGCGGAGCATTGCCGAAGGGTTATTAGATGTACATCAGCTCGGAGAAGATGCTCGATTTGGATTGCGATGGGATTTGATGGCAAACAACTACCAGAAACGATCGGATGAATAACAATAACGGCTGTCAAGAATAAATTGGTGCTGTCCAAATAGATACGGTAGTCATTTCAAAAAAAGCACAGTTGAATTATTCACTGTAAACTGATCTGTGTGAAAGTGATTTTACAACCAAAGCAATTCTATTGGGCAGCCCCTTTTTGATCTTCTTATGGCTAATTATAAAAACTAAGGGACGATCAGCTTCACTGATGGCCCACCATCACCAACAGGTGGGCATTACGGGAGAAATGGGATATAGATACTATAATAGAACGCCTGATAGGTCCAGACCGGTGTCGTTTTCATATCAGTTTGTGAATCGAAGATTACAAGCAGGGAATCCAATGAAACCAGGGTTGTTTCTCGACCATTGAAATTCTGAATCGCGGGAAATGTGATCCATTCATCCTCCAGCAGCAACCAACCCACCATCTGATTGGATCCACGCGTAGGATATCCCCCAAGTATATAAATTTTGTCATAGATATTTGCCACACCAAAGCCATAACGTCCCTCAGGCAGCGCTACATATTTACTCCAGGGGTCTTCACCATCAGAGTCCCTTGAGGGGAAATACGCCCGGGCATCTTCTAAAATCTTATTATTGTTCTTCCCCCCCAAAACAATGATCTTGTCCGCTAAAGCCACTGCCCCAGCATCCTGTCTGGCAATAGGCATCTGTGTCCCCTCGCTCCAAATATCCTCTAAAGGATCATAGATATAAACACCATCCAGTACACTTTGCCCATCCCACCCTCCAAACAAATATAATTTGCCCTCAAAATCGGCTATGGCATAGGCACTGACCGGCTTGGGCAGTGAAGCACCCATCCCCCAAACATCTTCACGCGGGTTGTAAATCTCTAAAACATCTGTCGGCTTCCCGCTCGCTAACCGACCACCGGGGACGTAGATTTTCTCACCGATCAAAACGCCCTTAACATCAGACACAGGTGTTGGCTTAGTTTGGATCGCCTCCCAGCTATCCTCTTCTAGGATATACCGAAATCCCTCCCCTCGTACACCATCCGGTCCCATACCAGCAAACGTATAAATATCACCATCGTAAACCTCGGCAACCATCCCGGACCGGGTTTCCGGCAGAGGAGCCCGTTCCTGCCAGCGTTCGGCAACATCTTCCAGGATACCTGGCTCTGGCGTTGGTGCGGGTAAGATGATATTAGTCGTGAAGGTTACCACAGAAACAACCAGTAGAAGCAACATTGCCAACCATACCCAGCGGTATTTTCGAAGCATCTCAAGTAATGAAAATCGGGGCGGCAGTTCTTCCACTTCCCCACCCGGCACTGCAACAATGCCGTGTTCCATGCCATATACGGCGGCTTCCGTGCGTGAAGCCGCTCCTGTTTTCTCAAAAATGTTGCTAAGATGGACTTTGACTGTATTGGGGCTTATGGAGAGTGTCTGCGCGATCTCGCGGTTGGTCAGTCCTGTGGCTGCCAGCTGGAGGATTTCTTGTTCGCGTGGACTGAGTGTGTTATCTTCAGACATAAATTTCTTGCTTCACTCCGATTAATGATTGAATTATACTGGTATTCCCCACAATGTCGATCGATTATCTTAATGCCTGCAAGTCTGCAAGAACCATCATCTGGATCAATCCATCAAAATCCAATCTTGGTTCCCATCCCAATTCCTTTTTTGCATAAGTTGGGTCAGCAACCAACAGAAACTTCTCTGCAGGTCGAAAAAAAGATGGATTTTCAACGACATAATCCCGGTAATCCAGATCCACCACATCAAAAGCGATCTGACAGAACTCACGAACAGAATGAGCTTTCCCGGTACCAATCACATAATCATCGGGTGCATCTTGCTGCAGCATGGACCACATCGCTATGATATAGTCGCCAGCAAAACCCCAATCGCGTTTGGCTTCCAAATTCCCAAGCTGCAGCTCGGTCGCCAATCCTAACTTTATCTGGGCTGCACCATGGGTGATCTTGCGAGTCACGAAATCCAGTCCTCGCCGTGGGCTTTCATGATTGTAAAGGATCCCTGAAACAGCAAATAAACCATGCTGCCGCCGGTAATTTCCCGTTATCAGGTGCCCATAAACCTTTGCCACGCCATAGGGATTGCGGGGGTTAAGACGAGTGTGCTCATTCTGGGGGGATTGGTCTGATTCACCAAATATCTCACTTGTTGAAGCCTGATAGAAGCGCGCTCCTGGGGTTACCTGACGCATGCAGTCCAAAAGGCGATTCACCCCCAGGGCTGTGGAGTCTGCTGTCAAAACCGCTTGAGACCAGGAAAGCTGTACGTTAGACTGCCCGCCAAGATTGTAGATCTCATCGGGATGATAGGCATCGAAGATCTCATACAGTGAGCCCTGATCCAGCAGGTCACCGTTTACAATTTCAATTTGCTCCTGGATGTGAGCAATGCGCTGGCAATCTACAGTGCTGGTACGGCGCACCATTCCTACGACCTGATAGCCTTTTTCCAAGAGGAATTCTGCTAAATAAGACCCATCCTGGCCGGTGATACCGGTGATCAATGCAACCTTCAACATGCCTCCTTGAATATCAATACAGCCATCTTCAGCTAACCTTAGAAGTTATTATACCAAGCATAACCTAGTGCATCCGTATTAATCATTTCGGAGCAGGAGCGAGTCATTCCTTGTGGTGTGAGGTGCATTTCGTTTAATTACATAAATCCCAATATTTTCTATCATCACATATTCAGACCATTCTATTTACATGGTCAACTCCAAGGGAAAATAGAAAGGTGGGCTTCTCATCAAAGTCCACCTTTCTCCTGATATTTTTTATTGTAATACCAGCGGTATCAATCCGAATTGTTGAAAAAGGTCGAAAATACATAATTATATGGAAATTCATAACCTTCTGTATAGACTGAGATCTTGCGTGAGGTAACATTTCCAGAAATATCAAATGCCCTCACTTCAAAGATTAAGATTTGCTCAGGGGAAACGGATAGTTGATAAGTTGTGGTTGTCGGGGGTAAGTTGTTTTTCAGTGCTTGATAAGGACCGCTATCCCAATAAACACCCAAATCATAGTGATCCAGCTTGGTTAATTCATCCCCGCCTGTCCAATTAAAAGTCACCTTATTCCCCTGGTAGGGCGAACTGATCGGTTCGAAATTAACCCAGGGCCTAGTATGATCAATGATCGCTTTGAAACTGAGATCGGCATCTTGTTTGCCCGTACTGTCAGTTGCAACTACTAACAAGCCATATGTGCTTCCTTCACCCATATCACTCGTATCAATTGGTGCTTGCCAACCGTTCGTGCCATTGGTATCAGTACCCAATTTGACCCACTCATTTTTGTTCCAATTTTTCTTGTGGAACCAGAATACCACGGAAACGATATCATCACCTGCGCTTCCTTCTGAAACACTGGCACTGACAAAACCTTGCTGTGGTAAAGCCAGGATACCATCAGTTATATTCAATGTAACTTCCGGGTCGCTGCCGCTGGCGCCGCAATCAACACCTTTTATCAGCTTCACAGGAGAACTAAGCCCAGAGAAATTGCCTTCATAATCCCAGACTCTCAAGGCAAGCTTAAATGGACCATCCGGCACGTCTGTTTCACACAGATTTATTTCAGTCGTGAAAGAGTTACCGGCTTGTTTTTCGCCGATTGTGAGCCAACTGCCGTCATAATTTGCCAGGATTTCATACTTGACTACACCGACATCATCCCGCCCCCAACCGGCAACTGTCATTTTGCGAGTAGTTATGTAGGTCTTTGTGGCTGGTTTTGTCATACCACCCGTTGGGGGATTGGCTGGTGCATTACCAGATATATAATACGTGCGCCCCTCACCGCCGTAAGATGCCGCCTCATATGCCAGCCGCGGCCGACCTCCCTGCGTGGCTTCATCCCAATTAATATCCACATCACGAAAGGTGATATCCTCTGCGACACCCCAAACAGACTCCATACCTCCAGAAAAATAGCGCGTATCTTCTGAAACCACCATGAAATGAACATGGTGCCCGGTGCTGTAACCGGTATCATCCACATTAGCGATATACTGCCCCTGCAATACAGGTGTGCCGACTTTCTTTAAACTACTAGGAACGCTCCCTTGTGCAATATGCAGGTAAATCTGGTAAGTCCAGGGGGTTGTAGATTTATCCTGAAGCGTAATGCTGTTGGTGCAGGAGGTGTTTCCATTGGCACAAGTATCCTTCCAATGGAAAACAGCCCCCCCTTTTGATGCAACAATGGGGAACATCGTCCCATCCGCAAAATCAAAGGCATGCGTGCAATAATAGATAGGATAACAAGAGGTGTGTCCAACAGACCAGGTCAGGCGCTTCTCCAGATTTGCAGCCCAGGGCAGGTAGTACCCGCCAAAAACCTTTCCGGATTTTGCTTGGGCTTGATCCTCTGTAAGGAAATCACCTTCAAAGTTCTTTTCAACCATCTGGGATTTACTGAAAATATCAATGAAGTTCTCTTCGTCCTCCAGGAGCACCTGCCACCGGCCTTCCGCATCACGCTCAGCAATTGCCAGCTCTGGTTCACGCCCGATCGATTCGCCCGTTTCAGGGTTGATCGCAGCCAACCAGACAATGGCCATTTGTTCATCTTCCTGGAGTTGGATATGATCAATATCATAGGCGAATTCAGCCCAACGCCCCGTCGCGGCTTCTAATGCGAACACCACCGCATCAGTCAAATCTTGATCCTCATCCACTGCAGGCACACTTTCCTCGCTTTCAATGACATCACCTGACACTTTGTTTTCCAGAGGGAAGTCAATCAAAATTATGACAACAAGTGCCACACAAAGCAGTACCAGCAGTAAGATTCCAATTTTTAATGTTTTAGTCACATTATGCTCCTTACAAAGTTGTCAATGAAGATCTGATCGTATAGGTTGAATGATCAATAACGAAAAGGCCTTCATACTTGGCTTAAATTGCAATAAATATGCCAATTAGATATCCAATCCAGCCTGGAATATAATCCTATGTCGATAAGGATTGCATAAGGTATGCCAGTTCTCAAATTGATCATTGTTGTTTGGGCTTGCACAGCATCATAAAATGTGTTAAGATATCACCAAATTCAAAACATCACTGTTTTCCAGAGCGATCTTTTACAGATATCTTGAGAATGGCGGGTTTTTTGTTTAATTATTCACAAATTTCACATAAGAAAGTGAGGATAGTCGGAAGGACGAAACTATGCCCAGTTCATATTTAACACATGAGGGTTTTGAAAGACTGCAAACGGAGCTAGAATACCTTCGCACAGAAAAACGCAAGGAGGTTGCTGTTCGCTTACGTGAGGCATTAGAAGATGGTGAGTTGATCGAGAATGCCGAGTTGGAAGCAGCAAAAAATGAACAATCCTTTGTTGAAGGACGGATCAAGGAGCTTGAGATCCTGCTGGCTAATGCACACCTCATTGAAAAAACCAATACAGACATCATCCAGATTGGGTCTAAAGTTAAAGTCCATGAAAAAGGATACGACCCTGAGGAATACGTGATTGTTGGGGCTGCTGAGGCAGACCCGCGTCTGGGACGCATCTCTAATGAGTCGCCATTAGGACAGGCGTTGCTTAATCAAAAGGCTGGTGATAAAGTTAAGGTTGATGCCCCCGGCGGCGAGTTTGAGATCGAAATTCTATCGGTTGAATGAGATCTATTATTAAGAAGATGACCCCGCCCGGCGTGACTGGTCGGGGTTTTTTATTTTATGAGTTAGGATTGGATCATGCTTGAAGAAACATTTTCGGAATTAGAACAAACTCGTCTTGAAAAATTACGCCAAATGCAGGAGGATGGAATAGATCCCTTCCCAACACGAGCGAAACAAACACATACCAGCCAGGAAGCGATTGATGCCTTCACAAGCAATGAAGAAAAGGGTGACACAACGCCAATTCAAGTAACCCTGGCTGGCCGGTTAAGAGCTTTACGCTCAATGGGAAAAATCGCATTTGGACACATGGAAGATCGGGATGGCCGTGTTCAGCTTTTCTTCAGGATCAACGACATTGGCGAGAAGAGAATGAGAGAGCTGGGAACCTACTACGACCTGGGTGATTTTATCCAGGCCAGCGGCTATATGTTCCGCACACGCCGTGGAGAGGTAACGCTGTATGTGGAGGACTTCAAAATGCTGGCAAAAGCGCTGCGCCCCCTGCCGGCAGCCAAAGATGAAATCGTAAATGGTGAGATTATCCGTCATGCTACATTAAGTGATCCCGAAACCCGGTATCGCCAGCGTTATGTGGATCTGGCTGTAAACCCCGACATTCAGGAGGTCTTTAAAACTCGTGCAGCAACCATCCGAGCTTTAAGAAATTTCCTTGACCAACACGGCTTTATAGAGGTTGAAACCCCCATTCTGCAGCCGATCTATGGAGGTGCAGCAGCACGCCCATTTGTTACACATCACAACCAGCTCCACCAAGATCTCTTCTTGCGAATCTCATTTGAGCTCTATCTCAAACGTCTGCTGGTTGGCGGGCTTGAACGGGTTTATGAGATTGGTCGGGATTTTCGCAATGAGGGCGTTTCCTATAAACACAACCCGGAATTTACGCAACTGGAGTATTACTGGGCTTATGCAGACTATACGGATGTTATGGATATGACCGAATTGATGGTTGCTGCTGCGGCTGAACAGGTCTTGGGCACAACGAAAATCACTTTTAATGAGCAAGAGATAGACCTTGCACCTCCCTGGAAACGTCTCGAGTTACGGCAGGCTATCATGGATCATGTTGAGATTGACATTGCCGAACACCCAACAGCTGCCACCCTTGAAACCGCAATGAAAGATTTACAGTTAAATCCAAAACCTGGATCAACCCGCGGCAAATTGATCGATTCATTGATCGGTGACTTCTTAGAGCCCAAATTGGTCCAACCCACTATTCTTTATAATTACCCAAGGGATATCTCTCCCCTGGCAAAAAGTAAGCCTGGAAACCCGGAGATTGTGGAGCGCTTTGAAGGTTTCGTTGGCGGTATGGAATTGTGCAATGCCTTTACAGAACTGAACGATCCCCTCGACCAGGAGCAGCGCTTCCTTGAAATGGGGCGTGCCTATGCAGCCGAAGACGAAGAACAACATCCCATGGACCAGGACTACTTAACAGCACTAAGCTACGGCATGCCACCCGCTGGCGGCTTTGGGATTGGCGTTGATCGATTGGTAATGCTTTTCTGCGGACGCCGAAGTATTCGTGAAGTGATCTTATTTCCCCATCTCCGCAGCTTGAAAGAAGAAGAATGATCGTAGCGATCATTTAAAGACCTGGAACACAACGACTAACCCGCGTAAACCGATCTGAAGGAAAACGAGCTTACATGGACGAGCAAGCACTGATCAAAGCAGCACTTAAAGGTGATCTGAATGCTTTTAACCGTCTGGTATTGAACTATCAGGATATGGCATACAACGTCGCTTACCGGATTATGGGGGAACACGCTGCATCTGATGATGCCACTCAAGAAGCCTTTATTTCCGCCTACAAAAAGTTATACCAATACCGTGGAGGTTCCTTTAAAGCCTGGTTGCTGCGGATTGTTACCAATGCCTGCTATGATGAACTGCGCCGCCGGCAGCGTCATCCTGTCACAGCACTCGAACCAGAGCTTGATGACGGCGAAACACTTGAGGATCCATATTGGATCGAAGATGATACCCTGACACCAGAAGAAAGATCAGAACAAAATGAGCTGCAAGCTGCAATCCAGCGCTGCATCAACGCACTGGAAGATAAGTTCAGGATCGTGCTGGTACTGGTGGATGTTGAGGGTTTGGATTATGAGACTGCATCCGTTGCGGCTGGAACACCACTTGGAACAATTAAAAGTCGTTTGGCGCGGGCACGGAACCGGGTACAAGATTGTTTGCAGAAGTTCAGGGAACTTTTACCAGATCTCTTTCGTCTAAAAGATGAGGAAACTGTATGAGTAGCGAAAGAGGACGAATCCGAGATCTTAATATGCTTTCAGCTTACCTGGATGGCACTCTGAAAGAAAACAAGCAAAACAAATTAAAACTCCGTTTGGAAGGTGAGCCTGAACTGCGCCTGTGGTTGGAAAACTTACGTCAGACGAAGGCCCTTCTCAGACGGTTACCGCACATTCGGGCACCACATAATTACACACTCACCCCAGAAATGGTAACCGTACGGCCCAACAAGAAGCATCCTGTATTTATCTCGTTGCGCCTGGCATCATCACTGGCAGCTGTTTTACTGGTCGTTTTACTGGGTGTGCAATATCTGTTTGTCGAAGGACGATTATCCACAAGCTCCTTCTTAGAATCACCCTTAATGGAATCGGTCAGCGAGGACAGTGAAGCCAGCCCCGAACCCCTGATTCAATGGGGGGAACCAAGCGGCGATGGTGGTGGGGCAGCCATAGGCGGGGAAGGTTTTGGCGCAGCTCCATCCGCAATCGAACAGCCAATGGAGGAAAGCGCAGCTGCACAGCCAGAAGAAGAAATTGAAGCAGAGGACTCAACACCTGCAGAAAAACGAATTCCTGAAGCTGCCAATGAAGTGGAAAGTTTTGATGCAGAAACCGGTTCTGAAGATGATCTAATCCTTGGTATAAATCCTGAACAGGCCGGTGAGATCATTGATCGCAGTGAAACCACGAACGATACTGAAGGGATCCTCATAAATTGGCAAAAAGTGCTCCGATGGGCTCAAATCACACTGGCAGTCATTGTACTAAGCGGTGGTTTAGCCTTGTGGGTATTACGCCGTAAGCGATCCCCCTGATTAAATTATCCTGAATTTTTTCTTAAAGACAATGCAACTATGACCTGTTCAATCAACTGTTGGGTCTTTCCCATCGCGCCGTTACCATTCCGGGAACAACAAACCACGCCTGAGCTAAGAGCATTTGTATCCCCTAGCGAATCACAACGCTGAACACACCAGGTTGAACACACCAGGTTTGACATAAGCACCCCCGCAAAGTATAATCACACCTCATAATATTTGTAATGTTTTTGGAGAGAAGCACCATGTCACAACAAGAAGAAATTAAAACAAAGGAGCGCTACACGGGGACGGTGCTTAAGACCACACTGCAGGGAGCATTAGTTAATATCGGTAGTGAGAAACCTGCATTTATTCACATTTCGCAAGCAGTAAAAGACGACAATCCGAAAATTCAAATTAATAGTATCGAAGAAGTTTTGGAAAAAGGTCAGAAATTGGACTTTTGGGTCAAACGTATTCGCAAGGATCGGATTGAGTTGACCATGAAAGAACCCCACGGTTTGGAATGGCGTGAAATCAAGCCAGGCATGACAGTTAAAGGACAGATCATCCGACTAGAGACGTTTGGTGCTTTCGTGGAAATCGGAGCTGAACGTCCAGGGTTGATCCATATCAGTGAATTGTCACACAGTTATGTTCGCACACCAAGCGAAGTTGTTCGTGAAGGTGATGATGTCGAAGCGCAAGTACTGGAAGTTAATCGACGAAAGAAACAAATCAAATTGAGTCTTAAAGCCCTCCAGGAACTACCAGAACCGCCAAGGGTTGAGAAACAAAGTGGTGGCAAAAAGAAAGCACAACAAGAGGAAGAACCCAAAGAACCTGATTTAACGGCGATGGAAATTGCATTACGATCTGCAATGGAGAAATCTGACACCAATTTGAACGAGTCCTCCCAGAAGAAATCTCAAAAGGCAAAGAAAGCTTCCGCTGAACGGGAAGATATCCTTTCCAGAACATTGGAGAATAAGCTTGGTCAAGATTCCTGAGTTGGACATCGCAACAACAAAGACAAGCCAAGCAAAATTAGACTAACCAATCCGGGAGGTGACCAAATAAACGGCCCTCCCCTTTATATTTAATTTGGCAGTATCTACATAGGTGCCTTTACGCTGATGCAGCAGATTGGGATTTTTGAAATGATAGAGGAAAAATGACAACCAAGTACATATTTTTTACCGGTGGTGTCCTTAGTTCTGTCGGCAAAGGTGTTACCGCTGCTGCCACGGGTCGACTGTTGAAAGAACGCGGATTTACTGTGGCAATACAGAAACTGGATCCTTACATCAACGTTGATCCAGGCACAATGAGCCCTTATCAACACGGAGAAGTCTTCGTGTTGGATGATGGCGCAGAAACCGACCTGGACTTAGGACATTATGAGCGTTTCATCGACATCCGGCTTAGCAAGGTGTGCAACGTCACAACCGGCCAGGTATACGCTGAAGTAATTGGTCGTGAACGGCGTGGTGACTATCTGGGTGGTACGATCCAGGTGGTTCCCCACATCACAAACGAGATCAAAAGAAGAGTCCGCCTGGTTGGAAAAACGACAGGCGCAGAAATTGTATTGGTCGAGGTTGGCGGAACAATTGGAGATATCGAAAGTCTCCCATTCATTGAAGCCATTCGTCAAATACGATTGGATATTGGACGGCAAAATACGGCTTATGTTCATCTTACCTGGCTGCCGCATATTGGTGCGACTGGTGAATTAAAGACCAAACCCACGCAACATTCCGTCCGGGAGCTGAGGTCTATTGGGATTATCCCAGATGTGATCGTCACACGCTCTGATTACCCCATTGATGAGAGCATCTCAGAGAAAATAGCACTATTCTGTGACGTGGATGCCAAAGCTGTCATTCCCATGGAAACCACCCCGATCTTGTATGAGATTCCCCTGCTTCTGGAAAAAACCCCTATAGCAGAAATTCTTATTGAGCGACTCAACCTGGAAGCGCGTGAAGAACCCAATTGGCAGGAATGGGAGAACCTTGTTGCCGATGTTCGGCGCTCTAAGCCCGTTGTAAATATTACTCTTGTTGGGAAGTATGTTGAATTACACGATGCATATATTTCTGTACGTGAAGCACTCAGGCACGCTGCATTGGCTAACGGCGTTGAAGTAAACCTTTCCTGGGTACATTCCACTGATCTTGAAAGGGACCAGGGATTCGATATCCTTAAAAACGCAGATGGCATCGTAGTGCCGGGCGGATTTGGTAACCGTGGAATTGAAGGTAAAATTAAGGCAGCGGCATTTGCTCGCAAGAATAAAGTCCCTTACCTGGGTCTTTGCCTGGGCATGCAGGTCATGGTGATCGAGTTTACCCGTGAAGTTCTAGGGCATAAAAATGCGAATTCATCAGAATTTGATCCTGGAACAACAACCCCCGTCATCGACTTGATGCCAGATCAACATGATATCACTGAAAAAGGTGGCACGATGCGACTCGGTCTGTATCCCTGTCAATTGCGGGGAGGATCGAAAGCCCGGGCAGCGTATCAAGTTGAAGAAGTAGCGGAACGTCATCGCCACAGGTTTGAGTTGAACAATCAATACCGTTCAGCACTTGAATCCGCAGGCATGATTTGTTCCGGTGTCTCTCCCGACAATCGTTTGGTTGAGATCACGGAAATCAGGGACCATCCATTTATGATAGGAACTCAATTCCATCCGGAATTCCTCTCCAGACCAAACCGAGCTCATCCGCTGTTTATTTCATTCATCAAAGCCGTCGTTGAACGCAGTGGAATTTCTAACAAATAAAAGGTAACATTAATTCTCAAACAAACAAGGACAAGCTGTGAAAAAGAAATATGCCATTTTGACCACCTTCTTCTTATTGGTCTTCGTGTTAGCCGCCTGCAAAGCGCAACAGACGCCTGATGAGGTTAAAGTACCTTCCGAAACTGATTCTGCATATCCAGTGCCTGAAACTGAGCAGGGTGATCAAGCATATCCTGTTGAGCAATTCGTCCCCTTGATAGAAGCGGCATATCCCATCACTGAAGAGGATCTGCAGCTGCTTATACAAACCTGGACTTTGTCCAATTATTCCGAAAACAATGTCGTCCAGACCTTTCCAGCTAAAACGATCCAATTTTACGCCGATGGCGGCTATGAATTAACCACTGACAGCGATACAAAATTGGGATTTTGGACGACCAGGCTTAACTCGATCGAATCGATCCTGATCCTTGATCCTGATTCAGATCAGCCATTAACCTTCGATATTCTGGATCTAAATGCATTGCATCTCCACCTGCGCTCTTTGCTAGAAGGGACTCAAATCGACGAAGAATACCAACCGGCCAATTAGGTACCCTGGCTGTTATGAATAACCATAAATTCACTATATAAGAAAGGAATACAAAGTTAATCTATGGACACAACAATTTTTTCTGTAAACGCACTACAAGTTCTCGACTCACGTGGCAACCCCACAGTGGAAGTTGAAGTTATTCTTGCAGATGGCAGCTGGGGACGTGCAATCGTACCCTCAGGTGCATCAACAGGTGTACATGAAGCACTGGAATTGCGAGATGGCGACAAGGACCGTTTTGGCGGCAAAGGTGTTACCAAAGCCGTTGAGAATGTGAATACTCAAATTGCTGAAGCCCTAATCGGTGTGGATGCTACCCAACAAATGGCCATTGATATGGCGATGCTGGAAATGGATGGCACGCCGAATAAGCAAGCGTTAGGTGCAAATGCTATTTTAGGAACGAGCCTGGCTGTCGCCAAAGCCGCTGCTGCAGCTGTGTCACTGCCGCTCTACCGTTACCTTGGCGGCACCTATGCACATGAGCTCCCCGTCCCAATGATGAATATTCTCAATGGTGGCGCTCACACCAGCTGGCAAACCACCGACGCACAGGAATTTATGGTCATGCCTCTGGGAGCACCCAGCTTCTCAGAAGGGCTCCGCTGGGGCGCTGAGATCTACCATACACTGAAGACAGTTTTGAAGGAAAAGGGATATGCCACCCTTGTTGGTGATGAAGGTGGGTATGCACCTGCCCTCAAGACCAATGAAGAAGCGGTAGAAATCATCTTAGAGGCCATTGAAAAAGCAGGTTATGAAGCTGGGAAAGATGTTGCGATTGCCCTCGACCCTGCCGCGTCTGAATTCTACGATGAAGAAGAGAAAGTCTACAATCTTCGCACTGAAGGTCGTAAACTGAACAGCCAGGAAATGGTTGCCTTTTGGGTTGATTGGGTCAATAAGTATCCCATCGTCTCGATTGAAGATGGCTTAGCCCAGGACGACTGGGAAGGCTGGAACTTGTTTACAAAACAGGTGGGCGACCGCATCCAGATCGTCGGGGATGACCTCCTGGTCACCAATCCAAACCGAATAAGCCGGGCCATTTCAGAGAATTCCTGCAACTCGTTGCTGGTGAAGGTCAACCAGATCGGCTCTTTGACCGAGACCATGAAAGCTGTTTCCATGTGCCAAAATCATGGTTGGACCACAGTTGTCTCCCACCGGTCAGGAGAAACCGAGGATGCCACCATTGCTGATCTTGCCGTAGCCCTGAACACCGGACAAATTAAATCTGGCGCACCTGCACGCTCAGACCGAGTTTCTAAGTACAATCAACTGCTGCGCATCGAGAAGGAATTGGGCAGCACAGCTAAATATGCCGGTTGGGATGCATTGAAACGGTAATTCTTTCCTACCAAATATTTAGGATCATAACGTAGAGACGTTGCATGCAACGTCTCTACGATTTTTATAAGAAGCCCTTTAGAATAAACCCATGAATGAATCCCTCCAATCCCTCGAAGCAGAGCTCATCACATGCCGCAGGTGCCCCCGGCTGGTGGCATGGCGCGAAGAAGTTGCCCAAACCAAACGCAAGGCTTATCAGGATCAGGTTTACTGGGGCAAGCCAGTTCCCGGATTTGGCGACCCTGAAGCCAAAATTATGGTCGTCGGTCTGGCACCTGGTGCTCATGGCTCCAATCGCACAGGGCGTATGTTCACGGGTGATGCCAGTGGTGATTTTCTATATCCAGCACTTCATCGGGCAGGATTCGCGAGTCAGCCTGCAGCCAGGGACACCGATGACGATCTAAAGCTCAATGACATTTTCATCACGGCAATTTGCCGCTGTGCGCCGCCCCAAAATCGCCCCAAGGTGGATGAAATCAAGAACTGCCTTCCCTGGTTAGGCAGGGAGATTAAGTTGCTTCCTAAATTACAGGGTTTTATTGCATTAGGCCGCATTGCTTTTGATGGTATCCGCAGGTTATATGCTTTAAAAGAAAATCAATTACCGCAGATGCGGTTTGGCCATAATCAATTATTTGATCTGGGCAGTGATAAGCCCTGGTTGCTCTCTTCCTACCATCCCAGCCAGCAAAATACCCTCACAGGCAGACTCACTCAGGTTATGTTCGATGCAATCTGGGCAAGGGCGAGTGAGATGATTATGAATTAGTTATCAGGAATTGGAAACCTGGAAATTGGGGAAAAGGTGCTGTTTTTTGTATGACTGGACAAGATTGTTTATCTATCAAAAATCTAACAAACCCAACGATAACCTGAGACGCTATCTCAACAGGATAATCAATTTGGCTGCCCCCCAAACCCTAACTCCTATTACCTTTTACCTATTCCCCATTCATTAAATCCCCGAAGTGTTAGCGGAGTGGTACCATTCACCATTCCCAATTCACCCATCTCCTGTTACCATCATCCCATGATCAAATTACGCCTTGATAACGTGACCTTTTCATATCCTTCCAAACCCGTCCTTCAGGATGCCTCTGTCAAGATACAGGAAGGCTGCAGCGGCGTCATTGGCCCCAATGGCAGCGGAAAAACCACACTGTTAAAATTGATCCTGGGGAAACTCCAACCAGACAAGGGATTTATCAGCAGGGATAAAGCGCTCAACATTGCTTACATGGCACAGGAGATTGATCTACCTCAAGATGGTATTACATTTGAAATCGTTAGACAGGGCGCACATCGTG
This sequence comes from uncultured Candidatus Brevefilum sp., assembly GCA_964441045.1. Classification (GTDB taxonomy): domain Bacteria; phylum Chloroflexota; class Anaerolineae; order Anaerolineales; family Anaerolineaceae; genus Brevifilum. Next base: position 23,452 of record CAYTXE010000015.1, read on the forward strand.
TATTAGCGCTGGAAACGGAATTGTCAATAATTGAATCCCGCTTTGCTGACCCGAAATTTTATTCTGATAAAACCCGTCTTACCAACCTGCTTGATCAGCAAGAAAAAACCCTGCAAGTTTATAACGAACTCGGGGGTCCCGGACTTGAAGGCCAGGTTAAATCACTGTTAAGGACAATTGGACTGAGTGAACAAGAAATACACCTGCCAGTAAAACACCTGAGCGGTGGGCAGAAAAAACTCCTGGGATTGGCTCAGATCATCATCAGCAAACCAGATATTCTCCTCCTGGATGAGCCAGACAACCACCTTGACCTGAACGGAAAAGCTTTACTTCAGAATGTCATCGAAGCTTTTTCAGGGAGTGTGGTGATCGTTTCCCATGATCGATACTTTTTAGATATGATCGTGGACGAGATTCTGGAAGTTGAAGATGGTACCATCACACAATTTGAAGGAAATTATTCAGAATATATGTTTGAGAAGCGATTACGTCTTCAACGCCAAATGGTGTTTTTTCAAGCTCAGCAAAAGGAAATCAATCGACTCGAACAAGCTGCCAAACGCCTGTTGATGTGGGGGAAAGTCTATGATAATGAAAAGTTTTCAAATCGCGGTAAGAATATCCTCAAACGGATTGACCGTTTGGATAAAGTTGATAAACCCAAATTTGAACAGGACAAAATTGAGATTCAACTTGGTGGGTGGCGAGGGAGCGAAAAAGTACTGGAGATAACTGACCTTATCAAGGGCTTTCCCTCTACCAATGATGGAACAATTGTCCCTGTTTTAGAAGATATCCATTTACAGCTGCGTTATGGTGACCGTGTCGGGATGATTGGCCCAAATGGAGCTGGTAAATCACTCCTTGTCCGCATGATTCTGGGTCAGGTCCCACCAGATTCAGGGACAATCTATCTCGGACCCAGTGTGCATACAGGCTATTATGCACAGGAATTTGAAACCCTGAACCCAAAACCCAGTTTAATGGAAACCATCTGCAAAGCAGGTAATTTTTCTGAGAACAGAGGCGTAGCTTTCCTTAAGAAGTATCTCTTTAATTTCGAGCAGCGAGACACACCCGTTGGTCAATTATCAGGGGGTGAACGTGCGCGTCTTCAAATTGCATTGATCACACTCTCAAGTGCGAATTTTCTCCTCCTCGATGAACCAACCAATCACCTTGACATTCCCTCCTGTGAGGTGCTTGAAGATGCCCTGCTTGATTTTAACGGCACCATTCTGGCGATTTCCCATGACCGATATTTCCTGGACCGCATCGTCGACCGCATTGTGGAATTGGAAGGATATGGCACAACTGAATATTTAGGCAATTATTCAGATTATGAGTCCCAGCATCGAAAGTAGATCAAGATGCAGAGAATTTTCGACGTAGTCCCGAAATCCCCCATTCACTATTCACCATAGACTGAAGCGGATTCCATCCGCCTCAGTCGTATGTCAAATTCATGAGAATTTGACGCACTATTCCCCATACTTAAAATGTTGAGTGCCAGGAACGCCGACCCTGGCACTCATCAGAAGGAGAAGAAAAGTGTCTTAGCTAACTTATTGTATCAAATTCAAAGCTAGCTAACTTGACGATTGCCCTACGATCACCCTACGGAAAGACTCCATTCTAAAATTCTATTCAAGAAAACGCTCTTCCAGCACCAAATCTGGTATCAACCGAAGAAAATCTTTTAATGCATTAATATCTGCAATGCTATTCGTAACGCAAAGCTTCCACAGGTGCCAGCGAAGCAGCACGATTAGCTGGGTAGTAGCCAAAAAAGATGCCCACCGCCGCCGAAAAGAAGGTTGCCAACAAAACGGAATTTAAAGTCAGCGAAACATCTAATATGGTGCCGGACTGTATGGCAATTTGGTTGACAACGAGGGAGATCGCCCAGCCTAAGACGATGCCGAAGAATCCACCAATCAAACTGAGCAGCACTGATTCTGTTAGAAATTGCACCAGAATATCCTTTTTTCTCGCCCCTAAGGCTTTACGCAAACCGATTTCTTTCGTTCGCTCAGTTACAGATACCAGCATGATATTCATGATCCCAATCCCGCCAACTAATAAAGAAATGGCACCGATACCTCCTAAAAATATGGTCAGCACATTCGTGACGGATTCTGCGACTGCCAGGAAGTCCTGCTGATTCAAGATTGTAAAATCTTCCGGGCTTCGGGGTGAAATCCGATGGGTCATGCGGAGCACATCTGAAATTTGTTCAATTGCCTTATCAGCATTTTCAGCTTCAGATACTGACACCAGGATATACTGAACCTGATCACGGGTCCCCCCACGTGGCAAACGTGCTTGCGCTGTTGAAATGGGGATATAAACATTATTATCCGGGTTGTTGAAGGCACTCCCCCCTTTCGCTTCCGCAACACCAACAATCCGGTATGGATAACCACCGATCCGAATCGTATTCCCAACAATCCCTGTCCGTCGACCCAATAATTTCTCAGCTATCTCCGGACCGAGGACGACAACAGCGCTCCGACCCTCCACCTGGCTATCAGTGATGAATTCACCTTCTGCAATAGTTAGATTTTGAACATACTGATAATCTGGTGTACTTCCCAGGATGGCAGTATTAACGCTTTTATTTGAATGAGAGATCTCGCTATTGCCTGTGAATAGTGGCGCTACATAGACAATTTCACTGGCTCGACCAGACGTTTCCAGTGCTTCAGCATCCCTTAAGGTCAGGTCTTTGGGATTGGTCACCTCTTCTGCATCATTTCCATTGAGGATATAGATCACATTCGTACCAATGCTTTCTATCTCGCCCGTGATTGAACTGCCAGCCCCTTCACCAATGGAAAGCAGGGCAATCACAGATGCGACACCGATCACAATGCCCAGGATGGTAAGTAGCGAGCGCATCTTGTTGGCACTGAGACTTTGTACAGCTTCTTTTATGTTCAGGAGAAAATTCATTCCAGCACCTCCTCCTTTTCAATCAAGCCATCCCGTAAATAAATGATACGCCCAGCAACCGCAGCCACCTCTGGATCATGTGTGACAATCATTAGCGTTGCACCTTTTTTCTGATTAAGTTCCAACAGCAGGTTCATAATCTCATCCCCAGACTTGGAATCCAGGTTGCCCGTTGGTTCATCTGCCAGGATGATTGCCGGTTCATTCACCAATGCCCGTGCGATGGCAACACGCTGCTGTTCACCACCAGATAGTTCATTAGGTCGGTGATCAATTCGATCCCCTAATCCCACGGCTTCTAAGGACTCTTGCGCAAGCTGCTTCCGATTGCCATTATTACCTGCATAGCGCAGCGGCAGTTCAACATTTGCCAAGGCAGTAGCACGAGGTAATAGATTAAACGTTTGGAAGACAAAACCAATTTTTCGGTTGCGGACCAATGCCAACTGGTCATCATTAAACGTGGATACAAGCTCACCTTCCAGGAAGTATTCACCGGATGTAGGTGTGTCCAGGCAACCAACCATATTCATCAGGGTGGATTTGCCAGAGCCTGATGGCCCCATGATAGCCATGACCTCACCACGCCGTACATTAAAACTAACCCCCTGCAATGCGTGCACCAGAATCTCACCCATCTGGTAGATTTTGGTCAGATTTTTAACTTGAATGACATCATCTTGGAAACTCATAATATTAACTAGTGTCCCATTCCACTGAAAGGTCCGCCAAAAGAACCACCACCAAAGGGCATTTCACCGGTGATTTCCTCTGGAGGATTCAGGATGATCAATTCACCCTCCTCGATATCTGCGTTGATCACCTCGCTGTAATAATCTGAATAGCTCCCGAGTGTCACAGGAACAGCTACATACGCACCATTCCGAGATACAAAAACCTGCTCCTGCCCATCAATACTGACAATGGCGTCGTTGGGAACAACAAGAATGTCTGCTTTCTCATCCACAATGATATTCACAGCAGCGGTCATACCAGGCTTGATCCGATCATCTGCATCCTGCATATTGATTCGAACCGTGTATTCCACAACACCTTGAACGCTTTGTCCCACTGGCGCAAGTTCTGCGACTTCACCACTGAAGGTGTCTTCAAAATAGGCATCAAAAATCAGCTCGGCAGGTTGCCCGACTTCGACAAAGGGAATGTCAATCTCTGAGATTTGAACATCCAAATAAAGCTCTGAGAGGTCGTCCAGCTGGATGGCTGGTGTGCCTGCCTGGACCACATCTCCTTTTTGAGCATGCAGCACCGTGACGACTCCATCAAAAGGGGCTTCGATTAAAGGGATGTCCACTCGAGATTGTGCAATTGCCAATTGTGTTTCAAGAATTGTTACCTGGTCTGGATCAGGGCCAGCAGTAAGAAGGTCAACCTTTTCCTGAAAATCAGCGACCCGAGTTTCGGCCAGCGTTACCTGCAATTCAGCTTCTGCGACGTCACGCTCAGTGTAACCCGCTCGACAATAATCGATATTTGCCTGTGCGACATTGACTGCCAGGAGATTATCAGAATTCTGCTGCATGTTGTACCTATTTTCTGCAAATTCAAGTGTATCTTCTAGCTCCTCAATGCGATCATCTGTGCAGCGCTGATAATTCATGATCTCTCGTTCACTTTCAAGGTCGTCAAGATTCTCCTCAGCGTTAATCAAATCCAGTTTTGCTTGAGCCAGGTCTGATTCCCAACTATCATGGAGGTTGTCCAGATTGTTTTGAGCGTTGATCACGTCGATTTCCGCCTGCAAAATATCCACAGACAGGGAATCTGGGTCGAGTGACATCAGCAGCATACCCTCTTCTACAGATTGTCCCAGTTCAGCATTCACCTCTCCGACAATCCCACTTGCAGACCATGTCAGGACCGCTGTCTGGATCGGCTGTGCCGTTCCTGTACCATATATATTAGCACTGAGGTTGCTGCGTTTGTAAGGCTCTGTCTCGATATTCGCCATCACCTGATTCATTTCTTTCTGGGTGTTCAGGAAACTCCATCCAAATATAGCACCGGCTATGATGACAACTGCCAGGAAAATCCACCAACCGATACGGCTTTTCTTTTTCTTGTTTTTTTGTGTTTCTGCCACGTTTTTCCTCCGATATTTTTTGTATTCATCATTATCATATCCCACCCGCAATTATTTCACTAAGTGAAAACAATCATCAGGACTTGTGTAAGGTGTCATCAGTACAGGTGACAGCTGTCATCTTCATTATCAATGGTCGTCACGATGACATTAAAAAGAAATATGCTAAGATAATGCCATGACTGAAAAATCACAGCTTAAACCTGGCCTGCTGAGGACTTATCGCATGCTGACCTGGGTATTGATGGGGATTTCAATTTTTCAAGCCGCATCAATGTATTTTCGGGCAGGTTTCGTTAACTATCGGATCAGCCCTGTGTGGATTTTTCCTTTCAGCAACTTTCTCATCCTGATATTCTTGTATTTGCCGTGGATCAGAATCAAAACAGGTCGATCTTTCTTCCCGATCCTGATTGCTCTGGCAACGGTTGGAAGTATACTCCAAACATACCTGATTTCAATGATGCGCTTCAACCCGGAGGCGACTATCTCAATTCTGATTGAAGGTGCCCGGAACCTGACCATCCCCCTTGAAAGTTATGAGGTCAGCCTGGTGATGGCTTCTTTGCAGCTGGTCCCCATGCTGTTCATCCCTTTGGTTATGGTTGCATGGCAGTACAATTTCAAGGCTGTTGTAGGATACGTTGCAGCCTCCACTGCGCTGGATTTTGCTGTTTTTCTCTTTTTGTTGAATAGGAATGAATCTTTTATCCCTGTGTTCAGCGAGGTTGGCGTGCTGATGACACGTATCCTGATCTTCCTGGTGGTGGGATTCCTTGTTTCCCGAATGATCGTTTCTCAACGTTTGCAGCGAGTTGAACTTCAACGGGCTAATCAACAGCTCCTGGGGTATGCAATGACCCTGGAACAACTCACGACAACACGGGAGCGGAATCGCCTGGCTCGGGAGCTGCATGACACGCTGGCACATACACTAAGCGGTCTGGCGGTTCAACTCGCCGCGATAAAAACCATTTGGGATAAAGATGAAACCTCTGCCAGGGACAAATTAGACGACGCCATCAAAACCACTCGTTCCGGATTGAATGAAACCCGCCGGGCGTTGAAATCACTGAGGGCTTCCCCCCTCGAAGACCTGGGATTGTGCCTGGCAGTTCAGGACCTGGCGAAAACAGCAGCAGATCGTTGTGGCGCAGATTTGACAATCGATATCCATGAAATCCCCATCGAAATCCCCCCGGATATCAGACAGGCTTTCTACCGTGCTGCACAGGAAGCGCTGGAAAACATCGTGCGCCATTCAGGAGCAGAACATATTAACCTGACCATTAATTATTCAGATGATATCCTCATGCTCCAGATTCAAGATGATGGTATTGGTTTTAATCCCCAGGATCTTGATACTGACACTTATGGTCTTCCCGGACTGAAGGAACGAGCCGAGTTAATCGGTGGACGATGTGTGATTGACAGCCGCATGGGAAAGGGCACCACCATTCAATTTACTACGGGAGTATTAACCTCATGATCAAGGTGTTAATTTGTGATGACCAGGTGATGGTCCGCGAAGGGCTTAAGACGATCCTCAACAACGCTGATGCTGGTATTGAGGTGGTTGGGCTGGCTTTTGACGGCGCTCATGCCATCGATTTGATCCCTCAAAAGTCACCGGACGTGGTATTGATGGACTTAAAAATGCCAGGGATGAATGGCGTCCAGGCTATTCGGCACATCCAGAAAAATTTTACGCATGTGCATGTGCTGGTATTGACAACCTATGACGCCGATGAATGGGTTTTTGATGCTATTCGCGCTGGGGCTGATGGCTACCTTCTCAAGGATACTGACCGGGACACCTTGATCAAAGCGATAAAAGAGACCGCTGAGGGGCGTACACCAGTTGATCCATCGGTTGCTGGTAAGTTGTTTGAGCAAGTAGCTCAACATGCACCTGAAAGAAACTCCATTCTGGCGGACAAACTGACTCCCCGCGAATTAGAACTCCTATCTCTGCTTGCCAGGGGGTACTCGAATGCGCAAATTGCTGCGCACTTATTCCTCTCAGAAGGTACAGTACGCAATTATCTCAGCACCATTTTCACTAAATTGGGTGTTTCTGACCGCACCCAGGCTGCTGTGCTTGCACTCAAACATGGACTGGTCAAACCAGATAAGACCGAATAAGACCAACTTAATCCATTCAATGCTTTATAATTAATTGAGACTTGATCCAATCTAATTCAAGTGACTTCAATTGGTGATGGCGATAATTAGTCAATACACATCCAGCGTGTGAAACCGTTTTTTGTTTCCCGGCCTATCTAAGTCATTACTGTCATGGATAGCTATCTCATTTAGGAGACATGTAAAATTTCATAGACAATTCACGAGGCATTATTTATAATAAAGCTAACTGATTAAATAGAAAACATCCCAGGAGGAAGTATGGCTCGAAAATCCCTAGGTTTTGTCCCCCTGATTTGGGAATGCCCTTCCTGCGGCACCCAAAACCCCGGCCCCATAAAAACCTGCACAAGCTGCGGTGCACCGCAGCCCGATGACATTGCCTTCACACGTGTTGATGAAGAGAAATTTAATTTCATCAAAGATGAAGCACTGATCCGCATGGCGAAAGCTGGACCAGACATCCACTGTCCGTTTTGTGGAACGCGTAATCTTGGTACTGCTAAACTATGCACTAACTGCGGTGGCGAACTGAGTATGGGCGGTAAAGCGCGAGTCGCGGGTAAGCGTGTGGGGAGTTCTGCTGAAGCACAAGCGGCACGTCCAACGCCTGTCCCTGCTCCAAAGAAAAAACTCAGTCGGACAGCTGTGATCTTCGGTGCTATTGCGATCATGGCTTGTATTGCAATCTTTATCGTTGTGATGATGATGCTGCTCAAGACGGATGACATCACTGGCACGGTAATGGATGTGTCCTGGCAGCGCGCCATTGCCGTTGAAGC